>NZ_JAZDCH010000004.1:0-259889 GCF_036311905.1 Brachybacterium sp. J153 | reverse complement strand
AGAACAGCCGTCCCAGAGGTAGACCCGCCCCCACCCTTCGGGCCCCCCCCCCCCCCCCCGCGTTCCGGGGCTGGTCCGCGTCACGCGTCGCGCTCGCGCACCTCCGTGATCAGCCACTGGCGCCCGTCCCAGACGAGATCGAGGATCACGGTGCCGGGCGCGGTCGCGGGCACCTCCGTGGCCTCACCCGCCGCGTCGGTGATGGTCGCGGCCTCGGTCGAGGTCTCCAGTCGGAGCGCGGCGGTGCCGGCGTCGAGATCGATCTCGAGCAGTTCCGCGTCCTGCACGACCGGTCCGCCGCCGCGGACGGTCGCGCCCTCGTACGCCGCGCGCACGGCGTCGTCCTCCGCGCGGGCGGCGCTTCCGGCGGCGGTGGGTGCCTGGTCCGAGGCGCTGGTGAGATAGGCGTGACGGGAGCCGGCGAGCTCAGCGCCGAGCGACCACGGGTCCTCGATCGGGACCGCTGCGGTCCCGGCCCCGGAGTCCGGCCCTGCCCCGGTTCCCTCCGTCCCCGACTCCCCCGTCGTCTCCCCGGTCCCGACCTCGCTCGCCGACCCCTCCCCGCGAGGTCCGTCGGAGAGCAGCCAGCCGCCGGTGCCGAGGACGAGACCGGCCGCGAGCACGCTCGCCCCGCTGAGCAGCGCGATACGGCGGGTGCCGGGATCGACGATGAGGCGGTGCACGGATCGCACCAGGTGAACAACCGGTGTGCCCCGGGAACCCCGCCTGCTCCGGTTGCCCCACGTGCCTCGGGTGCTCTTGGTGCTCCGGGTGACGTCGACATCCGCTGCCCGCGGAGCGGGACGGGGCCGGGCACGGTCCTCGGTCGACTTCTCCGCCCCGACCGGTCCGTCGCCGTCCTCGATCTCGTCGGCGGCGATCCCCGGCTGCGCCCGGGCGGGCTCAACCGTCACAGCAGGCCCGTTCCCGGCCGCCACGGGCGCCGGCTGCACCGCTCGATGGTCGTCGATGCGGCGGCGCAGGGTGCGATCGCGGTCCAAGAGGGTCGCGTCGATCCAGTGCCGATCGGCGAGCTGATCCAGAGCGTCATCACCACGACGCAGGCCGCGCAGGTCGAGGAGCACGACGGTGCCGTCGGCCCGGAGCCCGAGCGCCGAGGCCCCGCGGGCACCGAGCAACCAGCCCCGCTCATGGAGCGCCCCCACGAGCGCCTCGAGGTCCTCGCGCACCGCCCCGAGGGCGAGCCGTTCGGCCGTCGGAGGAGTGCCGTCGTGGTCGGCGCGGCGCCCGCCCCGCCGCGCCAGCTCCGGGGCGGATTCGCGCAGGTAGGCGTCGTCCTCGAGGGCCAGCACCGTCGGGGCCGCGCGCAGGGCGTCGACCTCGAGGGCGGCGAGCAACTGTGCCTGGTCCCGCACAGCCCGTCGGCCCTCCCCGCTGAGAGCCCGCACCCGCACCACGCCCTCGCGCCCCTGTTGCGCGACCTGCTCGACCACCACGTCCCCGTCGGCGTGGAGGATCCGCGGCCGCTCGACCAAGTTCGTCTCCGACCGCGCATGTCGCCCGGCCGACGGTCGCGTCCGGTCCCCGTCGGCCGACCAGCCGCTCCCGCGCGGGCCGGACAGCGACGGCGCTCCGGCCGCGAAACGATCCTCGTCGTAGTCGTGCATGGCGACCAGTGAAGCCCACCACGCCCCCTTCCCCGTCGGTCATCCACAATGCGCAGGTGAGGGCCCGCGGGAGTACTCTGAGCGGATGCTCGATGTGATCCGTCTCGGCTTCAGCGAACCCCTCCCCGGCGGGGACCGCCACGAGGAGTTCGGCCTGCCGGAGGGGCCGGTCGACTACCGCGCCGCCTGGGATCTGCAGCGCCGGCTCCATGCCGAGGTCGTCGCCGGGGAGCGGCCGGACACCCTGCTGCTGCTCGAGCACCAGCCCGTGTACACGGCGGGCAAGCTCACCGCCGACCACGAGCGACCCCGCGACGGCGCCGAGGTGGTCGACATCGACCGCGGCGGGAAGATCACCTGGCACGGACCCCAGCAGCTCGTCGGCTACCCGCTCGTAAAGCTACCCGTGCCGATCGACGTGGTCGGCTTCGTCCGCGATCTCGAGCGGACGATCATGGGCGTGTGCGGGCAGGTGGGCGTGGACACGATCCCCGTCGAGGGGCGCAGCGGCGTGTGGGTGCGCGGCACCGAGGGCGCCGCGGGCGAGCTGGCCGAGGATCGCAAGGTCTGCGCGATCGGGCTGCGGGTCTCCAAGCGCGCGACCATGCACGGCTTCGCCCTGAACTGCGACAACGACCTCTCGTGGGCCCGCAACGTGATCCCCTGCGGGATCGACGACGCCGGGGTCACCACGCTGACTCGCGAGGCGGGCCGCCGCATCGCCGTCGCGGACGTCGTGGATCTCGCCGCGGAGGCGCTGACCGATCTCGTGGCGCACCGCACCTCGCCGCGGGTGGCCTGACCGACACCTGCCGCGCGCGGATCGATAGACTGCCAGGACCGTCAAACGTATGGAGGCATCACGGTGACACTCGCTCCCGAGGGCCGACGCCTGCTGCGCGTCGAGGCACGCAACGCGGAGGTGCCGATCGAGCGCAAGCCCGACTGGATCAAGACCCGCGCGGTGATGGGTCCGGAGTACAGCGCGATGAAGAAACGGGTGCACGGCCAGGGCCTGCACACGGTCTGCGAGGAAGCGGGCTGTCCGAACATCTTCGAGTGCTGGGAGGACCGCGAGGCGACCTTCCTCATCGGCGGGGACACCTGCACCCGCCGCTGCGACTTCTGCGACATCGCCACCGGCAAGCCGATGGCCGTGGACCCGATGGAACCCTTCAAGGTCGCGAAGTCCGTGCAGGAGATGGGACTGCGCTACTCGACCATCACGGGCGTGGCCCGCGATGACCTGCCCGACGGCGCGGCCGGCCTGTTCGCCCGCACCTGCGAGCAGATCCACGCCATGAACCCCGGAACCGGCGTCGAGCTGCTGATCGACGACATCAAAGGCAACGGCGAGGCGCTGCAGCAGGTCTTCGACGCGAAGCCCGAGGTGTTCGCGCACAACCTCGAGACGGTGCCGCGGATCTTCAAGCAGATCCGTCCCGCCTTCCGCTACGAGCGCTCCCTCGACGTCATCTCGCTGGGCAAGTCCGCCGGGATGATCACCAAGTCGAACCTGATCCTCGGCATGGGCGAGACCACCGACGAGATCCTCGACTCGCTGCAGCGGCTGCGCGACGCCGGATGCGACATCATCACCATCACGCAGTACCTGCGCCCCTCCAAGCTCCACCATCCGATCGACCGCTGGGTCAAGCCCGAGGAGTTCCTCGATCTGTCCCATGCGGCCGAGGAGATGGGCTTCCTCGCGGTGATGGCCGGACCGATGGTCCGCTCCTCGTACCGCGCGGGCAAGCTGTGGGCGCAGTCCATGAAGAAGCTGGGGCGGGAGATCCCTGAGAACCTCCGCCACCTCGATCAGGACCAGCCCGCCCGTCAGGAGGCCGCGAGCGTCGTCGCCCGTCGCTCCCCGGCCGCCGCGAGCTGAGTCCGCACCCCCGGAAGGACCCCCACCCCCATGGCCCGCAAGAGCGAGTCCGAGAAGTCCGCGCCGAAGAAGCCCGGCCGCCTCAAGCAGATGCTCGAGGTGTACAGGTACACCCAGGAGGTGGACCGCACCACGCTGCCGCTGATGCTGGCGGCGATGCTCGGCGCGATCGTCGTCGGCGTCCTCGTGTCCTGGCTGGTGCTGAACAGCCCCTGGTACGGCATCTTCCTGGGCATCGCCGTGGGCCTGCTCGGTGCGATGCTGATCCTCGCCCGGAAGGCGGAGCGCGCCGCGTTCAGCCGCATCAAGGGCCAGCCCGGAGCGGCGCTCGCCGCCATGCAGTCGATCCGTCGCGGCTGGAATGTGACGGAGGAACCGGTGCAGATCGATCCCCGCAGCCAGAAGATGCTCTTCCGCGCCTCCGGCCGGGCCGGCATCGCGATCGTCGCCGAGGACTCCTCCTCGACCTCGATGAAGCTGCTCGAGAAGGAGCGCCGCTCGATCCGCCGCGTGCTCCAGCACGAGGGCGTCCCGGTGCACCAGATCGTGGTGGGCGACGGTGAGGGCGAGGTGCCCCTGCACAAGCTCCCCGGCTACATGACCCGCATGAAGCGCGAGCTCACCAAGGACGAGGCCTCGCAGGTCACCAAGCGTCTCTCGGCCCTGCAGCGCTCGATCCGCCAGCAGGTGCCCAAGGGCGTGGACCCGATGCGCGCCCGCCCCAACCGCAAGGCGATGCGCGGCCGCTGATCCGCCCAGCCACCGCGCCTCAGCACTCCAGACGCCCCCGTCCGGCTCCGGCCGACGGGGGCGTCGTGCTGTCCCGGGAGTCGTCGGTCTGGTCGTCAGGTCCACTGCCGGCTGTTGCCGATGCGCGGCATCTGCCCGTGACGGTGGCACCAGTGCACGTAGTGATCGAGGACGAGCGCCACGTCCGGATGCGTGCGGTACCCCCGCACCGTCAGCCGCGGTGGGCGGCGGAGCCGAGGGATGACCAGTCGCCGGTCGGCACGGGTCCTCACCTCAAAGGACGGGTACTTGGTGTCGGCCGGCGGCGGGAGCAGCTCGAGGACGTCCCACCAGGGCAGGACCAGCGGAGCCCCGAGAGCCGTGGCCGCCACCATCCCGTGCTCGTGGAGCACGACCCAGCAGCTGCGGCGTAGCAGCAGCAGAGCCGCCACCGCGAGGCACAGGGGGAAGGTCCCGAGCAGCGCGAACCCGACCACGAAGGCCCGCTCGTACTCCCCCCGGGGCACGTCGTGCACTACGAGGCCGACCGTGATGAGCACGTGGATCCCGGCCACTGCGAGGGCTCCGATCGCCCCCAGCAGCAACCTGGTTCCTGCCCCCGTCGAGCTCATCCGACCGAGGTCGACGAGCCGCCTCCCGAGCACGGGATGCGGATCGGGGCTCGGCGAGGGATGTCGCGGGGGGAACCGGGGGGCGACGGGATGCCCCGGTCCCGGAGGACCGCCGACTATCCCGGGGTACGGCAGCCCGCCCTGCGCGTCGACACGGTGCTTCTCAGGTGCGCGCGGGGGCAACGGGGTCTGGGGTCGGGAGGGACGCTCGATCACGCCGCCCAACCTAGCGTCCCGGCGTCTCGTGATCCGACCGTTGCCGCCGTGACCTTTTCGTAACCAAACTTTCTTCTCGCAGGTCAGAAGCGGAATCCGCCCTCAGCGGTCTGCTCGACCGGCGAGCAGCGCGCCGGGGGACTTCCCGGCGTCCCGGGGCGCCCGCAGCCCTCGTTCGCTCCCGTACGGACCCGTCATACGCGGATCACCGCGGTGCCCGCGGCGACGTCGTGGAGGGGCTGCGCATCACGGTTCCACACCACCGCCGGGAGCAGCAGGAGCATCAGCCCGGTACGGATCAGCGCCCGCAGGATCATCGGGCTGCGACCGCGCACCGGTAAGGTCCGCATCCGCAGCACGTACTGCCCCGGAGTCGCCCCGAAAAGCGCCAGGAACAGGACGTTCACCGCTGCGAAGAGGATCAGGTTGGCGAGGGCGTCATAGTCGAAGGCGACGGTCGAGACCCCCACGGCG
The DNA here is from genome assembly GCF_036311905.1 of Brachybacterium sp. J153. Lineage (NCBI taxonomy): Bacteria > Bacillati > Actinomycetota > Actinomycetes > Micrococcales > Dermabacteraceae > Brachybacterium > Brachybacterium sp. J153. Next base: position 254,322 of record NZ_JAZDCH010000004.1, on the reverse strand, counting down.
AGAGCCCAGTCGATCACCAGCGCGAGGGGCCGGCGCCAGAACGGGGCGACGGATCCGTGGCCCGTCGGCGGCAGTCCCAGGGACGAGCCCTTGACGTATCCGGGGTCGCCCGGGGCGCCCTCCATCCAGGAGCCGAGGTCCTTGCGTTCGATCACGGAGGGAGCCTATCCGGGGGTCCTGGGCGAGGACGTGCTTCGGGAAGGCGGGACCGACGGCGCATAAGCTTGCTCCCACCGAGTCCGGCCCGCAGCGCGTGCCGGCCTCGGAGCAGGAGATCGCCCGTGCGGCACGACGAGCCCCGGGCAGGACCAGAACGGCGCGCCGCCCCGGCGCGGATGGAGGAGATGTGTTCAACAATCCCAGCGAGGTCGTCAAGTACATCGAAGAGGAGGGCGTCGAGTTCATCGACATCCGCTTCTGCGACCTTCCCGGCGTCATGCAGCACTTCAACGTGCCGGCGAGCAGCTTCAACGAAGAGGCCATCGCCACCGGTCAGCTCTTCGACGGCTCCTCGATCCGCGGCTTCCAGGCCATCCACGAGTCGGACATGAAGCTCGTGCCGGACCTCGAGACCGCCTACCTCGATCCCTTCCGCGAGCGGAAGACCCTGATCGTCAACTTCTCGATCGTGGATCCGTTCACCGACGAGCCCTACTCCCGCGACCCGCGCACCGTCGCCGCGAAGGCCGAGGAGTACCTGAAGTCGACCGGCATCGCCGACACCGCCTTCTTCGCCGCCGAGGCCGAGTTCTACATCTTCGACGACGTCCGCTTCAAGACCTCCGTCAACTCGGGCTTCTACTCGATCGACTCCGACGAGGCCGTGTGGAACACCGACCGCGACGAGTCCGAGTTCGGCGGCAACCTGGGCTACAAGACCCGTCTCAAGGGCGGCTACTTCCCCGTCCCGCCGAACGATCAGATGGCGGACCTGCGCGATGAGATCTGCGCGGTGCTCAGCGAGGTCGGCCTGGAGGTCGAGCGCGCCCACCACGAGGTCGGCACCGCCGGTCAGCAGGAGATCAACTACCGCTTCAACACGCTGCAGCAGGCGGCGGACGACGTCATGAAGTTCAAGTACGTCGTGAAGAACACCGTGTGGGACGCCGGCAAGACCGCGACCTTCATGCCCAAGCCCCTCTTCGGCGACAACGGCTCGGGCATGCACACCCACCAGTCGCTGTGGAAGGACGGCGAGCCGCTGTTCTTCGACGAGCGCGGCTACGGCGGTCTCTCCGACATCGCCCGCTGGTACATCGGCGGCATCATCGCCCACTCCCCCGCGCTGACCGCCTTCACCAACCCCACGGTGAACTCGTTCAAGCGTCTGGTGCCGGGCTTCGAGGCCCCCGTGAACATGGTCTACTCGGCCCGCAACCGCTCCGCCGCGATCCGCATCCCGGTCACCGGTTCCTCCCCGAAGGCCAAGCGCATCGAGTTCCGCGCCCCGGACCCGTCGGCGAACCCGTACCTGTCCTTCGCCGCGCAGCTGATGGCCGGCATCGACGGCATCCGCAACCGGATCGAGCCGCCGGAGCCGATCGACAAGGACCTCTACGAGCTGCCCCCGGAGGAGCACGCGCAGATCCAGCAGCTGCCCGACTCCCTCGGCGCCGCCCTGGACGCCCTCGAGGCCGACCACGACTTCCTCACCGAGGGCGACGTGTTCCCCGAGGACCTCATCTCGACCTGGATCGAGCTGAAGCGCACCACGGAGATCGATCCGTTCCGCTTCCGCCCGCACCCCCACGAGTTCGAGCTGTACTACGACATCTGAGCCCTACGGCCCGATGCAGCAGCGGGGGGGGGGAGGGCGGCGTCGGCGGTTGGGGGGGAGCGCATCAGAACGCATCGAATCCCCACCCCCCTTCCCATTGGGGGCCCCCGGGCCGCTCGTCGTGCGGGCTGCGGGGATCACCGCACGGTCGGCCACTCCATGCGGGGCGTGTCCGGGCCCTCGTAAGGGGCATCGCCGTACTCGGCCTGCAGCGCGGCGGTGAGCTCCTGCATCCTCGCGAGCTGCGCGGCGTAGGCCGGGTCGGCGGCGACGTTGGTCATCTCGCGGGGATCGGCCACGAGGTCGTACAGCTCGTCCTCGATCGGCATGATCCGGTCCGAGGACCCTGGGCTGCCCAGCCCGTCGTTGTAGTAGCGGATGTACTTCAGCTCCGGGGTGCGCACGCCGTAGTGCGCCGGGGCATGGTGCTCCGGGTCGTCATGCTCCCAGTAGCGGTAGTAGACGGCCTGACGCCAGTCCTCGACCTGTTCCCCGCCCAGCTGGCGCAGGAAGCTGCGGCCCTGCTGATCGGGCAGTGCCGAAGCCACGTCCACCCCCGCCGCCTCGAGCAGGGTCGCGGCGATGTCGATATTCGAGAGCGTGTCGGTGACTCGGGTCCCCGCGGGGATCCGCGCGGGCCAGCGCAGCAGCATCGGCATGGTCAGCGACTCGTCGAGCATCAGGCGCTTGTCGAACCAGCCGTGGTCACCCAGGAAGAAGCCCTGGTCGGAGGTGTAGATGACCAGGGTGTTCTCGGCGATCCCGTCGGCCTCGAGGCGGTCGAGGATCTGCCCCACCGAGTCGTCCACCGCCTGCACGCAGCGGAGGTAGTCGCGCATGTACCGCTGGTACTTCCAGGCGGCGCGCTCGCGACGGTGCTCCTCGCCCTCGAGCTCGGCGGGCATCTCGTCCTTCACGTCCCGGGGGCGGAGGTCGTCCAGCTGCATCCGCACCTCGCGCACCACCTGGGCGCGTCCCTCGTGCGGGTCGTCCATCGTCTCCGGCTCCGGGATGGTGCCGGCCTCGTACATACCCTCGTAGCGCGGGTGCGGGTCCCACGGCCGATGCGGGGCCTTGTGGTGGACCAGCAGGCAGAACGGGCGCTCCGGGTCGCGCTCCTCCAGGAAGCGCAGGCTGTGCTCGGTGACCACGTCGGTCGCGTAACCGGGCCGCACCGCCTCCCCGTCGGGGCCCGTCATCTCCGCGTCCCAGTAGTGGCCCTGGTCCGGGTAGATCAGCCAGTCATCGAAGCCCCGCGGCCGGGACTGCTCCGAGCGGCCCAGGTGCCACTTCCCGTAGAGCGCGGCCTGATAGCCGGCCTCCTGCATCACCTCCGGGAAGGTCGGCACCCGGTAGTCGAACTCGGAGTAGATGGAGCAGGCGCGGTTCACGTGACTGTAGGTGCCGGTGAGGATCGAGGCGCGCGACGGCGTGCAGATCGAGTTGGTGCAGTAGAGAGCGTCCGTGATCGCGCCCTCCGCGGCGAGGCGGTCCATGTGCGGGGTCGTGTTGACCCGGCTGCCGTAGGCGGAGATCGAGTGCGCGGCGTGGTCGTCGGACAGGATGAACACGATGTTCGGACGGGTCATGCGGAATCCTCCGAGGACGGGGAGCGGGAGCGACGGTGACCCCCTCGAGCCCACCATTCTCCCCGAGGGCGATCGTGATCGCGGTCACCCAGGACATGGGGGTGTCGCCGCGACCCGGGGGCGCCGCCTCACGGGCGCGCCCCCGGGGAGAGCCTCACCGGTGCTGGGAGCGGAGCCACTCCTCGAAGGTCATGTGCCCGGTGAGGGCACCGGCGGATCCCCGGAGCGATCCCGAGGCGAGCCCGCGACCGTAGGCGCCGGGGAAGCGCAGCTCCACGATCCGTCGACGCACCCCGGTCGCCGCGTACAACCGCCGGACCATCTCACCCAGCGTCTCCTCCCGGGGCCCGACGAGGTCCGCTGCACGGCCGACGGGACCCGCCTCGGCGACGTCCACCAGGTGCGAGCCGACTTCCTCGGCCGACACCGGCCGGGTCGGCATGCGCGGCACGAGGGTCAGCGGACCGACGCTCGCGCGAGCGGCGATCTGCCCGGCGAACTCATGGAACTGGCTCGTGCGGGCGATCGTGTGCGGCACGTCCGAGGCGGCGACCTGGCGCTCCTGGGCGAGCTTCCCGGCGTAGTACGACGCGTCGATCCGGTCGATGCCGACGATCGAGAGGGCGATGTGGTGACCGACTCCCTCCCTCCGCTCCGCCGCCAGCAGATGCCGCGTCGTCGCCTCGAAGAACTCCACCGCCCGCTTGCCCGAGAGGGTGTCGATGTTCAGGGTGTCGATCACGGCGTCCACTCCCTCGAGCACATCCTCGAGTCCCGTGCCCTGCCTCAGGTCCACACCGCGCGAGCGGGCCAGCGGCACGGCCTCGTGCCCCCTCGACCGCGCTGCCTCGATCACGTGCCGACCCACCAGGCCGGTGCCCCCGGCCACTGCGATTCTCATCCTCTGGTCCCTCCTGAGCGTCCGGCGGGATCGTCCCCGGGCGCGCTCGCCGCCTCCTCGTGCTCCATGGGTTCATCGTCCGACATGCGCGCTCCGCTGTCTCCCCCTCCTCCCCTCCTCTCCCCCGGGAACGCCCGTCGCTCTCGTCTCACCCCGGCACCGCGGCTTGACCAGGCCCGTCGGCCTCCGGATCCTGGATCGGTGAACGCCCCCTCCCCCGCCGCCCGCTTCCCCCTGGGCCGTCTGTTGCTCCTGATGGGAGCCGCCTTCGCGGCCAACACCGGGGAGTTCCTGCCGGCCGGGGTGCTGCCGCAGATGGCCGCGGGACTCGGGGTGAGCGAGGCGCGGATCGGCCTGCTGGTCTCGACCTTCGCGCTGACGGTCGCGATCTCCGCCCTGCCGCTGACGATCCTCACCTCCCGCATCGGGCAGAAGCGGCTGCTGGTGATCGCGATCTTCGCCGTCGGCCTCGCGAACCTCATCAGCGCCCTCGCCCCCACCTATGGCCTGCTCGCCGGATCGCGCGTGCTGGGCGGGCTCGGGCACGGTCTCTTCTGGTCCACCGCGATGCCCTATGCCGCGAGCCTCGTCCGGCAGGCTCAGGTGGGCCGCGCCGTGTCGGTCGTGAACATGGGCACCTCGCTCGGCTTCATCCTCGGGGTGCCGCTCGGGACCGCGATCGGCCTGGCTGTGCACTGGCGGGCCGCCTTCGGCGCCGCCGGCCTGGTCCTGATCGGCTTCGCCCTCGCGGTCGCGGTCCTCCTGCCGGCCGTGCCCCGACCGATCGCCGAGCCGGCCCGCGGCAGTCTCCTGGGGGACCGCGGACTGCATCGGATGCTCGTGCCGTCCCTGATCGTGATCCTCGCGGCGCTGGGCCAGTATTCGCTCTACACGTACATCTCCCCGTGGATCCTCGGGCCCGGCGGCGTGACGGTCGGCGCGCTGAGCACGCTGCTGTTCGTCTTCGGTCTCGCCTCCGCGGCGGGCCTGGTGCTGGTGGGGGTCGTCGCCGACCGAGGCCTCACCATGATCCTCACGATCGTGCTCGGCGCGACCGCGCTCGCCGTGGTCGCGATGGCGCTGCTGGCCGGCATCGTGCCGACGGCCGTCCTCGTGGCCCTGTGGGGCATAGCCTTCGCGGGCTTCCCCACGCTCGTGCAGTCCGCGGCGCTGCGGGTGGCGACGCCGCGCGCCCACGGCCTCGCCGGCGCGATCATCGCCGTCGCCTTCAACCTGGCGATCTCCGGCGGCGCGCTCGTGGGCGGGCAGGTGCTCGAGCTGCAGGGACTCGCGGCCCTGCCCTGGACCCAGCTCGCCTTCACCCTCGCCGCGGTGCTGGTCACGCTGCTCGTGCTGCCGCGGGTTCTGCGGGAGGCCGATCGAGAGCATGCCCGCGCCGCTCGGGCCCGCGCGGAGTCGGAGCCGGCAGCAGCGTCAGAGTCGGCACCGGAGCGGGGCACCGCCGACTGCACCGGCTGACGGCCCCCAGACGGACGCCTTGCGCCGAGGCGCAGGACCGCCGACGCGCTGGTTCCCGCCCGTCCTCAGCTCTCGGGATCGTGCATGAACACACGCAGCTCCTGCGGGCAGCGGCAGGCCACCGCGATCTTCCGCGCCCAGTCCTCGGCCTCGGCGCGGGTCGGCACATCGATCACCGTGTACCCGCCCTCGAGGCGGCGGGTCTGCTCGTAGGTGTCCTCCGTGATCGAACCGTCGGCGTGCACCCGCACGGGCGGGACGTCCTCGTCGATCCCGCCGCCGAACACCCATACCCCGGCGGCCTTCGCTGCGCGCACCACCTCATGGGAGTCGATCGACGCCTGCTCGAGCTCCTCCGGTGTCACCTGCATCGCACCGCTGGGGAAGGAGATCAGGTACCTGGCCATCGCGGCCGCCTCTCGTCGGCCCGGACCGCCGGGACCGGGCAGCTGCTGGGAGCGCCCAGTCTCCTCCGTCGGCCCTCCCCCGTCACGCGCCCCCCGGGGTGGGACTCAGCCCGCCACGAGGTCGCGTCGGCGGAGTGCCAGCAGCCCTCCCGCCCCCAGCAGGACCGCGACCCCCAGCAGCGCCGCCGCCGGCCCCGCCTCCCACTCAGCATCGGGCACGAGCGGCACGTGGAACAGCGGGTTCAGCCCGCGCACGACGTCCGGGAGGTCCAGGAGCGTGCCCAGCATGGTGTCGAGCGCGCACCAGCCGACCAGCAGCCAGGCGAGTCCCGCGAGGCGCAGGCGCCGCCCGTACAGCAGCAGGGCGACGCTCGCGGCGAGGGCGATCGCCGGGAGGTACGCGAGGGAGGCGAGCACCAGGTCGCCCACCCAGTGCGTCTCGGACGTCGCGGTCCACACGCCGAGGCCCAGGCCGAGGCCGAGCAGCATCTGCAGCAGCGCGCTCGCCCCGAGCACCACGGCGACCCAGCCGCCGACCACCGCGGTCCGCGAGGTGCCCGAGAGCAGCAGCGCCGCGAGCCGGCCCTCCCGTTCCTCGGCGCCGAGGCGGAGGATCCCCCAGACAGCGAGGGCCAGGGGTCCGATGGCGAGCATCATCAGCAGATAGGCGGAGAAGGACGTGGTGAGGTTGTCGAGGTCGAGCGGCGCGTAGGTGGTCAGTTCGGGCATGTCCGCGGCGAGATCCTCGAGGGAGGAGGCGAGGCTGCCGAAGGCGACGGCGAAGAGGAACAGTCCGATACCCCAAGCGATCAGGCTCCGGCCGAGCAGCCGGCGCACGAGGCCGCTCGGGGCCAGCAGCAGCGCGGGGGCCGTCGCCCGCCCGGAGCGCGCGGCGAGCAGACCGGCGCCCAGGTCGCGGCGTCGTCCGAGCACCGCCACGACGGCTCCCAGGAGCAGGGTGAGGCCGAGGCAGAGCAGCAGCGGCCACCAGCGCAGGTCGACGTAGACGCGGGTCTGCTGCGCCCAGGCGAGCGGTGAGAGCCAGGACAGCCACGATCCCTGCGGGTCCAGCACGTCACCCACCCCGCGGACCAGGAAGGCGAGGGCGAGCACGCCCAGCGACGCGCCGGAGGCGGTTCCCGCGTGCTCGGTCACCTGCGCGATCACGGCCGCGACCGCGGCGAAGACGAGCGTGGTGAGTCCGACCGCGGCGCCGACGGCGAGGGAGTCGGGCACCGCCCCTCCCGCGGCGATCAGTCCGCCGGCGGTCGCGGTCCCGACCAGCAGTGCCGCCAGCAGCACCACGGCGAAGGCGGCCAGCGCCGGGACGGAGCGGCCGACGGGCAGGGAGCGCAGCAGCTCGAGCCGACCCGCCTCCTCCTCCCCGCGGGTGAGGGAGACGGTGAGCAGCACGCCGAGGATCGCGGCGGGCAGCAGCACATACAGCAGCAGCTCGTTGGCGACCATCGCCCACGGCGTGTACTGGTCCTGCGCGAACGCCGGCCCGGTCATGATCACGGCGGAGGGATTGCCGAGCAGCGCCGCGCGAGCGTCGAGCGCGGCCTGGTCGGGATAGGCCTCCTGGATCGCGATGACCGAGGAGGGGACCAGCACCGCGACGGCGAGCGTCCACCAGATCAGGCGCCGACGGGCGAGCCGCAGGGTGAGCCGCAGCAGGGTGCCGAGGCCGCTCGCCGGGGAGGCGGGCGGCATCTCACGGCGGTGCGGGCGGTCGCTCGGGGCGACGGGATCCGCCGGGTGCGCGGTCATGAGCGGGCTCCCGCGGCGGCCGCTCCTGCGGCGGAGGCGCCCGCGGTGGAGGTGGAGAGGTCCTCGCCGTAGTGGCGCAGGAAGAGGTCCTCGAGGGAGGGCGGGGTGATCGTGAGGCTGCGCGCATCGAGTGCGGTGAGCACCGGCAGGACGTCGTGGAGCGCGGCGTCATCGACGTCGAAGCGCACCCGTCCCGCCTCGGCGACGAGGTCGTGGACGCCGCGCAGGTCCCGCAGGGGCTGGGGGTCTCCGTCGAGGACGACGGAGACGGTGGAGCGGGTGAGGTGGCGCAGTTCGGCGAGCGTGCCGCTCTCCACGTCCGTCCCCGAGCGGATGATCGTGACTCGGTCGCACAGCTTCTCCACCTCGGCGAGGATGTGGCTGGAGAGCAGCACGGTGCGGCCGGCGGCGCGCAGAGCGCTCACCTCGTCGGTGAAGATCGCCTCCATCAGCGGGTCCAGGCCCGAGGTCGGCTCGTCCATGACGTAGAGGTCCACGTCGCGGCTCAGCGCGGCGATCAGGGAGACCTTCTGCCGGTTGCCCTTGGAGTAGGTGCGGCAGCGCTTGGTGGGATCCAGCTCGAAGCGTTCGATGAGCTCCTCGCGCCGGGCGCGGGAGGCGGCGGAGCGCTCGAAGCGGGTGAGCACGTCGATCGCCTCGCCGCCGGTCAGACTCGGCCAGAGGCTCGTGTCCCCGGGGACGTAGGCCAGGCGGCGGTGGATCTGCACGGCCCGACCCCAGGGGTCCATGCCCAGCACGGTCACTCGGCCAGACGTCGCGCGCAGCAGTCCCAGCACGATGCGGATGGTGGTGGACTTCCCGGCGCCGTTGGGGCCGAGGAAGCCGGTGACCTCACCGACGGGGACCTCGAGGGAGAAGCCGTCGAGGGCGGTGGAGGAGCCGAAGGTCTTGGTCAGGTCGTGGATGCTGATCGCGCTGTCGGGCGTGGTCATGGAGTGCCTCCTTCGGGGGGCTGCTCGGCCAGGACGGCCTCGAGCAGGGTGGCGTCGGTGAGCAGGGGCTGGGTGTACAGCTCGAGCACGGGCAGCAGGATCTTCGTGGAGTAGTCGCGCATCCAGCGCGGCAGGTCCTCGAGGTCGAGCGGGTCGGCGTCGCCGGGGAGCTGCAGCACCAGGGCTCCGAGGGCCATCTCGGTGAGCACCTGGGCGCGGGCCTTCGGATCCCGGCTCGGGGAGATCGTGCCCGTCTCCTCCCCCGCGGCGAGATAGGCCGCGGCGTCGTCCACGAAGTCGCCCACCAGCTGCTGGGCGAGCGGACCGCCGGCCTGCAGGCGGCGGAGCACGTAGCCGACGACGGGGGCGTACTCCTCGGCCTGGGCGAGCTGGGTCAGCAATGCCGCGGAGTCCCCGGTGACCACCTTCGTCTTCTCGCGGCGCGCGATCTCGAGGGCGTGGGCGTCGCAGGCGGCCAGCAGGGCGTCGCGGGTGCCGAAGTGGTGGATGATCAGCCCCGCGCTGACACCGGCGTCCTCGGCGACGCGGCGCAGCGGGGCACGAAGGCCCTCCACCGCGAAACGCGCCAGCGCGGCGCGGAGGATGTGCTCGTCGGTCCGTCCTCGGTCGCTCATCTGCCCCCCTCGTGCATCGCCACCAGGCTATACACGTGTTCAATCGGAGCACAAGGGAATCACTGAACAGATGTTCAATGACGGGGCGATACAGTCGCCGCCATGACGACCGGCACGCCGACTCCACCCGTGGACCATGCCGCGGACCTCGCGGCCGTGCCCTTCGCCGCCGCCCTGCGCTGGGCGGTGCACGCGCTCGTCTACCTGCTGGTGCTGGTCGTCGCCGCGATCACCCTCGCCCCGCCCGCGAGCGGGCCCGACCTCGGCCTCGTCGGGCTGCTCGCTGTGTTCACGACCGTCTACTCCCTCGGGGCGCGACGCGCCCTGCGGCACTCCCCCGGTCCCGACGGCAGCTGGTGGGCGCTGGGCTATCTGCTCCCCTCGATCGCGGTGTGGGCTGTCGGCTTCCTGCTCTCCCCGAACGCGGTGTGGATCGCCTTCGGCCTCGACTTCGCGGTGCTCTACGCCCTGCCGATCCTCGGCGGGGTGCTCGCCCTCGCGCTGGTGACCGCCCTCGCCGTCGCCGGGTTCACGGCCTGGTCCGCGGATCCCGGCCTCGGCGAGCTCATCGGCCCGGTGATCGGCGCCGGTGTCGCGCTCGCGGTCGTGCTCACCGTGCGGGCGCTGCAGCACGAGGTGGACCGGCGCACGCGCCTGGCTCGTCAGCTCGGCGAGGCCCGCGACACCATCGCGGAGCAGACCCGAGCAGCCGCCACTGCCGCCGAGCGCGACCGCATCGCCTCCGAGCTGCACGACACCGTCGCCCAATCCGTGCAGTCCATCCACCTCCTGCTCGACGCCGCCGAGAGGGCCCTGGCCCGCGAGGATCTCGTCGAGACCCGGCGCCTGGTGCAGGAGGCGCGCACCACGGCCGCCCGCACCGGCGGCCAGACCCGTCGCTTCGTCGACGCGGGGGACGCCGACTCCCCCGTCGGTGCCGAGCTCGCCGCACACCTGCGCGTCCTCCTCGACGAGGCCGGCGCCGTCGGCGGGCTCGAGACCCGGTTGCGCCTGGATCTGGAGGCGGCGGAGCTCGACGCCCTGCCCCGCAGCAGCTCCCGGGCCCTGCTGCGCCTGGTCGAGTCGCTGCTCGCCAACGCCGTGCAGCACGCCGATGCCCGACGGATCGGCGTGAGCATCGCCCGCGACAGCGGCCTGCTGATCCTCGACGTGGTCGACGACGGGCGCGGCTTCGACCCGCAGACCGCAGCAGGCTTCGGCCTCCGCTCCGCCCGGGCCCGGGCCGCCTCCGTGGGCGGGTCGCTGGTGGTCGAGTCAGCTCCCGGGGAGGGCACCGCGGTGCAGGTGATCCTGCCCGCCGCGCCGCTCACCGACCGGGAGCCCGGACCGGATCACCCGCTGCCGGAGGCGTCCCCGCCCGCGACCGAGGAGACCCGATGATCCGCATCCTGCTGTCCGACGACCACGCGATCGTGCGCCGCGGCCTGCTCGCCGTGCTCGCCGCCGAGGAGGATCTCGAGGTGGTCGCCGAGGCTGCGACCGCCGCGGAGGCACTGCTGCTCGCCCGATCGGTCCACCCGGACGTGGTACTGCTGGATCTCTCCTACGGGGCCGGCAGCGTGCGCGGCACTGAGATCATCGCCGAGCTCGTCGCCCTCGACCCGCCGCCCGCGGTGCTGGTGCTGACCACCTACGACAACGACCAGGACGTCACCGCCGCGATGGACGCCGGGGCGAGGGGGTACCTGCTCAAGGACTCCCCCGCCGAGGAGCTGGTGGCGGCGGTGCGCCGCGCCCGCACGGAGGGCTCCGCCCTGGACCCGCGGATCTCCCGCCGGCTGCAGCGCCGCGACGGTGGGCACTCCCTCTCCTCGCGCGAGCTCGAGGTGCTCGCACTGGTCGCCGCGGGGCGCACCAACGCCGCCATCGCGAGCGAGCTCTTCCTCTCCCAGGCGACGGTGAAGACCCACCTCGTGCACATCTTCGACAAGCTGGGCGTCACCAGCCGCACCGAGGCGGTCGCCCGGGCGCGGGCCGAGGGGATGCTGCGGCCCGAATGAGCCGGGGAGGGGACGGGCGGCTCAGGCGATGCCGTCGAGCCCGCCCTTGGCGCGCAGCAGGGACAGCAGCAGGTCCTTCGAAGAGGACGCCTCGGGCAGCGCGCACTCGTCGGGCTCGAACGACCAGGCGGCCCGCAGCGCGCGGAACACCTCGAACTCGGCATCCCCGGTGCGCAGCGGCACCGCCCGGTACCCGCCCGCCTCCGGCAGATGGATGATGAAGGCCCCGGTCAGCTCCGGCATCTCGCGCAGGGTGCCGTCGTCGTCGACCAGCTCCTCGGCGCGCACCACCGCGACGCCCTGAAGGGCGTAGTCGCCTCGCACCTTCTTCGAGGTCTTGATGTCCGCGCTGAGCAGCGTGTTCCCGATCCGCACGATCGCGTCGGTGGTGCCCGCGTAGCCGACGGTGCGGTTGACGACCGTCTGTTCGATCTCCACGAACTCCGGCTGGTAGTCGTCGAGGAACGCGCCGTAGCCGTCCAGCCGCACCGCGACCCGCTGCTGGAGCGCCTGTGGGCTCTTCTCCGTCGCGAAGGCGCCCTGGGCGCTGCGCATGCCGTCGGCGAGGCCCTCGATCTCGGACTCGGAGGGGCGGGAGCCGCTGCGCCCCCACAGCTCGCACGCGGCGTGGACGAGGGTGCCGAAGTCCGCGGCGGTGCGGGTGTACTCCTCGGCCGCGGCGGCGATCCGCTTCTGCGATCCCCACTTGTCGCGGGTCACTCGCGAGATCTCGGCAGCGGCGCGCGCGGGGTTCCGATCCAGCCAGGAGTACATCTCCAGGGCCCGCTTCGAGGCCATCGTCGCGTACCAGCCCTGGAGGTGGTCCTTGGCGCGCATCCCGGCGACGGTCGTGATCGAGGGGAACATGAGCGGGCCGTCGGGCTCGAGGCGGTACATGCGGCCGCGCGGGGTGTCAGCGCTGAGCGAAGGGGTGGTCATGGCTCCTCGAGCGGGACGACGGGCGACGGCACGGCACAGCCGGGGGAACGGCGCGGCGCGCGGCATCGGGGACCCGCTCACGGTACGCGCTGGGCGACGCCGACGGGCGCTGGGGCAGGCGGGACGCGCCGCGGATGCCCGCCGCGTCACAGCCGCGCGGGGCCCGACGGGCGGGTCACTCCTCCGTGCCGAAGATGACCCGCTCGGCGATCGCCCGCGCCCGGCGGGTCAGCCGCAGGTAGCGCTCCTCGAGGGCGAGGGCGGTCGCGTCCGGGCCGTCGATCAGGAGCGCGAGGGCGCGCAGCTCGATCCGGTCCGTCGGCAGCACGACCCCCTCTCGCCCCTTCCACAGGAAGAGCCCGCGGCGGATCTGCCAGGCGAGTATCCACGCGTCGATCAGCTCCCGCGCCTCCCGCCCGGGCAGCAGCTCCGCCTCCGCCGCCGCCTCGAGCTGCGCGACGGTGCCGGGGCTGCGCAGCCCCTCGACCTCGTGCCCGTGCTCGAGGGCGAGCAGCTGCACCGTCCACTCCACGTCGGTCATCCCGCCGCGACCCAGCTTGACCTGGCGCAGCGGGTCCGCCCCGCGGGGCAGCCGCTCGGACTCGACGCGGGCCTTCATCCGGGTGATCTCGCGGCGCTCGATCGGACCGAGGCCCCCGGCGGGGTACCGGTGGCGATCCATCTCCTCGGTGAGGCGGGCGGAGACCGCCTCGGAGGCGACGACCGGCCGCGCCCGCAGCAGGGCCTGCTTCTCCCAGGTCAGCGCGTCGCGGCGGTAGTAGTCCACCCAGCCCTCGAGGCTGCGGGCGAGCAGTCCGCTGCGCCCCTCGGGGCGCAGGTCCGCGTTGACCTTCATGTCGGCGCCCGCGGCCGGGGCGTTGAGGATCCGCTGGATCTGGGTCGCGACCGCGATCCCGATCTCCCCGTTCGCCTCGCCGGCGCCGCGGTCGAGCACGAGGAATTGCACGTCCACGTCGGAGGAGTAGCCCATCTCCCGGGCGCCGAAGCTGCCCATCCCCAGGATCGCCATCTCCACCCCGAGAGCGCGGGCGGGGTCCGAGCGCTTCTCCCGCAGACGATGCGCAGTGCCCTCGTCGACCTCGTCGACCTCGTCGAGGGTCTCGGCACCCTCCGCGATCGCGCCCCGTTCGCGGGCCACCACGTGCAGGGCCACGAGCATGCCGGCCTCGAGCACCGCCTCGGCGAGGTCGGTGAGGGCCACGGCGACCTCGCGCGGGGTCGCGATCCCGGTCAGGTGCGCGAGGGCGATGCGCAGCAGCTCCCGGTTGCGGGTGCGCCGGAGGACCTCCTGGGCGACCTCGACGGTGTCGACCCGCGTGATCACCGCGAGGAACTCCCGTCCGAGCTGGTCCCGGCCGAGGGGCCGCAGCTGCTCGTCGCGGGCGAGCCAGCGCACCCCCTCGGGGATCTGCTCGAGCTGCTCCCCCACGAAGCGGCTGCCGGAGAGCACCCGGGTGAGCCGCTTGGCGGCCAGGCCGGAGTCGCGCAGCAGTCCCAGGTACCAATGGGCGGAGCCGATGGTGTCGGAGAGCCGACGGAAGGCCAGCAGGCCCAGGTCCGGGTCGATGCCGTCGGCGAACCACTCGAGCATCGCCGGGAGCAGCTGCTTCTGGATCTTCGCGCGCCGGGAGATACCGGAGGTCAGGGCCTGGATGTGGGTCAGCGCGCGGGCGCCGTCGCGGTAGCCGATCGCCGTGAGGCGGGCCCCGGCGGACTCGGGGCTGAGCGCGATCTCGCCGTCGCTGAGAGCCGCGGCGGTGGTGAGCAGCGGCCGGTAGAAGATCTCCTCGTGCAGCTGCCTCACGCGGCGCCGGGTGCGCTGATACTGCTGATCGAAGGCCTCCACCGTGAGCCCCATGGTGCGGGCCAGGCGGCGCTTCTCCACGGGAGCCGTGGGCAGCACCTGGGTGCGCCGCAGGCGGTGCAGCTGCATGCGATGCTCGATGCAGCGCAGGAAGCGATAGGCGGCGTCCATCTCCGCGACGTGCTCGCGGGAGATGAACCCCTCCGCGCCGAGCCGGGCGAGGGCCTCGAGCGTCGAGCGGTGGTGGAGGTTCTCGACGGTGCGGCCGTGCACCATCTGCAGCAGCTGCACCGTGAACTCGACGTCGCGCAGTCCGCCCGGGCCGAGCTTGATGTTGCGGTCCGCCTCGCCGCGGGGGATGTGGGCGACGACGCGGCGACGCATCGCCCGGGTGTCCTCGACGAAGCCGTCACGGGTGGAGGCCTGCCGCACCCAGGGCGCCACCATCTCCTCGAAGGCGGTGCCGAGCGCGCGGTCGCCCGCGGCGGCGCGCGCCTTCAGCAGCGCCTGGAACTCCCAGGACTGCGCCCACCGCTCGTAGTAGCGGCGGTACGAGTCCAGGGTCCGCACGAGCGGGCCGTCCTTGCCCTCCGGTCGCAGGTTCGGGTCGACCTGCCACAGGGAGCCCTCCGAGGTGCGGTCCGAGCAGACCCGCGCGAGCTCCCGCGCGAGGGCCGAGCCGATCACCACCAGCTGCTCCTCGTCGCAGGCCGCCTCGCCCTCACCGGCGGGGGCGACCACGTGCAGGACGTCCACGTCGGAGATGAAGTTGAGCTCCCGCGCCCCGGTCTTGCCCATCGCGAGCACGGACCAGCGCACGTGCTCCTGCCCCTCCACCGAGCGCCGGGCGATCGCCGCGGCCGCGTCGAGCGAGGCGTCGGCGAGGTCGGCGAGCGCGGCGGAGACCTGCGGCTGCAGCGCGGTCGGATCGGCCGCCATGACGTCGGCCGCCGCGATCTGCAGCAGCCGACGGTGGTAGACCACCCGCAGGGCGTCCCGGGACTCCCGGCCGCTGAGGGCGGCGACCGGCGGGGTGCCCTCCGGGTCCGCGCCGACGGCCTCGAGCACCGCCGTGCGCACCTCCTCGCCGGACAGGCGCAGCTGGTCATCGCCTTCGCGGAGCGCCTCGAGCTGCTCCGGGTGGCGGGTGAGGAAGTCGCCCAGCGCGACCGAGGTGCCGAGCAGGCGGACGAGCCGCTCCCCCGGCGTGCCTTCGGTGCCGACGCCCGCCAGGAACTCGTCCACGAGCGTCCCGTGCCCGGCGGCGTGGCCGGCCTCGGCGAGGCGCAGCAGGCCCAGCACGGCGTCGTCCCCGTCGGCGGTGGCGCCGATCGCGAGCGGCGCCCCGGGTCCGAGCGCCGCGAGGGCGGGATCGGCGAGGAAGCGGCGCACCCGGTCGGTGCTCGAGAAACCGAGGCGCGCCAGCGCCCCGGTCGAGGTGGAGGGCTCGGGGGTCATGCGGCGCCGCTCAGATCCGGGAGAAGGTCGAGGCGAGCTCGTAGTCGGTGACCTGCTCGCGGTAGCGCTGCCATTCCTGCTTCTTGTCCCGCAGGAAGAACTGGAAGACCTGCTCGCCGAGCGTCGAGGCCATCAGCTCGGAGCTCTCGAAGCTCTCCAGGGCGCGGAAGAGGTCCGTGGGCAGGGGCTCGATGCCCATGGCCCGGCGCTCGCGCTCCGTGAGGTCCCAGACCGCGTCCTCCGACCCCTCGGGCAGCTCGTACTCGCCCTCGATGCCGGCCATGCCCGCGGCGAGCAGCACGGCGAAGGCGAGGTACGGGTTCGCCGCCGAGTCCAGCCCGCGGAACTCGACGCGGGAGCTGGTGCCCTTGGTGGGCTTGTGGAAGGGGACGCGCACCAGCGCGGACCGGTTGTTGTGCCCCCAGCAGATGTAGCTCGGGGCCTCCTGCGCGCCCCACAGGCGCTTGTAGCTGTTCACCCACTGGTTGGTGACGGCGCTGTACTCGGGGGCGTGGCGCAGCAGCCCGGCGATGAACTGGCGGCCCAGGCGCGAGAGCCCGTACTCGGCGCCGGGCTCGTGGAAGGCGTTGCGGCCGCCCTGGAAGAGTGAGAGGTGGGTGTGCATCCCGGAGCCGGGGTGCTCGATCATCGGCTTCGGCATGAAGGAGGCGACCTGTCCCATGCCGAGCGCGACCTCCTTGACCACCGTGCGCAGCGTGACGATGTTGTCCGCGGTGGACAGCGCGTCCGCATAGCGCAGGTCGATCTCGTTCTGCCCCGGGCCGTTCTCGTGGTGGGAGAACTCGACCTGGATGTTCATCGCCTCGAGATGCTCGATCGCGGTGCGGCGGAAGTCCTGGCCCTGTCCCCGGTGGACGTGGTCGAAGTAGCCGGCGCTGTCGATGGGGCGCAGTCGCTCCCCCACCTCGTAGGGCTCCTCGAAGAGGTAGAACTCGATCTCCGGGTGGGTGTAGAGCTCGAGGCCCTTCTCCTCGGCGCGGGCCAGGGCGTCGCGCAGCACGCGCCGGGGGTCCGAGGCGGCGGGCTCCCCGTCGGGGGTGAGGACGTCGCACATCATCCGCGCGGTGCCGTTGGTGTCGCCGCGCCAGGTGAGCAGCTCGAAGGTCGCGGGGTCGGGCCGCAGGATCATGTCCGACTCATAGCTGCGGGTGAGCCCCTCGACGGTCGAGCCGTCGATGCCGATCCCCTCGGTGAAGGCGTTCTCGAGGTCCGACGGGGAGATCGCGATCGACTTGAGCGTCCCCGCGATGTCGCAGAACCACAGGCGGATGAACCGCACGTCGTTGTCGGAGACCCGGCGGATGACGTCGTCGTGGAGATGTTCCATGCGCACAGTCTGCCAGGCGGCGGGGCCGGATCCGGGGCCGACGGAGCCCGTGGACGCCCGAGCGCCCCGCACCTCCGCAGGGAGGGACGGGGCGCTCGAGGCGATCCGGATCGTGCTCGGGCGGGATCAGACGCCGGAGTCGATGTACCACTGGCCGTCGGAGGCCTTGACCATGTTGTAGCCGAAGTCTGAGCCCATGAACTGCACCGCGGCGGTGCCGTCGCCGTTGTCCGTGGTCTCGACGCTCGAGCGGTCGATCGAGCCGAGAGCGGAGACGTTCTCGCCCAGGCCGGTCTCGAGGCCCTCCGCGCAGCCCTCGGCGGTTGCGCCGGAGACGGGCTCGTCGGTGGTCGGGTCGAGCATCAGACCGCAGGCGCCCACGAAGTCCGAGGCGGCCGCCTTCTCGAGGAACTCGTAGAAGCGGTCGGCGGCGGCGGTGAGGTCCTCGTCGGAGAGCGGGCCGGACTCCGCGGCGGCGTCCTCCTCGGTGGCGTCGTCCTCGGTGGCGTCGTCCTCGGTGGCGGCGTCCTCCTCGGTCGCGGCGTCCTCCTCGGTGCCGGCCTCCTCCTCGGCGGTGGTCTCGGTCTCCGGCTCGTCACCGCCCGTGAGGGCGCCACAGCCGGCCGCACCGGCGGCGAGCGCGAGGGCGCCGACGGCGACGGCAGCACGACGGGTGGTGGTGCGCATGATGGAACGCATGGTGAAAGTCCTCCCTGATCGGTCGACCCCCCTGGCCGACGGAGGTCACAGCTTCCCACAGGAACGACGCTCCCGGCCATCTCGGTTCATCGATGCATCGAGGAGCGGGGCGTCGGGAGCCGCCCGCCCGGGGGCCGGCTGCCGCTAGGCTGGACCGGCCCGTCCCCGAGGCGGCCCGCCCGGCCCTCGGATCCCCCCCCCATCCGCCCAGGAGCACACGTGAGCACCCCCTCCGGCACCGGCCCCGCGAAGATCCGACTCCGCCATCTGCAGGACGCCAAGGAGCGCGGCCGTCCCTTCGCGATGCTCACCGCCTACGACCAGTTCTCGGCGCGTGTCTTCGAGGAGGCGGGCATCGAGGTGCTGCTGGTCGGCGATTCCGTCGGCACCACCGTGCTCGGGCACGAGTCGACCACCGCCACCACCCATCAGGACATGCTGACCTTCACCGGCGCGGTGGCGCGCAGCGTGAGCCGTCCGCTGATCGTCGCGGATCTCGCCTTCGGCAGCTATCAGGTCTCCGTCGAGGAGGCGGTGCGGCACGGCGTGGACCTGGTCCGCGCGGGCGCCGAGATGGTCAAGCTCGAGGGCGGCTCCGCGATCGCCCCGCAGGTGCGCGCCCTGGTCGCCGCGGGGATCCCGGTGATGGGCCACCTCGGCTTCACCCCGCAGTCGGTCAACTCGCTGTCCGGGCACCGCGTGCAGGGACGCGACACGCACGCTGCGGACCACCTGGCCGAGGAGGCGCTGGCGCTCCAGGAGGCGGGCATCTCGGCGGTCGTGCTGGAGCTGATCCCGGCCCACGTCGCCGAGCGCATCACCGAGGTGCTGCACGTGCCGACCATCGGCATCGGCGCGGGCCCGGCCTGCGACGGACAGGTGCTCGTCTGGCAGGACATGGCCGGGCTGTCCGGCTTCCACGGCCGCTTCGTGAAGACCTTCGCGGATCTGCGCTCCGACCTGCGTCGCGCGGCGGAGGCCTATCGCGGCGAGGTCGAGACCCGCGCCTACCCGACGGCCGAGCACTCCTTCGAGTGACCCCCGGCCGAACAGGCCGACGCGCGGTTCAGGACTCGGCGTCCTCGCCCTCCCAGGCGGCGTCGTCCTCGTCCCAGGCGTCGTTGCGTGCGGCCGCCGTCTGCAGCGCCCGCTCGGCCTCGGCGCGGGTGGAGTAGGGGCCCATGAGGTCCTGGCCGCTCGACTGGCGGCCCTCCTCCACCGCCCCGGTGGCGAGGTTGTAGAAGAACTCGGGGGTCGTGTTCATGGCGGGCTCCTTCGCGGCCGGGTGAGAGACTGGTGGCCATGACTGTAGAGCAGGTGTGGACCCGTCCCGCAGGACGCGCGGAGCTGGTGCCGGGCGAGCTGAGCCCCCGGCGACCCGTCCCCGCGCGCATCGAGCGCCCCGAGTATGTGGACAAGGACGAGGCCGTCTCCGATTCGGGCCCCTATGTGCAGAGCGCGGACGTGATCGAGCGGGTCCGCGAGGCGAGCCGCATCGCGGCCCTCGCGCTGCAGGCCGCCGGGGAGGCCGCGCGCCCGGGCGTCACCACCGATCACATCGACCAGGTCGTCCACGACGTGCTGATCGAGAACGGTGCCTATCCCTCGACCCTCGGCTACCTGCACTTCGAGAAGTCGTGCTGCACGAGCCTGAACGAGGTGATCTGCCACGGCATCCCCGACTCGACGGTGATGCAGGACGGCGACATCCTCAACGTCGACGTCACCGCCTTTCTCCACGGCGTCCACGGCGACACCAACGCCACCTTCGCCGTCGGCGACATCCACCCGCGCGCGCAGGAGCTGATCGACCGCTCGCGCGAGGCGATGGAGCGCGGCATCAAGGTCGCCCGGCCCGGCCGCGAGGTGAACGTGATCGGGCGCGTGATCGAGAAGTTCGTCGCCCGCCACGGCATGGAGTCGGTGCGCGACTACACCGGGCACGGTGTCGCCGAGGGCTTCCACAACGGCCTGGTCATCCCCCACTACGACGCCGCGCCCATGTTCGACGACGTCATCGAGGAGGGCATGACCTTCACCATCGAGCCGATGGTGACCCTCGGCTCGCAGGCCTGGGAGCAGTGGGACGACGGCTGGACCGTGGTCACCAAGGACCGCTCCTTCACCGCCCAGTTCGAGCACACCATGCTGATCACCGACGAGGGCCCGGAGCTGCTGACGGTGGTCTGATCGGCCCGGCCGGTCGTCTGAACGGCGGCGCGCCTGCTCCGGACGCACGGTCCGCGGGTATCCTAGGCCGCCGTGAGGACGCCGACGTCGGCGGCCCGGCCGGCGGGAACGCCCCGCCCCATGGAGCAGGGAGAAGCGATGAGCAAGAAGGCCTTCGGGATCGACATCGGCGGCAGCGGCATCAAGGGCGCGCCGGTCGATCTGAAGAAGGGGAAGCTGGCCGAGGACCGCCTCCGGCTCGAGACCCCGCAGCCCTCCACCCCCGAGGCCGTCGCCGACACCGTCGCGGAGCTGCTCGCCGGCTTCGAGATCGCGGACGACATGCCGGTCGGCGTCACCTTCCCGGCCGTGATCCAGCAGGGCGTGGCGCTCACCGCCGCGAACGTCGACAAGTCCTGGATCGGCACCGACGTCGACTCGCTGCTGACCGAGCGCACCGGGCACGACGTCTTCGTGGTCAACGACGCCGATGCCGCCGGCATCGCCGAGATGGAGTTCGGCGCGGGGCGCGGCACGAAGGGCGTCGTGCTGGTGGTGACCCTCGGCACCGGCGTGGGCAGCGCCATGTTCGTCGACGGCCGGCTCGTGCCGAACGCCGAGCTCGGGCATCTCCACCTGGCCGGCGAGGCGGCCCGCGCCTACCCGGACGCGGAGAAGTACATGGCCTCCTCCGTCCGGGAGATCGAGGACCTCGACTGGGAGACCTGGGCGGGACGCCTCCAGGAGTACTTCGCGCACGTCGAGTTCCTGTTCAGCCCCACCCGCATCATCGTCGGCGGCGGCGTCTCCAAGAAGCACGAGAAGTTCTTGCCGCTGCTGGACCTGCGCACCGAGATCGTCCCGGCCGAGCTGCGCAACGAGGCCGGCATCGTCGGCGCGGCCGTGCTCGCCCGGCGCGAGGAGAAGGCGCTGCAGAAGAAGGACACGAAGCACGGGAAGAAGCACGGGAAGTGACCCGTGCCCGAGTCGGTCGCCCCGTGGCGGGCGACCGGCTCGGGTGAGCGGACCAGCCGGCCTGTAAGCCGGGTTCTGTGAGCGGCAGTCATCCATCTCGGATCGCCGTTGCCGACGACCTCCAGCGGTCCACCCGGACGCTCGGGCTGGCACCCTCGAACGCGCCCTGTCCGACCTTGCTCCCGGTGGGGTTTGCCGTGCCGTCCTCGTCACCGAGGCCGCGGTGGTCTCTTACACCACCCTTTCACCCTTACCCCCGTGCCCGAAGGCGCGGAGGCGGTCTGCTCTCTGTGGCACTGTCCCGCGGATCGCTCCGGGTGGGCGTTACCCACCACCGTGCCAGACGGAGCCCGGACTTTCCTCGGCCCCGAGGTCTCCCCCGAGGACGCGACTGCCCGGCCGACTGGTCCGCCGAGCAGTCTACGCGGCGACCGCGCGCGACCGGCGTCCCGGTTCGTGCCCGCCGCCGTGACGTGCGCGATCTCTCCCGCGCCGTGCGGCCTGGTGCACCCCGGGGTCGGCCAGGATGGTGCGGTGCTGATCCTGCTGCCGCCCTCGGAGACCAAGTCCCGGCCCGCCGCCGACGCCGCCCCGCTCGACCTGGCGCGGCTCGCGCTCCCCGAGCTCGAGGACGCGCGGCGCACCATGGTCCGGGCCGCGATCCGCACCGCCGCCGGGAGGGACGCCGCCACCCGCCTCGGCGTGCCCGCGTCCGCTCCCGAGCTGGTCGATCGGATGGCCAGCCTCGAGCACGAGCCCGCGGCGTCTCCCCTGGCCGTCTACTCGGGCGTGCTCTACGACCAGCTCCCTCCGGACACGGCAGTGCCGACCGACCGCCGTGTGCTGGTGCAGAGCGCGCTGCTGGGGGTCGTCGACGCCGCGACCGATCGCATCCCGGCGTATCGCCTCTCCGCCGGATCGAGCGTGTCCCGACTCGGCACCGCCGCCTCCTGGTGGGCGCCCCGGCTGCGGGGCGTCGGCGCGGCCCTGCTCGCCGAACAGGCGACCTCGCCCGCGCCGCTCGTGATCGACGGCCGCTCCGGCTCGTACCGGTCGATGATGCGCCTGAAGAGCACCCCGGAGGTTCCGGTGCTCGAGGTCGCCCCCGTGCAGGAGCGCGCGGGGGTGCGGAAGGTGATCTCGCACGATGCAAAGCGCTATCGCGGGATCGTCACGCGCGAGCTGCTCTCGGCGGACCGGGCGCCGGAGGACCCGCGCGAGCTGGTGAGCCTGCTGCAGGAGCGACTCGCCGCCGTGCCCGGGGTCGCCGGGTCGCCCCTCACCGTCGAGCTCGACGGGCACCGGCTCGTGATCGTCGACCGGGTGGCCTGACCCGGACCGCGCACCCCGGCCGGCACTCGCTCGCTCGCCGCAGAAGCGGGCGCTCGCTCGCGGCAGAGGCGGACGCTCGCTCGCGGAGGCGACGGCCACCGCGGTGGTCGGCTCGACCTCAGCCGATCCGCGCCGCCCAGGGGTCCACCGGCAGCGCGCTCACGGTGACCTTGAGGCCGGGCGCGATCTCCCCGAGCAGCTGCTCCGCGAGCGGCAGCCACAGCGCCTCGCTCGCCCCGTGCGGCACGTCGATCAGAGCGGGGACCCGCTCGGCGTCGGCCGCGGACTCGAGATGCTCCAGCACCGGGTGATGCCGCAGGTCCGAGGTGATGTAGACGTCGGCCTCCGCACTGGCCGCCGCTCCCGTGAAGGAGTCGCCCGCGCCCGGGCACACCGCGACGGTGCGCACCGGTCGATCCGGATCGCCGGTGTGCAGGATGCCGCGCGCGGTGGCGGGGACGAGTGCCGCGACCCGCGCGGCGAGATCGCCGACCGTGGTGTGCTCGGGGAGTTCACCGACCACGCCGAGCCCCAGCACGGAGGAGCCGTGCGCAGCTTCCTCCCCCGCGCCGCTCGGCACGAGGGCCCGCACCTGCTGCAGGTCGAGGGACCGCACCCAGGCGCCGACGGTGCCGTGCGTCGAGCGATCCACGTTCGTGTGCCCGCACCACAGCGCCGTGCCGGCGCGGAGCAGGGCCGTGACCACGGCTCCCTTGCCGTCGTCGGCCGGGAGGTGGCTCGCCCCGCGCAGCAGCAGGGGGTGGTGCGTGACCAGCAGCTGGGCGCCCGCCGCGATCGCCTCGCGGGCGACGGCGAGCGTCGGGTCGACGGCGAGGTGCACGGCCGTGACCTCCGCGCCGCGCTCCCCGAGGACGAGCCCCACCCGGTCCCAGTCCTCCGCCCAGGGCAGCGGGTAGGTCGCCTCGAGCGCGGTGACCAGGGAGCCGACGGTGGTCGCGGGTTCCGCGGACGGCTCGGACCGCTCCGGCGGTGCGGTGGCGGGGCTCATGTGCCGAGCACCCCGGTCTCGACGAGCGCCGCCTGGTAGGCCTTCCATGGCATCAGCACGCACTTCACGCGGGCGGGGAACTTCGCTGCCCCGAGCAGGGCGATCCCGTCGCCGATCAGTTCCTCGTCGCCCTCGATGCGTCCGCGCGAGCGCATCGCGGCCTCGAAGTGCTCGCGCACCGGATCCACCTGCGCCGTCGTGCGGCCGATCAGCAGGTCCGCCATGATCGAGGCGGAGGCGCGGCTCATCGCGCAGCCGATCGCGTCATAGGAGACGTCCAGGATCCGGCGCTCGTCGCCGTCGCCCTCCACGTGCAGCCGCAGGGTGATCTCGTCACCGCAGGTGGGATTCACATGGTGGACCTCGGCGTCGAAGGGTTCCCGCAGCCCTTCGTGCAGGGGGCGCTTGTCGTGCTCCATCACGAGCTCGGTGTAGAGGGCGTTCAGTCCGGTGCTCATGCGCGCTCCTCGAAGAACTCGACGGTGCGGGCGACGCCGCGGACGAAGGCGTCGACCTCCGCGGCCGTGGTGTGGACGGAGAAGCTCGCCCGTGTGGTGCCGTGCAGGCCGTAGCGGCGGTGCAGCGGCCAGGCGCAGTGATGGCCCACCCGCACCTCGATGCCGTAGGAGTCCAGCACCTGGCCGACGTCGTGCGGGTGGCGGCCCGCGAGCGCGAAGGACACGGCGCCGGCCCGCTCCGGAGAGGCGGCGGGGCCGATGATCCGCACCCCGTCGATCCCGGCGAGCCCCCCGAGGGCCTGCGCGGTGAGGGCCCGCTCATGGGCGGCGACCTGCTCCATGCCGAGAGCCGAGAGGTAGTCGCAGGCCGCGGCGAGACCGACGGCCTGGCTGATCGGCGGGGTTCCGGCCTCGAAGCGGGCGGGCGGCTCGGCATAGGTCGAGCGCTCCATCTCGACGGTCTCTATCATCGAGCCGCCGGTGAGGAAGGGGGGCATCGCGGCGAGGTGCTCGAAGCGACCCCACAGCACGCCGATGCCGGTGGGACCGAGCATCTTGTGGCCGGAGAGGGCCGCGAAGTCAACGCCGAGCGCGGCGAGGTCCAGCGGCATGTGCGGCGCGGACTGCGCCGCGTCCAGCACCGTGAGCGCGCCCACGGAGCGGGCCGCCTCCACGAGAGTGCCGACGGGGTTCACGGTGCCGAGCACGTTCGACTGGTGGGTGAACGCGAGGACCTTGGTGCGCTCGGTGAGCAGGCTGCCGAGGTCGGTGAGATCGAGGGTGAAGTCGTCGGTCACGGGGATCCAGCGCAGCGTCGCCCCGGAGCGGCGGGCGAGTTCCTGCCAGGGGACGAGGTTCGCGTGGTGCTCCATCTCGGTCACGAGGATCTCGTCGCCCGGGCCGACGCGCAGGTGGTCCGGCACGTCCTGATCGCCGTCACCGAGGGAGCGGGCGACGAGGTTCAGCGCCTCGGTCGCCCCGCGGGTGAAGACCACCTCGTCCGGGGAGGGGGCACCGAGGAAGTCGGCGACCGTCTCCCGCGCGGACTCGTAGGCGTCGGTCGCGGCACCGGCCATGCGATGCGCCCCTCGCTTGACCGCGGCGTTGTCGTGCGTGAGGAAGGCGACCTCGGCGTCGATGACCTGGCGCGGACGCTGCGAGGTCGCGCCCGAGTCGAGATAGATCATCGGGGTGTCCTCATCCAGCATCCGGGTGAGGATCGGGAAGTCCTCCCGGATCGCCTCGACGTCGAACGGTCTGGTCGCTGCGCTCACCTGGGGTGGCCTCCTGGGATCGAGGGCGGTCCGGCCAGTATAGGAAGGTCGGCCCCCGCGCAGACGGGCGTGAGACCCTGTCCACAGTCCGCCCGACCCGCGCGTTCACACCGCCAGACCGCGCCGTCCCCCGGAGGTGCCCGATCGACACCCTCATCCTCGCCGCCCTGTTCGTCTGCGTCCTCGTGACGATGATCGTGTTGATCGGACGGCTACTGGTGCGTCGCCGTCAGGAGCGCGAGCAGTGGGAGCGCGACGGCCGCCCGGAGCGCCCCGAGCCCACCGCCGAGGAGCGCGAGCAGGACCGTCGCGCCTCGGGCATCTGGGTGGTGCTGCTGCTCGCCGTGCCGCTCGTCCTGCTGGCCATCTACTGGGTGACGGGCTGAGGGCTGCTGGGACGGTTCTTCCCGCGCGCGTGTCCCGCCCTGGACGCCCCTCAACCGGTGACGCCGCGAGAACCCCCGCAGACTTGGGGGAATAAGACGCTTATTCCCCCAAGTCTGCGGGGGTTTTGCGGCGGGGGCTGGTGTTCTGCGGCAGATGCGGAAGTTCTGCGGCAGGGGCGGGGCCCGGTGGGGCCGCAGGGGGTCAGGGCGGAGCGAGCCGCGCTCTGAACTGCGGTGGGTCGTGAGGGGCTCGAACCCCCGACCTTCTGGGTGTAAACCAGACGCTCTGACCAGCTGAGCTAACGACCCGTATCGGGGCAGGGCCCCGCGCCCCGGAGGGGCGTCCGTCGGCCGAGCGACCCGGCCGACGGCGTGCGCTCAGCTGCGGCTGGCCAGGCGGGTGCCGGTCCAGTCCGCGGCGAGCGAGACGGTGGACATGACGCGCAGACCCGCGGTGCCGGCGCTCTCCTGGATCTCTGCGGGGAGCACGTGGCCGTCGCGGCCGGCCTTCGGCACGAGCACCCACACCGGGGCGCCCGGCGCGAGGGTCGCGAGGGTGTCGACCATGGCGTCGGTGAGGTCGCCGTCGCCGTCGCGCCACCAGAGGATGACCCCGTCGACGATCTCCTGGCTGTCCTCGTCCTCGAGATCAGCCCCGATGAGGTCCTCGATGGCGTCGCGCAGATCCAGGTCCACGTCGTCGTCGTACCCGAACTCCTGCACGATCTGCCCGGTGGTGAAGGACAGGGCCTCGGCAGCGGAGCTGGACGAAGGGGCGTCGGCCGACGGTGACAAGAAAGGGCTCCTCACGGGAAAGACAACAACGACGGGACCGGGTGGTCCCGGCGCGCCCGACCCGTGTCCGTCGGACCCGGGGGCGGACTGCGCGCGGCCGATCATATGACACGCGGCGCACCGCTGCACCGGCCAGGGACAGGGAACACCCCCGTTCGGCATCCGTCCGGGTGTCCCGAGTCTCACAGATGAGGAGGGATCGTGAAGGACCTCGGGACCCATGGCGACGGTAGGCTTGCCGGACCGAGGCCGACGGAGCCGTGCCCACTGCAGACACCCGCTCCCCTGGCCGGTCCAGCGCCTCCGAAGAGAGAAGGACAGTGTGACTTCGCACGAGACCCCTCGTCCCATCGGCATCAATCTGCCCAGCCATGCCGCGGATCCGGATCCGGAGGAGACCCGCGAATGGCTCGACTCCTTCGACGGTCTCATCGAGCATCGTGGTGCCGAGCGGGCCTCCGAGGTCGTCCAGAGCCTCATCCAGCATGCGCGCGTGAACGACCTCGACCTGCCCGACTCGCTGACCACGGACTACGTGAACACGATCCCGGTCTCGGCGCAGGGCGAGTACCCCGGTGACACCGAGCTCGAGCGCGAGCTGCGCGACATCAACCGCTGGAACGCCGCGATGCTCGTGCACCGCGCCCAGCGACCCGGCGTCTCCGTCGGCGGCCACCTCTCCTCCTACGCGTCCATCGCGAACATGTACGAGGTCGGCTTCAACCACTTCTTCCGCGGGCGCAACCACCCCGGCGGCGGCGACCACGTGTTCTTCCAGGGGCACGCCTCCCCCGGCATCTACGCCCGCGCCTTCGCCATGGGGCGCCTCGGCCAGGAGGATCTCGACGGCTTCCGCCAGGAGTTCTCCTCCGAGCACGGCATGCCCTCGTACCCGCACCCGCGTGCGATGCACGACTTCTGGGAGTTCCCGACCGTGTCGATGGGCATCGGCCCGGTCGCCGCGATCGAGCAGGCCTCCTTCGACCGCTACCTCCAGAACCGCGGCCTGAAGGACACCTCCCAGCAGCACACCTGGGCGTTCCTCGGCGACGGCGAGATGGACGAGGTCGAGTCCCGCGGCGCGCTGCACATCGCCGCGAAGGAGCACCTGGACAACCTCACCTTCGTGGTCAACTGCAACTTGCAGCGCCTCGATGGCCCGGTGCGCGGCAACGGCAAGATCATCCAGGAGCTGGAGAGCCAGTTCCGCGGCGCCGGCTGGAACGTCATCAAGGTGATCTGGGGCTCGGGCTGGGACCCGCTGCTCGAGGCCTCCTCCGACGGTGCGCTCATCGACCTGATGAACTCCACCCCGGACGGCGACTTCCAGACCTACCGCGCCGAGAACGGCGGGTTCATCCGCGACAACTTCTTCGGCCGCGACCCGCGCACCAAGGCGCTCGTCGAGGACATGTCCGATGACGACATCTGGTGGAAGCTGAACCGCGGCGGCCACGACACGCGGAAGATCCACGCCGCCTTCAAGGCCGCCTCCGAGCACACCGGTCAGCCGACCGTCATCCTGGTCCACACCATCAAGGGCTACCGCCTGGGCAAGAACTTCGCCGGTCGCAACGCGACCCACCAGATGAAGAAGTTCACCCTCGAGGACCTCAAGGCCCTGCGCGACACGCTGCACATCCCGATCACCGACGAGCAGCTCGAGTCGGGCAGCGTCTACGACGCGCCGCTCTACCTCCCGGCCGAGGACAGCCCGGTCATGCAGTACCTGAAGTCGCGGCGCAGCGAGCTCGGCGGCCCCGTGCCCTCGCGCCGCACCGAGCACAAGCCGATCGAGCTGCCCGGCGACAAGGCCTACGAGGTCGCCCGTCGCGGCTCCGGCAAGCAGGAGATCGCCACCACCATGGCGCTGGTCCGCCTGCTCAAGGACCTCATGCGCGACAAGGAGTCCGGCAAGCGCTGGGTGCCGATCGTCCCCGACGAGGCGCGCACTTTCGGCATGGACTCGCTGTTCCCGACGGCGAAGATCTACAACCCCGACGGGCAGAACTACCTGTCGGTGGACCGCGACCTGCTGCTGGCCTACAAGGAGTCCACCTCCGGCCAGATCAAGCACATGGGCATCAACGAGATCTCCTCGACCGCGGCCTTCACCGCGGCGGGCACCTCGTACGCCACCCATGACTACCCGATGATCCCGTTCTACATCTTCTATTCGATGTTCGGGTTTCAGCGCACCGGCGACTTCTTCTGGGCCGCGGGCGACCAGATGGCCAAGGGCTTCGTGATCGGCGCGACCGCCGGCAAGACCACCCTGGCCGGCGAGGGTCTGCAGCACATGGACGGCCACTCGCCGATCCTGGCCTACACCAACCCGGGGACCGTCATCTACGACCCGGCGTACGGCTACGAGCTGGGGCACATCATCCGTGACGGCCTGCAGCGCATGTACGGCGTGGACGACCGCCTGCAGGAGGTCTTCTACTACATCACGGTCTACAACGAGCCGATCGTGCAGCCGGCCGAGCCCGAGGGCCTGGACGTCGAGGGCCTGCTCAAGGGCATGTACCAGCTCGAGGGCGCGCCCGAGGGCGAGGGCCCGGAGGCTCAGCTGCTGGCGTCCGGCGTCGGCGTCCCGTGGGCGAAGCACGCCCGCGAGCTGCTGCTTGAGGACTGGGGCGTCCGCGCGACCGTCTGGTCGGTCACCTCGTGGACCGAGATGCGCAAGGAGGCCCTCGAGGCCGAGAAGCACAACCTGCTGAACCCGGAGGATCCGCGCACCCCGTGGATCAGCCAGCGTCTGCAGGGCGTGAACGGCCCGTTCGTGGCCACCTCGGACTACGACTTCCTGGTGCCGGACCTGATCCGCGAGTGGATCCCCGGCGCCTACGGCGTCCTCGGCGCCGACGGCTGGGGCTTCTCCGACACCCGTCCGGCCGCCCGACGCCACCTGAAGATCGACGCGCACTCCATGGTCGTCAAGGCTCTGCAGCTGCTCGCCCGCGAGGGCAAGGTCGACCCGTCGGTGGTCCGCCAGGCGATCGACAAGTACGACCTGACGAACGTGAACGCCGGCCAGTCCGGGTCGTTCGGCGGCGAGTCCTGATCCACGCACCGGGCCGTCCGTCCTCCGGGACGGGCGGCCCGGTGCCGTCTTCCATCCCCTGAGCGGATCCGCTCGGCACCGACCGGACCGCCCTCGATCTCTCCCCTGGAGGTTCCCGTGCTCGCGATCGTCTGCCCCGGCCAAGGAGCGCAGAAGCCCGGCTTCCTGTCCCCCTGGCTCGAGCTGCCCGGCGTCGACGCCGAGCTCGCGGCCCTGTCCGAGCCCGCCGGGCTCGACCTGGCCCAGCACGGCACCGTCTCCGATGCGGACACGATCCGCGACACCGCGGTGGCGCAGCCGCTGCTGGTCGCCGCGGGCATCCTCACCGCGGCCCGGCTGCGCGAGGCGGCGGACGACGCGGGTGCCCTGCCGGCCGCCGATCTGATCGCCGGGCATAGCGTCGGCGAGGTGACCGCCGCGGCCCTCGCCGGGGTGCTCTCCGACGCCGACGCGATGCGCCTGGTCGCCGTCCGCTCCCGGGCCATGGCCGGCGCGGCGGCCGCCGAGCCGACGGGCATGGCCGCCGTCGTCGGCGGCGTGCGCGAGGAGGTGCTCGAGGCGATCTCCCGCCACGGCCTGCACCCCGCCAACATCAACTCCGCCGGGCAGGTCGTCGCCGCCGGCGCCGTGGACGCGATCGCCGCCCTCGGCGAGGACGCCCCGGCCCGCGCCCGGGTGATCCCGCTGCAGGTCGCCGGGGCCTTCCACACCCCGTACATGGCCGGTGCCCGCGAGGAGCTCGCGGCCTTCGCCCCGACCCTCTCCCCTTCCGACCCGAGCGCGCCGCTGATCTCCAACGCCGGCGGCGAGGTGGTCACCGACGGCTCCCGCTATCTCGACCTGATCGTCACCCAGGTCGCCTCCCCCGTCGACTGGGAGGCCTGCATGGGGGCGCTGCGGGATAGCGGGGTCACCGCGATGCTCGAGGTCGCTCCGGCCGGCACCCTCGTCGGCCTCGCGAAGCGCGACCTCAAGGGCATGGCTCTCGCGACCCTCAACACGCCCGATGATCTCGAGACCGCCCGCGCCCTGGTGCGCGAGCACGCCGGCACCGCCGCCGCACAGGAGGACTGAGCATGGCCCCGACACTGAAGACCCATCCCGTCGTCGCCGGCTCCCGGGTGCTCGCCTACGGCGCCGCCCGCGGCGACCTGGTCGTCCCCAACGACGACCTGGTCGGCCCGATCGACTCCTCCGACGAGTGGATTCGCCAGCGCACAGGCATCGTCACCCGCACCCGCGCCTCCCGCGAGGTGGGCGTCAAGGACCTCTCCCTCACGGCGGCCCGCGAGGCGATCGAGCGCTCCGGCATCGCCCTCGACACCCTCGACGCGATCATCGTCTCGACGATCTCCTTCCCCTATCCCACGCCGTCGCTCGCGACGCTGCTGGCCGGCGAGCTGGGGCGCCCCGACGTGATCGCCTACGACATCTCCGCCGCCTGCGCCGGTTTCGCCTACGGCATCGGCCAGGCCGACGCCCTGATCCGCTCAGGCAGCGCCCGGAACGTGCTGGTCATCGGGGCGGAGAAGCTCTCCGACTTCGTCTCCCCCACCGACCGTTCGATCTCCTTCCTGCTCGGCGACGGTGCGGGAGCGGCCGTGGTCGGGGCGAGCGAGGAGCCGCTGATCGGCCCGACCGTGTGGGGATCCGACGGCGACAACTGGAACACGATCCGGATGACCGGGTCGATGATCGACTACCGCGACGGCACCGCCGAGTGGCCCACCCTCGAGCAGGACGGCCGCACCGTGTTCCGCTGGGCCGTGTGGCACACCGCGGAGAAGATCCGCGAGATGCTCGAACTGTCCGGCCTGACCGTCGACGACATCGACGTGTTCGTGCCGCACCAGGCGAACATGCGCATCATCGACGAGCTCGCCAAGCAGCTGAAGCTGCCCGAGTCGGTCGTGATCGGCCGCGACATCGCCGAGACCGGCAACACCTCAGCCGCCTCGATCCCGCTGGCGACCCATCGCCTGCTCGAGGAGGGCGCCGCGAAGAGCGGCGACGTGCTCGTGCAGTTCGGCTTCGGCGCGGGCCTCGCCTACGCCGGACAGGTGCTGATCCTCCCCTGACACCGCACCGGCGGTCCCGGGGCGACAGCCGCTGTCGCCCCGATCACGACCCGCCGGTCACTTAGCGGCCCCTGCCGGGCGACCGCCTCCCGCGCGGGTAGTCTGTCCCCGCCACACCATCCGGAAACCTAAGGAGAACCCATGGCACACACCGAGAACGAGATCCTCGAGGGCCTCGCCGAGATCGTCAACGAGGAGACGGGTGTCGCCACGGAGGACGTCAAGCTCGAGAAGTCCTTCACCGACGACCTCGACATCGACTCGATCTCGATGATGACCATCGTGGTCAACGCCGAGGAGAAGTTCGACGTGCGCATCCCCGACGAAGAGGTCAAGAACCTCGCCACCGTCGGCGACGCCGTCAAGTACATCGCGGGCGCCCAGTCCTGACTCCCGCCCGACGCCCGGGACGGGTTCCGTCCCGGGCGTCGTCGTTCCCGCACTTCGCACCGGAGGTCTGAATGTCCGCAGCAAGCACCCGTGTCGCCATCACCGGCCTCGGCACCGTCAACCCGCTCGGCGGGGACGTGGCCTCGACCTGGGAGGCGGCCCTCGCCGGGACCTCCACCGCCCGCACCCTGGACAACGACTGGCAGGAGAAGTACGGCCTCGCCGTGAACTTCGCCTGCGAGGTGCGGATCGACCCGTTCGACCACCTGGCCCGCCCCGAGGCGAAGAAGCTCGACCCCTCGGGCCAGTACGCGATGATCGCCGCCCGCGAGGCCTGGGCCGACGCGGGCACCCCCGAGGTGCCCGGTGAGCGCCTCGGCGTGGTGGTCGGCACCGGCATCGGCGGCGTATGGACGATCCTGGACCAGTGGGACGTGGTGCGGGAGAAGGGCGCCCGACGGGTCAATCCCTTCACCGTGCCGATGCTCATGGCCAACTCCTCGGCCGCGCACATCGAGATGGACCTCGGCGCGAAGGCCGGGGCGCACACCCCCGTCTCCGCCTGCGCCTCCGGCGCGGAGGCCGTCGCCCTCGGCTTCGACATGATCCGCGCCGGCCGTGCGGACGTGGTCGTCGTCGGCGGCACCGAGGCGTGCGTGCATCCGCTGCCGCTCGCCGGCTTCGCGAACATCCGCGCGCTGTCCACGCGCACGGACGACCCCGCGACCGCGTCCCGTCCCTACGACGTGGACCGCGACGGCTTCGTGCTCGGCGAGGGCGCGGCGATGCTCGTGCTCGAGAGCGAGGAGCACGCCGCGGCGCGCGGCGCCCGGATCTACGGCTACGTCGCGGGTCGCGGGATGGCTTCCGACGCGTACCACATCTCCGCCCCGTCGCTCGAGGGCCAGGCCCGTGCCATGCGCGAGGCGGTCGCCGACGCGGGCCTCACCGCCGCGGACATCGTGCACGTCAACGCCCACGGCACCTCCACCCCGCTCGGCGACATCGCGGAGCTGAACGCGGTCTCCGCCGCGCTCGACGGGGTCACCGACCAGATCGTGGTCTCCTCGACCAAGTCGATGACCGGTCACCTGCTGGGCGGCGCCGGGGCCCTCGAGACGCTCTTCGCGACCCTCGCGGCGCACCACCGCATCGCCCCGCCGACGATCAACATCGAGAACCTCGATCCCGAGACGCCGATGGCGATCGCGCAGAACACGCCGGTCGAGCTGTCCCAGGGCGACGTCGCCGTGCTAAACACCACCTTCGGCTTCGACGTCCACGACTTGGCTGTGGTGGTCACGAGCGCCTGAGCCCGACAGCCGCAGAGCGCCCGCTCCCCTCGACGGGGGCGGGCGCTCTGCGTTGTGGGGTGGGGCGAACGCCAATCTTCTCCGCACTCGCCACACCTCGAGCTATGGCCTCGCCAAGTCCGCCGTACCCCGATCCCCGCTCCCGCCGCGCCGCGCCGCGCCGCGCCCGAGTGTTGCATCTGGACCGTCACCAGGGGCTCTAGGCGGTCCAAACGCAGCACCCGACGACGCGCACTGCGGGGAACGACGCGCACGGCGGGGAGCCAGGGGTCGTCTAGAAGAAAGCCGACGTGCGCCGGCGTCGGCTCAGCTGACGCGGTGCAGCCAGCGCATGGGCACGCCCTCGCCAGCATGGCGGTAGATCTCGAGGTCCTCGTCCCAGGGCTCGCCGAGGGCGACGCCCAGCTCGCGCTTGAGGGCCAGCGGGTCATCGCCCGCCCGCTCGAGGCAGCCGCGCACGTGGTCCTCGGTGAGGACGATGTTGCCGGCGCGGTCGGTCGCGGCGTGGTGGATGCCGAGCTCCGGGGTGCAGGACCAGCGGGCGCCGTCGCTCGTGGCGGTGGCCTCCTGGGTGACCTCGAAGCGCACCTCGTGCATTCCGCGTAGGGCGCTGACGAGCTGGGCGCCGGTCGTCTCGCGGCCGCGCCAGGTCATCTCGGCGCGCAGCAGGCCGCGGCCGACGGGCTGCTCCTCCCAACGGAAGCGGGAGGGCACGCCGAGGACTCCGCTCGCTGCCCAGTCAATATGCGGTGCGAGGGCTCGCGGCGCGGAGTGCACATACAGAACGCCCTGAGTCATCTCGTTCCTTCCGGTCTCCGATGCGTCTTCCCCACGTATCGGAACTGCCGGGGTTCGCCGCGCCCGAGGGTGCGGCAGGAGAACGAGGCTCCAGGTCGAACGGGTCCGAGCTTAGAGGGTCTCCCTGATCTGGCGCAACGCCTTCTTCTTCACGGAGCGCTCGAGGCCGTCGATGTAGAGCTCCCCGTCGAGATGCGCGACCTCGTGCTGGATCAGGCGGGCGATGATGCCCTCACCGGCCAGCTCGATCTCGGCGCCGTCGACGTCGGTGCCGACGCAGCGCGCGAAAGCGGAGCGGGTGCGGGGGAAGAACAGCCCCGGCACGGAGAGGCAGCCCTCGTCGTCGTGCTGCAGCTCGTCGGAGAGCTCGACGATGACGGGGTTGAGGATGTGGCCGACCCGCTGGGTGTGGGTGGGCAGGTGCCAGGAGAAGGCGCGCAGGCTGACGCCGATCTGGTTCGCGGCGACGCCCGCGCGCGCCTCGTCGTCCACGGTGTCCTCGAGGTCCCGGACCAGACGGCGGGTGGCATCGGTGACCGAGCGGATCGGGTCGCAGGGGGTGCGCAGCACGGGATCGCCGACGAGGCGGATGGGACGGACGCTCATCCCTGGCCCCCCTCGCCCTCGGCGCGCGCGTCGGCGCCGGTCGGACCGACCTCGGAGCCGGTCTCGGCGTCGGCGGGGCCGGCCTCGGCGTCGACCTGGTCGGTCTCGGCGCCCAACACTCGGTGGGCGACCTCGAGGCCGGGGACGACGCTCCGCTCGACCGTGCAGCCGGCGGCCACGGCCCGCGAGAACACCTTCACCACGGTCGCGATCTGCTCGGGCGAGAGGCCCTCGAGCGGGAGCTGCACCTGCTCCTCGACGCGGTGGTACCGGTTGTCGGCAGGATCGGAGGTGCCGTGGGCCCACAGGCGCATCGGGAAGTCCTCCCCGAGGCGGCGGGCGAGGTTCACGTCGCTGGACATCCCGGCGCAGCCGATCAGGGCCAGCTTGAGCAGCTCGCCGGGGTTGATCTCGCCCTCGCCGTGGCCGATGCGGATCTCGACGCCGCGCTGGTTGCGGCCCACGAGGGTGCGCGCACCGGTGCGGTCCGCCCAGACGCTGCCGGGGCCGAAGTCCTCGGGCAGGTCGAAGGTGTCAACGGGGACGGTGGGCATGGCGGTCCTCCAGGGTCGGGCGCGGCCGCCGACGTGCGGCGGTCGCCGCCGGGTGCGGCAGGTGCTGACATGGGAAGAGCCCCGGATCTCTCCGGGGCTCTTCCTGCGTGGGCTCCCGCAGTTGGATTCGAACCAACAACCGTTCGATTAACAGTCGAGTGCTCTGCCGTTGAGCTATGCGGGATCGACCTGAGAGACTTTAGCAGGATCCCCGGGGTGCGCGCACGCCGGTTCCCCGCGCCCACCGGGCACTATGACGCATCTAACCCTGGGTGGCGGACGATCCGCCGACGGTCCGGTCGGGGTCCCCGTCGACGGCGAGCAGCAGCGGATCGGTCGCGGCCCGGGGGTCACTCGAGGCGCGGATGATCAGCTCGGGCTCGATCGCCCGGAGCTCGGGGCGCGCGTCCTCGGCGGCGTCCCGCCCGTCGGCCGCTCCCCCGCCGCGATGTGCCCCGCGGTCCTCCTCGATGAGCTCGAGGATGCGATGGGCGGCACGTCGGCCGTACTCGACGGCCGAGCGACCGATCGCGGTCAGCGGCGGCCGATGCATCCGCGCGAGCGGCGAGTCCTCGTAGCTGGCGATCGCGACCTGGCCGGGGATGTCGACACCGCTCTCCTGGAGGACGTGCGCGCCGGCGAGGGCCATCTCGTCGCTGTCGAGGATGATCGCCGTCGGCGGCTGTTCGCCGGCGACCAGCTCCGCGACGCAGCGCGCGGCGCCGAGCGCCCCGAAGCCCGCCTCGTGGAGGGTCCCCGTCGCGCCCCGCTCGGCACAGACGGCGAGGAAGGACTCGTCGCGCTGGGCGGTGTGGTGGTAGCCCCGGGTGCCGGCGACGCGGGCGATGCGGGTGTGGCCGAGATCGGCGAGGTGCTCGACGAGGAGGCGGGTCGCGAGGGCGTCGTCGACGTACACCGACGGGAGGGTGCCGTGATGGCCGGGTCCGCCGATCACAAGGGCCGGACGCCCCAGCTCCTCGAGGGCGGGGATGCGCGGGTCCTCGAGCTGCAGGTCGACCATGACGATCCCGTCGACGCGACGCTGGGCAAACCAGCGACGATAGGTGTCGATCTCGGCCTCGGCGGACTCGACGATCTTCATCTGCAGGGAGTAGTCGCGGGAGCTCAGCACCTCCTGGAGCCCTGCGGAGAAGGCCCCGAAGAAGGCCTCGTTGCCGAGCACCTCGGCCGGGCGTGCGAGCACCATCCCGACCGAGAGCACCGGTGCGCCGGCCAGCGCGCGGGCCGACGGGGACGGCTCCCAGTGCAGCTCGCGGGCGATCTCCAGGATGCGGGCGCGGGTCGCGTCGGAGACGCCGGGGCGGCCGTTCACCGCGAGGGAGACCGCTGCGGAGGTCACGCCGGCGCGGGCGGCGATGTCCGCGATGGTGACGCGCTGGCCGCGGCCGCTGCCTCGCCGGGCGGGACTGCTGGAGGTGCTGGGGGTGCTCATGACATTCCTCCCGAGGTCGTGGAGACAGGAGGAGAGCGCTCGCCCAGTCTTCTACTTGAGCGCTATAGTAGTCGCCAGGATGCCTCCCGTGCAGCTGTCCGACCCGTGGAATGACCCACCGGACCGGTCACGCCTCACCTGCGGGATCGGCACGCCCGTCTCGGAGCGCCCTCCACCCGATCAGCCGGAAGGACGACGATGTCTTCCCCCTCCCCCGCCGTCCCGCCGCGCTTCGGCGTCAACTACACACCTCGCCGCGGCTGGTTCCACGCCTGGCTCGATCTGGAGCCCCAGGAGATCGTCGAGGATCTCGCCGCGATCGCCTCCCTCGGCGCGGATCACGTGCGGATCTTCCCGCTGTGGCCGCTGCTGCAGCCCAACCGGACCCTGATCCGGCGCCGCGCCCTCGAGGACGTGCGCACCGTCGTCGACCTCGCGGCGCAGGTCGGGCTGGACGTCGTGGTCGATGCGTTGCAGGGGCACCTCTCGAGCTTCGACTTCGTGCCCAGCTGGCTCACCTCCTGGCATCGCCGCAACATGTTCACCGATTCAGAGGTGGTCTCCTCCACCGCGGATCTCGTACGGGCGCTTGGCGCGGAGCTCGCCGGGGCGCCGAATCTGATCGGACTGAGCGTCGGCAACGAGGTGAACCAGTTCTCCGCCTCCAACCACCCTGACCCTGATCCGCTGAGCGTCGAGCAGGCCGCGCAGTGGACCGCCACGATGCTCGGCGCCGCCCGGGAGTCGTTGCCGGAGGGGCTGCACTCCGTCGCGAACTACGACGCCGCCTGGTTCCTCGACGACCACTCCTTCACGCCCGACCAGTCGGGGACGCTCGGCGACGCGACCGTGGTGCACTCGTGGATCTTCGACGGGACCGGCCAGCGCTACGGCGGCCGCTCGTACGAGACAGCGCATCGCGGGGAGTACTACCTCGAGCTCGCCCGCGGCTTCTCCCCTGTGCCGGAGCGTCCGCTGTGGCTGCAGGAGGTGGGCGCTCCGCGGAACGTGCTCGAGGAGGCGGACGTCCCGTGGTTCGTCACCGAGACCATCGTCCACGCCCTCGACGTCCCCCAGCTGTGGGGCGTGACCTGGTGGTGCTCGCACGACGTGTCCGCAGACCTCGCGGACTTCCCGCCGCTCGAGCACACCCTGGGACTGTTCGACGCCCAGGGCCGCCTCAAGCCTGCCGGTGAGGCCTTCCGGGATGTCGTCGCCCACGGACACGAGACGGCAGCGCCGGCTCCGCGCGGACGGGCGATCGACTGGCCCGTCGGCCCCGAGCCGCTGCTCCGTCGCGGCGCCGCCGCGCCGGGCGGCGCCGTGTTCGAGGCGTGGATGGAGGCGTCCCGGGCCGAGGAGCGGCCGACGATCCGCGTGGTGCGCGAGGAGGTCGAGCTCGCCGGCGGCGATACCCGCACCGGCGGTGCCGCCGCGACGCGGCGCGTGGACTGATCCCCTCCTCCCCCGCTGGCGATCCCGGGGCGTGGTGCACCTCGCGACGGCCGCGCATCACGGCAGGTCACATGGACCAGGGGTGGTAGATTCTGACCGGCCCTTGACGGGCCACGGCCCAGTAGCTCAGCCGGTCAGAGCAGCGGACTCATAATCCGTCGGTCGCGGGTTCAAGCCCCGCCTGGGCTACCAGGTCAGAGCGATATCTGACCATCACGCAGCATCGTCGGTACGCAGTGGGTACGCAGCAGCATTTACGGACGCACCAAGGTCCAGCAGGTCGTCGTCCCACAGCCCCGCGTACACGTCCAGCGTCATCGTCGCCGACTCGTGCCCGAGCATCCGCTGTAGCGCCTTCACGTTCGCCCCGGCCCGGATCGCCACCGATGCCGCTGTGTGCCGTAGATCGTGGATACGTAGCGCGGTGGGGATCGGGTCGGGCCGCTCGTCCTCGCCCTCGGCGGGAGTGTTCACCGATACCACGGCGGGGCGCAGAACACGGCTAGTCCAGTTGCCGGAGCGCAACAC
Source organism: Brachybacterium sp. J153 (assembly GCF_036311905.1). Taxonomy (NCBI): domain Bacteria; kingdom Bacillati; phylum Actinomycetota; class Actinomycetes; order Micrococcales; family Dermabacteraceae; genus Brachybacterium; species Brachybacterium sp. J153. The sequence goes on along the minus strand of NZ_JAZDCH010000004.1, from coordinate 215,881 downwards.
TCCCCCGGCAGGCGTCTGGAACACGTCAGCAGCCCCAGGACGGCCCTTCACGAGTGCTCGCAGCTCGGAGTCCAGACCGGCAGGGAACGGCACCCAGCGGGACGCGTGGTCCTTCGGGGTGCCCGTGATGATCTTCCCTGCATCCTCGGAGTAGGTGCGGCGCACGTGGACGATATGCCGGTCGAAGTCCAGTGCGTCACCAGTGATCGCCACCGCCTCGCCCCACCTCAGGCCCGTGAACGCGAGGAAGCGCATCAGGGCCGCGTCCGCAGCGCGTGGCATCGCGTCGGCTATCTCGTGCACCTGATCGACGGTCAGGAATACGGCATCGCGTGACGTTTTAGCGCGTGGCGCTTTCATGCCTTTAGCGGGATTCTTTGCGAGCGCCCTATCAGCAACCGCAAGATCAAGAATCTGCCGATATAGGATGAACGCCTGCCGTGCACGGGAGGAGGACACTTCTTTTTGCATGTCGGCGAGCCATGCGCGAATCTCGGATTCGACTATATGCGCCAGCTGCACGTTCTCCCATCGCGGGAGAATGCGGGAATCAAGCAGTGATCGTTCCCCGGACGCTGTCTTTTGCTTCACCGTTCGGCCAGCAGTGAATCGCTCCGCGAGCGCACCGAATGTCTGCGCACCGGAGCGCGGATCGACATACTCGCCACGGTGCAGGTTTGCGCTAATCGCTTCTACGTGCTTCTGAGCGTCGATCTTGCGCGTGAAGGATTCTGTGCGCTCCCTGCCCTGATCGTCCACCCAGCGGGCACGCCAGCGCCGCCCCGGCTTGACTAGCTTGCACTTGCCTCCACCGGGGCATGGCTTATCTGTCGCGGGATGCCGGGCCGTCGGCTCCCCGGTCCCCTTGTTGTGCCACAGGTCTTCAACGCCGGCTCTACGGTTACGCCTCTGCATAAATGTAGCCCTTATCCTTTGCGCGCCGGACCCAATTCTCCGCCGTAGACCGCTTTAGGTTCAGTCCCTTCTCAACGCGATGCGTCGGCTTCTCGCTGAGCGCATAGCTACAAGCGTAAATTCTCGCAACCTCTTTGAGAACATCGTCCGTGGGCGAAAGCGGCGGGCCTTCATAGCGGAAGAATGGTCGATAGGAAAACCACTCTCCGGCTTCGTTAAGCTGCGCTAGGCTTCGACGTCCACCGAGAGAGGCAAAATCTCCCACGAGATAGTTGCGGATGAATGTTGCGCTTATGCCGCCTGGATGCTCCGTCTCAATAGCGAGCGACCGCACCTCGTAGCGGAAGTGCACGAGCTCGACCTCCGTCTTCACGGTGAACGCAACAGTCCCGTCAGGTCTGCGCTGCTCCGTCTCCGCGCTACCGCTGGACGTCTGCGCCGCATACAGGTTCGGTGCCAGCTCCACCGACTCGCGATCCGCGAACCATGGCATCGGATACGGCGGATAGGGCGGTGTCAGCGGCGAAGCGAAGTACATGCAACCCATCGTGCCACAGCCGCCCAGGCAGTTACCGTTTCGTGACCTAGGTGCTGTTGTCACAGCCCCTCAATGTTGGGTATCTTTGTCATCGCCACCCAAGGAGCGGGGCGGCGAGTTGACAACTGAACAGCGAAGACCGCAGCGGCACCGACGAGTGCAAGCCCGCTGACGACTCTCCCGCGATTGCGAGAGGACCCCGGCCCGAGGGGGATATACAGGCCCGCCACAGCGACGGCGTGAAGTCGCTGAGAGAGCACGCCCGAACTCATGGCGCGCACCGGCAAGCACCGGTCACCAAACGCCCCACAACCGCAGCAGCACACCCCACTAGGAGCACCCCATGACCCACACCACCGCCCCGGCGATGCTCACCGAGCAGGACGTCGTGAACATGACCGGCCTCGCGCGAGGAACGCTCGCCTACTGGCGACACGCAGGGCAGGGACCCCGGTCCTACAAGCTCGGACGCCGCGTCCGCTACGACGAGTCCGACGTCCTCGCCTGGATTCAGCAGCAGAAGGCCGCTACTTCACGCGGCGGAATCTGACCACCCGCACCACCCGGGGACCGTCACCAGACGGCGGTCCCCTCACCGCCCACCCAAAACACGCTCAGAAGGAGCACGCCATGACTCACCTCAGCCTCACCCCCGCGAAGTACGCCGCCCATGCCAAGGCCCTCGCCGACTTCCGTTCGAACCCCGACGCGACTGTGGACGACCTTTGGCGTCTATCCGACACGCTCGGCATCTCCGCCGCCGACCTCATGCGCACCTGGGAGGGGAAGTGATCACCGCCCCGCCTCGCCGCAGGACCGCCCAGGAAGTCCTGGACGGCTCCGTGCGCGCTCTCCTCGCCGACGCCCACCGCGACGGCATCCACCCCTACAAGGCCCTCATGGACGCCCTGCGCGCCCGCTGAAGAACAGGAGCGTCATGCACACCGACACCCTGCCCGCCCCCGAACGGCAGGCCGACCTGATGCACAGCATCGAGCACCAGCCCGCCCTGTCGCGACGGGACCGCGCCGTCCTGCTGCACCTCGCATCGCTGGCGTTCAACGGCAGCTCGGCAATCGCCGGGTACAGAGAGGTTGCGAAGAGCACCGGCATGGACCCGAGGACCGTGCGCCGCTCACTCGCCGACCTCCAGCGCCGACGAATCCTCTACCCCGTGCAGCGGCTCGACCCCTACGGCGGACGCCTGTCCAACGAATACATCATCGAGCGGGGCCGCATCGACGGCCTCGATTCCTGAGAGGAGACGAGTAGATGGCCACCGAGTCCTCTCCGTCCAAGATGCGCTACGTGACCCTGCTCCGACGCAGCGGCCTCGCACCCGCCGAGTACCTGTTGCTGATGACGATCTGGACCTACAGCGACGAGAAGATGGCGTCCGCCTTCCCGTCCGTGAACCAGCTCGCCGAGGACACCGGACTCTCGCCCCGGTACGTCAAGACGGTGCGGAAGAAGCTTGAGGAGCGCGGCTTCCTCATCCTCAAGTCACGCGGCGGGAGGAGGCAGGGGAAGCCCGAGGCGTCCGAGTACCGCCTCGCCTTGCCTTCTCAGAATCCGCCCCAGATGGGTGAACCACAGATCACCCCTTCGGTGGAGATGGGTGATCCACAGATCCCTTCAAGGGTGATCCACAGATCCGAAATGGGTGAACCACAGATCACCCCATCAGATCCTGATCAGATCAACGATCAGATCCACCCGCGTCGGGACTCGCCTGCGCCTCGCCCTCCCCGGTCCGAGAGTTCGTCAGGGGAGGGATTCAAGGAGTGGATCAATCTGTTTCCGAGCACGAAGCGGCGGAAAGTTGACGACGCCCGTGCGAAGTACGCGGAGACGATCGAGAGCGTCGATCACAGCATCCTCGTGGACTCGACTCGCGCCTACCTCGATCACGAGCAGCAGAACGAAGGCGGCAAGTACATCGGGCAAGCACTCGCCGTTCTCGAAGATCGACGCTGGGAGAAGCACAAGCCGAAGCCCGACCCGAACCTCCAGCAGATCACAGGGCTCCGGTTGAACCGGGATCGTCTGCACAAGCCCGGGTCGGACGAATGGCACGAGTACAACCAGCAGATCGAAGAGGCGGAGCAGAACCTCATCGACCGCCAGGGATACATCCGCGATGTCGACGGGATCCTGAGGAAGCCCGAGCTGACGCCCGAGCAGAAGAAGGCTCGTGCCGACTTCCTGCGGATGAACCCCTACCTGCTCAACTCCTGACACCTCCCCCACGTCCCGTGAGCCGCAGTCAGACCAGGACTCACGGGACTATCGCCCCAGGGCCGTAGAAACCCCGCAGAACGGCCCCTACGGCCTCCCAGGGCCACTACTAGCAAGCCCCCCATCGCTACGAGGACACCGGACCGCCTCACATAGTCCTGTACGGCATTCTTTGCCCCCTAGAAGCGACGAACAGCCCGTGAGCGCCTACGCATTCACGGACACCTCTAACGGCCCTCAGAGCCGCCACTGTCTCACCATCTCAGAAAGCACGCCCCATGAAAGCAACCAAGCACGGCGTCTGGGACTTCACCGAGGACGAATGGGCCGCGATCGACAAAGCGGTCCGCAACGTCTACTTCAACAACATCAGCAGACTCCCCGCCCACTGGCAAGGCACCCCCAGCGATCCAGCAGGGGAACTCCGATCCTGGACCTACGAATACGCTGCCACACACGCCCAGGAGATACACGAGCGCGCACACACCCCCCCGTTCATCACCCGACTACTCAGTAAGCGACTACAGCAATACCTCAACCGCCACACGGAGAAGCGCCCAGAAGTCCCGTTCGGCATCGGGTCGACCTTCGACAGGAACGTCCTGGACGCCCTGGGAGGCCCAGGAAGCCCCGTTATCGCCCCCGCAGAGCGCGATCCTTACGCGGACGCTCTAGAGCCGTACAAGCGCCTCCTGACGCCTGCACGACGCCGGAGGCTGTGGGAGCTGATGAACCCTGGCGAAACCAAGACGACCAACTATCTCGATCCCACCGGAGAGAAAGCTACCGAGCACGTCTACCTCGAACACCTCCAAAAAATCCTTGACACTCAACTATTCCACCCCGGCAACCACTGCAAATGTGGAGAATGCGTGAACATGATCAGACTCGCCGCATAAACCATCCCCGACTGTGCGATATAGACAGTGAAGGCGAACAGCACTTCACAACCGCGAAGCCTCGACCCATCCCAGGGTCGGGGCTTTTTTGCTGCCCAAAAACGAAGGGGCACACCATCACAGGAACCTGGCGCACCAACTGGCGCGGCAACACGTACATCCTCAGCAGCGCAGGGCAACTACATCTCGATACGACAGAGAGCATAACTGCATGCCACACGAAATCTACTACTCACTCAAACCAAACCAAATCGCCGAATTCACTAAGCCGATCACCGGATGGCGGTTCTGCTACATCACCGAGGACGGCCTACTAGGCAAGGATGGCGAGGTCGATCCCGACACACTCGAAGCCGAGACCGCGATCTGCGGGTATCACGAAGTGCTCACCCGCCCCCGCTCACTCGCAGCTCGAATGCTCAACGGCTGGAAACCTGTGCCCGCGATTAATCACGCATACGACTGCACATGCGGCTACCGAATATGCGACACAACGGAAACGCTCGCGAAGTACGTGCACTGGCTCACCGAGAACACGTCATTCTCTGACACCATTACGAAGCAGGAGGAAGGCATACAAGGCGTTGCCATCTGCAATATTGAAGGATACGGCACTGGCGCATACCGCGACCTATCCGACCCCGAACCGCGCGGCACACTAAGAGTCACAAACTACAGGCTCACCGGCACTGTCTACGTTCCGCGCGAGTGGGCCGGGAAGCAGATTCCGAACGATCTGGCAGATTTGCTTTCTTCCCGATACCCCACACTCGATGTTCGCCGGATCGACCACCCGCACACGCCCCCAGGAGCACGCCCCCGACGCCCGCCAACACTTTCGGGAGACGTCAGGCATGCCACGGGGCGCTGGGGACGCTACGGGGCCGCACATGCACTCATCCAGCACGGAGACCGCTACCTGCTCGTGAACCCCACAGTCGACGTGTCATACCGCCGAGGCCGCGGCCAGGTGGACCGCACAGGAAGCGGCATCTGGCAGCTCCCCGGTGGCGCGCGAAAAACCCCGACCGAGAAATACCTTAGCGCCGCGCTACGAGAGACCAAGGAAGAATCCGGTCTCACAGTGCGGAACTATGACATTCGGGGATGCATAGAAACAGAAGACGGCGACTGGACACACAAAACCTACGTTCTCAGCATTCCACGATCCTCGCCCCGCCACACCGGCCCCGGTAACGCCCTAGACGTCGCCGACGCGCAATGGTTCACACGGAAAGAAGTAATGCAGATGAAACGAGCGTCACATATTGACCGTGATCTAGCTCGCGAACTATCCACGCTACTCGCATTCTGCGAATGACGAGAGGAGATGAGCCGATGGCAACAACGCACATCGACCGAATGCGCGACACGCCGAACCGAGACGCAGCCCGAGCCGTCTGCGAGGAGCTGCACGCCCTCGCGCTACGCCGAGCCGCACACCACGAGAAGGAGAACACGCCGTGACTCTCGCACCCACCCCAGGCCCCGTAAACGTCGCATGGGGACGCTGGCGCAACCCCGACAACCCCGAGACGCACAAGCCCGTCCTACGCCTCTCCAAGGGCCGCGCACACCTCACCATCGGCCCCGACGACGCAGACAACCTCATCGACGCCCTAGAGCGCATGCGAGACGCATGGGAGGACAAGTGACGACCGACCAGAGCATCGCGGCGATCCGCGCACGCCTAGACGCCGCACTCGAAACTATCGACAACCTCGCACACACGCTCACCGAGATAGAGGAGCGCCTCGACAGCCGCGAGCACGGGAGGTCCCACCGATGACCGACCCTCACCCCGTAGGCGACCCCGTGACCGCGTACAGGCGGGTCCTCGCACGCGCCCACCGCGCCGAGGCCGAAGTGCGGGCACTCCGGGGCGAGAACACCGCCTTGAAAGCCCTCCAGGGCACGCAGCAGCACGAGGAGCAGCAGTGAACGAACACCACGATCAGCCCGACGAGCGCCCCTTCAACCAATGGCTGTACGGACGCCGCCGACCACGACGACTAGGCCGCGTCTGGACCACCACCACGGGCGACAGAAAGACCGAACGCGAGTGACGCAGAGACCCACCCCGCCCGTCGTCCGCACCGGATATTGGCGACACGAGGACGGCACCAAGGAGCACGGCATCCGCATCCAATGCGGCATCCGGCACGTCTACATCGAACCGCACAACATTCGGAAGCTCGCCGACCAGCTCCACGACTACGCCGACCGGCACGAGGAGGACCAATGACCGGAACGGCAAGCATCCGCGCCACAGCAACCGGCGTGGAACTGCGTCAGGGGAACCATCGAGTCGTGCTCCACAAGCACCAGATCGTTCCCTTCACCGACTACGCAATCGACCAAATGGAACGGCTTGAACGGGCCGCAGAACAGGAGAACGCATGAACAGCAGTATCGAGAACATGATCCGCGCCGAGCTTGAACGCATGGGCGTCAAGACCGACGACGACGAGCAGCAGGACACGCCCGAGCAGCCGCAGCAGGGAGCAGTGCCCCGCGTCCGCGTCGAGGAAGCACTCTCGGCAGCCATCGGAAACAGGCCCACCGTCAGCCCCACCGCGCTCAATGCGGATAGACGGCTAGCAGCCATCTTCGGCGCGGACACACTCGAAGGGAAGCCGTTCAAGTGACCATCACGCGACGGCGAAACGCCACCCCCAATGAAGCCTTTGAGACGCGAACAGAACCTCTCGTCTGGTCCTCGTGCGTCGTGTGGATCGGCCACACGGACAGTAGCGGCTACGGAAGTCTCCGCGTCAACGGGCGACAGACCAAGGCTCACCGGCACGCCTGGGAGCGCGTGAATGGCCCCATCCCAGACGGAATGTTCATTGATCACACGTGTTGGGAACGGTCATGCGTGAACGTTGAGCACCTACGCCTCGCTACGCGCGCCCAGAATAATCGCAACCGATCCGGCGCAGACAAGGGCCGGAAGCATGACCTTCCCCGTGGTGTAACTCGCAGCGGGAACGGATTTCTGGCACGCGTATATATCAATGGACGCCACGTTAACGCGGGCACTTTCCCCACCGTAGAACGCGCAACAATCGCAGTAAAGAACTGCCGCGCATTCTACTTCGGCGAATACGCCGGAAACTGAATACTTAAGACAAGAAAAGGATATCAAGAATGAGCTTCAGCACTGACAACATCATCACCGCTATCGGCACCCACCGCGAGCGGGTCGCCCTAATCGCTGAGCACGACGGCACCGTCCCCGCCGCATACCGGAAGGCCGAGCAGCGGTGGGACGCCTGGATCGAGGCGACCAACGACCAGCCACTGACCGAGCTCACCGACGCATACGCCGACGGGGCAGACGAGACCACGCTCGCCACCCTCCGGGCCGCAGCCCTGATCGCTGAGGTTGCCACCCCCGTCCAGCTCGCCACGGTCCGCAACAGTGTCGCCCCCGCCGCACATGCCGCACTCCGAGCCGCATACGCCCCTCAGGCCGTCAAGAACTATGCCAAGATCGCCGCCCAGTACGACAGCGCCGCCGCAGAGTTCACGCGCCTCGCACAGATCATCGACCCTGAAACCGACGCGAAGCACCTCGTGTCCGCCGATGAGGACACCCGCCGCGCATGGCTCGAAGCCGAGCTGATCACCGGGAAGCTGGACACCCTCGCGACCGTCCTCGCCGACGCAGCACTCCTCGCAGGAACCAACACCAACGGCGACCCCGCACTGATCGGACTGCTCACCGACCCGAAGTCCGCTCATCGTCGCCGCGTCTGGGAAGCGTGGAACAGCAACGGACGCTGCGGAAAGTGGAGCGCGCTGCTCGCCCTCGACGTCGACCTCCGAGCCGCCGACCTCGACGAGCACCGTCCTTACCGCGAGCCGCGACCTCTTGAAGTTCAGCACATCCGCGGTAACTTCGGCGTTCGCTCCGTCACCGTCGACCCCGAGGACGACGACCCGACCAGCAGCGTCGATCTCCGCGACGGTGAACAGCTCGTCACGCTGATCTGACCAACCGGACCGGGGCCAGAGTCCGCCGAGACCCCTGGCCCCGGCCCCTCCCCACCAGGCACGTCTTCGCTCCGCCGCCCTTGCGGCACCCGGCTAGGCCATTTGAACGGTCACCAGGCTGTGGCGGGGTGTGGGGCTGGATTGTGCTGGTGGGGGCGGGTTTTACGGTTGTTGAGAACGGGTGTCATTAGTGGAGGGAATCATGGGGAAGAAGGAGTTGAAGCCGCACGGGACGATTGCGGCTGTGCGGCGTCATCAGCGGGCAGGCGATCCGTTGTGCGATCAGTGCCGGGTCGCGTGGAGGGACTATCGGCGTGAGCGCAGGAACGGTGCACGCGAGGATGGCGGCGCGATGGAGGAGGTGCCGGTGTCTGAGGTGTTCGAATTGCCGTCTGAGTTGGAGGAGACGCGCAGCAACTATCGGGCGGTGGTCGCGGCGATGGGGTCGCAGTCCACTCCGGCGACGGCACTGTCGTCCCTGTCGGCGCGGCGTGAGGCGCTCTATGCGCGGCTGGTCGTGTTGGAGGAGCAGGGGAAGCTACAGCGGCTTGTGGAGCGGTTCTCGGAGCCGGACCCATTGGCGGATGCGGTGCGTGCTGCTGGTGGTGGTGATCTGGACGTGTTGCTGGCGCGTCGTGAGTCGCGCCGTAAGCCGATCCGTGCTTCTCATGCCCGGGGCGATGATGATTCCGGCGAGGGGCAGGACGAGGACTGACCTCTAGTCGCAGAGCAGGCGTGCCGGACGGGAGTTGCGACCTCCCGCCCGGCACTGACTGTCAGAGGGTCACTTGGACTCTCGGACGGTCGTCTTCGGGTGTGTCTTCCCGTACCGGGCACTCACGTACTTGCCCGTGATCGCGCTGCGGTACTTGCCACCGCTGCGCCCTGCTCCACGTCCTCTAGCCATGCTCACCTCCTCTCGCCGGTTGCGAGGAAGGTACGCCGTCGTAGGGACATTCGTGAGTGCCTGTGTGGAGGAATCGTCAGAGAGTGTCAGCCCTGAACGTGATGCTGTGCCCATGCCTGATCTGATCCGTACTGCGCATGGCTGGACTGTGCCTCGCCCTGGCCTGTGCATGTGTGGCGAGGCGCGGCATTTCGTGGGCTGGGCGTGGTGCCGGTGCGCAGCCGCTGGGGAGTCTGGTGGGCATCTGAGCTACAGGTGCCGGTCGTGCGGGGTGGTGCGGATGCCGGGGTGCGCGGGTGCCGTGCAGGGGTCGGGGCCGATGGAGTCCTACGGGTGCCGGTGAGGGCCGATTGCGGTACGCAGTGGGTACGCAGTAGCTCCTAAAGCACCCCCGGCTACCACAGTCTAGCCAACATTGCAAACGGACTCTGACCTGCACCGCAACTGTTGGCGCTGGTCACGACGACAGCGATATCGGACTCATAATCCGTCGGTCGCGGGTTCAAGCCCCGCCTGGGCTACCTGACCTGCAGTCTCATCCCCGTCGGCATGTTCCGGAGCGGGGACGAGCGAGTTCGGGCGAGAAGCGGCCTCTCGTAGGTCTTACCAAGGCCTCCGGTGGCGGTCTGACTCAGGCGTCGGCGAAGACCCCGAGCCGGTTGCCACTGGGGTCGGTGAACTCGAAGCGCCGACCACCCGGGAACTCGTAGGGCCCCGCGACCACTGTGCCTCCCGCGCTCTTCACGGCGTCGACGGTCGCATCGAGGTCGTCGGAGAACAGCAGCACGAGCGGACCGGCGCTGCTCGGCTCGGCGCCAGGGGTCAGACCACCGACCTCGCCGTCCCCGTCTGCGGCGCGGATGCCGGAATACCCCGGGCCGTAGTCGTTGAACTCCCACCCGAAGGCGGCCGCGTAGAAGGCCTCGGCGGCCGCGAGGTCGGTGACCCCGAACTCGATGTAGCCAATGGCGTGGTGCGTCGGTGCAGCCATGACGGGCCTCCAAGGCTCGGGAGCAGGTCTGCCAAGTATGTCCCCGGGCTCTGACGGCGGGGTTTCACGACGCTCCACTTTCTCTGTTCGCCCTCTGGGTCGGTGACTGCGGTACTGGGTGAAGGGACTGCTACACGGGGAGCTGTCACAGCGCCCTAGCACCTGATCGCGCAGCGGTCCCGACGGCAAAGACCGGATCGTCCAGTGACCGCCGCGACCCCGTCACCGAGAGTGCTTGACCCTGCTGTAGGAGCACGGTTTCGAATCGGGGCGATCGGCATGAAGAGTTCATGCCCTGTCGCCCAGGAGCATCCCGTGAACCTCGTCCGCACACCGTTGCAGATCCTCCGCGACCATCGTCGCGCCTACCTCATCGCGAACCTGGTGATCTACGGGCTCGTCCTCGCTGGCTTCGGCCTGGGTCTCGCTTTCCCCGAGCTGGCCGCGGCGCGAGCGACGACGCTCCAGGGGGACGGCACCGCCGATCTCGTCCTGGCGGTGTTCTCGAACCCGTGGCTCTTCGCCGTCACGATCCTCGCCGTCAACGTGATCACCGTGAGCCTGCTCGCGATCATCCTTCCCTCGCTCGTGATCCCCTTCGCGGGGATCGCGATCTTCGGCTACCGCGCCGTGGTCATCGGCATCACCCTGGCACCGACCACCGAGGCCACCTGGATCGCGATGATCCCCCACTCCCTCACCGTGGTCATCGAGTTCCAGGCGTACATCCTCCTGACGCTCGGGGCGTATCTGCTGGGCCGCGCCTGGGTCACCCCGTCCTTCGTCGGCGAGGACCTCCACCGTCGCGGGTATCTCGAAGGTCTGAGGACGCTCGGATTGCTGGCGCTGGCGGCCTTCGCCCTGTTGATCATCGGAGCGCTGTACGAAGCGTTCAGCCTGAGGTATCTCGTCCCGGTCCTTCTGCTTGGATGAGAGGCGAGGAGGCCGCGATGGCATGGAGCACGAGCGAGCTGGCACGGCTCGCGCAGACCACCACCAGCACGATCCGGCACTACCACCGTCTGGGATTGCTCGAGGACCCCGAACGGCGACCCAACGGCTACAAGCAGTACTCCGCCGTGCACCTGGTCCGGCTGCTCCAGATCCGGCGCCTCGCGGACCGCGGGATCCGCCTCACCGCGATCGGCAGGATCCTCCAGGACGACGCCGACTCCGCTGCGGCGCTCGAGCAGGTGGACAGCGAGCTCAAGGCCTCGATGAGAGAACTCGCGAGGGCGCGTCGAGACCTCGCCGCGATCCGCGAGCATCGCGCCCGCGCCGACACGCCCCGGGGTTTCGAAGAGCTGTCGACGGGGCTCTCCGAACGGCAGCGATCGCTGCTCACGCTCTTCGCCACCGTCATGAGCCCGGCCATTCTGGAGGAGTTCCGTCAATCGCTCATCATGGGCAGCGAGGTGGACGAGGACTTCGAGAACCTCCCGGCGGATGCCGACGACGCCGCGGTCGAAGCCGTTGCTCAGCGGATGGTGCCCACGATCGCCGCGGCGCGGACGGATCGCCCTCGTCTCGAACATCCGGAGGAGAGCTCGCCGCTCGGTGAAAGCCAGGCCCTGATGGTTCTCGGCCACGCCATCGCGGAGCTCTACAACCCGGCACAGCTGCGAGCCCTCCTGCGCGCGAACCAGCTGCTGGACTCGTAGCAAAGGCGCACATCGCAGGGTCGCGCGGCTCTGGACAGAACGCCTCGGGCATGCTCCGATGTTTCGTGCCGTGACTCGGAACCGCCCCGGGGCACGTCCGTCGAGCGGCTCCGATCGGGCCAGCGCCACCCCTCTGGTCATTGGCTCCTGTCCCTGCCGCCCTCCGAGACGCCCGGCGTCCGCAGCCTGCACCGCGCCGACCTGCACCGTGCCCTCGTGCAGCACCTGCGGCCGGGCACGATCCGCCTCTCCGCGGTCGCGAGCGTCGCGGCCGACGGTGCTCCCGTGGTCCACGTGGACGGCGAGGAGCATCCCGTCGATCTGGTCATCGCGGCCGACGGGATCCGCAGCGACGCCCGCGCGCGATGGGGTCTGGATCGCGGCATCCGTTACGCCGGGTACACCGCCTGGCGCGGCATCACGACCACGGCCGGGCACCTCGCCGACGAGGCCGGCGAGACCTGGGGACGCGGCGCCCGCTTCGGGATCGTGCCCCTCCCCGACGACCGCGTCTACTGGTTCGCCACACATCAGACGCCTCCGGGCGGCACTGACGACGACGTCTTGGCGACCGTCCACAGCCTGTTCGGTAACTGGCACGCCCCGATCGGTGCGCTGCTCGCGGCAACTCCGCCCGAGGCCGTCCTCCGCCACGACATCCACGATCTCGTCGCCCTCCCCGCCTCGTTCGTCCACGGCCGTGGCGTGCTGCTCGGGGACGCCGCCCACGCCATGACCCCCGACCTGGGGCAGGGCGCGGGCCAGGCCATAGAAGACGCCGCGACCCTGGCGCTCCTGCTGCGCGGTGCGTCGACGCAGCACCTCGAGGACGCGCTCTCCCAGTACGACCAGCTCCGACGCCCGCGCACCCGCAGTCTGTGGCGGCAGTCGCGGCTCACCGGTCGCATCGGCCAGGCCGCGCACCCGGCGTGCGCCACGCTGCGCGACGCCGCCCTCCGCGCCGTGACTTCGGCTGTCGCCGCGGAAGCATGGCCCGCGCCCAACGGTGGTCGCCGCCCCAGCCAGAAGGCTTCGACGGTTGACCGATCGTCGTCGGCGGGCCGACCGCCCATGACTGGCCGATCCCCTCGGCTGAGGGTCCCCGTCACCCCGGGCCGACCCGTCGCCGGTCAGTCCTCCGCCGCGCGCAGCGCCCGTCGGCGCCCCTGCACCTGGGCGAGCCGCGAGAGGATCTCCTGGTAGCGCTCGGCATCGGAGGGATCGGTGCGCTGCAGGCGCTGCTTGAGCACCGTGTACTCGCGGGTGATCGACAGCTCGCTGAGCCGGTCCAGCAGCGAGGTCGACAGCCGCTGCAGACCCGCCTCGTCGCGCGCCGGCAGGTCCAGGTTGGCGATCTCGACGATCAGCGGACGGATCGTCTCCCCCGCGATCTCGAGGACCTGCTCGAGGTAGCGCGCCGGATGCAGCGAACCGCCGACCGCCTCGGGGAGGGTGCCTGCCGCGAGCATCACGTCCCACACGCCCTGCAGCGCCGGGACGTGGAAGGCGTCATCGGGCAGCGCCTCGACCCGCTGCGCGTCCAGCAGCGTCGGGTACTGCAGCATCACGGCGAGGGCCTGGGTCTCCACCTGGCCCACCGGGTCGCGGGGACTGACCACGTCGGCGAGCCGGGCGCTGGGTAGCACCCGCTCCGCCCCGTCGGCCGCCGCCTGCCCCTCGCGTCCCGCACCCTCGTGCGCCTCTCCCCCGCGCCCGTCGGTCGCCGACGCCCCGGCACCGCGCCCCTCGCCGCGCGCCGCGTCGTGGACCGCGCGCAGCACCGTGCGCTCGTCCATCCCGAGCCATCCCGCGAGCCGACGCGCGTACTCGGGTCTCATCGCCCGGTCCCGGATCCGCGCCACGACAGGCGCCGCCATGCGCAGCGCCGCCACCTGTCCCTCGACCGTGTCCAGGTCGACCTGGGCGATCGCCGAGCGGATCGCGAACTCGAACAGCGGCTTGCGGGCGGCGATGAGGTCGACGACCGCCTGGTCCCCGCGCTCCATCCGCAGCTCGCAGGGATCCATGCCGTTCGGCTCGACCGCCACGTAGGTCTGCGCGACGAAGCGCTGGTCCTCCTCGAAGGCCCGCAGCGCCGCCTTCTGCCCCGCCGCATCGCCGTCGAAGGTGAACACGACCTCGCCGGCGAGACCGCGACCGTCGGTGTTGAGCCGCAGCCCGGAGGACGCGTTGGTGTCGCCCATGACCCGGCGCACCACCTTGACGTGCTCGGCGCCGAAGGCGGTGCCGCAGGAGGCGACCGCCGTCGGCACCCCGGCGAGATGCGCGGCCATCACGTCGGTGTACCCCTCGACGACGACCACCTGGCGCTGCGCAGAGATGTCCTTGCGCGCCAGGTCCAGGCCGTAGAGCACGGTGGACTTGTGGTAGATCGCGGTCTCGGGGGTGTTGAGGTACTTCGGCCCCTGATCCGACTCCAGCAGCCGCCGGGCCCCGAAGCCGATGGTGTGCCCGGTGATGTCGCGGATCGGCCAGATCAGGCGCCCGCGGAACCGGTCGTAGACCCCGCGCTGGCCCTGCGAGACGATGCCGCTCGCGGTCAGCTCCGCCTCGGTGAATCCGCGGCCGCGCAGGTGGGAGGTGATCGCATCCCAGCCCTCGGGGGCGAAGCCGACGCCGAAGCGCTCCGCGGCGTCCCGGTCGAAGCCGCGCTCGGCGAGGAAGCGGCGACCGACCTCGGCGGCGGGTGTGGCGAGCTGCTCGCGATAGAACTCCTCGGCGATCGCGTGGGCGTCCATCAGGCGGCGGCGCGTGCCGAAGTCGGGCCGGTCCCCGCCCTTGCCGTCGCCCTCCTCGTAGTGCAGCTGGACGCCGTAGCGCCCTGCCAGCATCTCGACCGCCTCGACGAAGCTCAGGTGGCTGATCTTCTGCACGAAGGAGATGACGTCCCCGCCCTCGCCGCAGCCGAAGCAGTGCCAGTGCCCGAGCTGCGGGCGCACGTTGAAGGAGGGGGTCTTCTCGTCGTGGAAGGGGCACAGGCCCTTCATCGAGCCGATCCCCGCGGTGCGCAGCGTGACGTGCTCCCCCACGACTTCGTCGAGGCGGGCGCGCTCGCGCACCAGCTCGACGTCGCTGCGACGGATCAGACCCTGCGCCACCCGCTCAGAGCTCCGCGCCGAGGCCGGGCAGCGGGGTATCCGCGGCGGTGACGTGGGTGACCTCCCGGTCGAAGAGCGCCTCGTGGAGTCGGCGCGCCGTGACGTCGGTGTAGGAGGCGATCTGGTCGACGACCACCCGGCGGCGGGCGTCGTCGTCCTCCGCCGCCTCCCACAGCTCGGCGAACAGGGGGCTGAGATGCGTCGTCCCGGTGTTCCACAGCTGCGCGTAGAGGTCCCGCAGGATCTCCTCCTGCGCCTCGTAGACCGGCTGCTGCGAGGCGGAGGACATGACGTAGGCGGCCGCGAGGCCCTTGAGCACCGCGATCTCGAGATGGGTCTCCTCGGGCACGATCACGTCCCCGCGGTACCGGGACAGCGGGGCGGTGCCGTGCTCGGCACGGGTCGCCGCGATCACCGACCGGGTGAAGCGGCCGATCAGCTGGCTGGCCATGTCCTTGAGCGCGGCGGCCGAGCGCATGGTGCCCGTGAAGTCGAGCATCCAGTAGGGCTCGGCCTCGAGCCGGCCGAGCGCCTCGTCGAGGGCGTCGAGGGACTCGCCCGGCATGTACCAGTCCTGGACCACGTACAGCGCGGCGGCCCGCTCCATCGGGTCGTGCAGGGCGCGCAGGTCGAGGGTCCCGCCGGTCACGGCGTCCTCGACGTCGTGCACGGAATAGGCGACGTCGTCGGCCAGGTCCATCACCTGCGCCTCGAAGCACTTCCGGCCCGGCACCGCCCCGACCCGCGCCCACTCGTAGACGTCGAGGTCGTCGGCGTAGGCGCCGAACTTCGGGGAGGCCGGGTCCGGGCCCTGCCCGCGGGTCCACGGGTACTTGATCGCCGCATCGACCCCGGCCCGGGTGAGGTTCAGGCCGTAGGGACGGTCCTCCCCGATGACCTTGGGCTCGAGCCGGGTGAGCAGGCGGAGGGTCTGCGCGTTGCCCTCGAAGCCGCCGAAGTCCGCGGCGAGGGCGTCGAGCACCTTCTCGCCGTGGTGTCCGAAGGGCGGGTGGCCGAGGTCATGGGAGAGACAGGCGGCGTCCACGACGTCGGGATCGCAGCCGAGCTCCGCGCCGATGTCCCGGCCCACCTGGGCGACCTCGAGGGAATGCGTGAGGCGGGTGCGGGAGAAGTCGTTGGACCCGGCGCCGAGCACCTGGGTCTTCGCCCCGAGCCGGCGCAGCGCCGAGGAGTGCAGCACCCGGGCCCGATCGCGCTGGAACGGCGTGCGGGCCTGCGACTTCGGCGATTCGGGTGCCCAGCGCTCGAGATCCGCGGGGGTGTAGCCGGGCGGCGGGGTGGGGGCGTCGACGGCGGCCGACGCGGTCAGGTCCACGCTCATCGGCTCAGCCCCCCGAGATGTCGAGCTCGGCCTCGTGGAGGCGGGCGCGGTGCTCGTCGGAAAGCTCCCGGGAGTCCATCCAGCCCTCGGGCACCGTCGCGTTCCGCCCGTGGCCGGCGCGGCCGCGCGGCCCCTCGACGGGGGCACCCGGATAGGGGGCGTCGAGGTCCAATTCGGCGAGCTTGGCGTCGAGATCGGCGAGGGAGTCCATCGCCGTCAGCTGCCGGCGCATCTCCCCGCCCACGGGGTAGCCCTTGAAGTACCAGGCGACGTGCTTGCGCAGGTCGCGCACGCCGCGGCCCTCGTCCTCGTAGAACTCGACGAGCAGCTCGGCGTGGCGGCGCACGATCCGGGCGACCTCCCCGAGGCCGGGACGGACCCGCTCCTCGCTGCCCGCGAAACCGGCCGCGAGGTCACCGAACAGCCACGGGCGGCCCTGGCAGCCGCGGCCGACGACGACCCCGTCGGCCCCCGTCTCGTCGACCATGCGCAGGGCGTCCTCCGCGGACCAGACGTCGCCGTTGCCGAGCACCGGGATGTCGGTCACCGTCTCCTTGAGATCCGCGATCGCGGTCCAGTCCGCGGTCCCCGAGTACTGCTCCTTGACGGTGCGGCCGTGGAGGGTGATGGCGGCGGCGCCGACCTCCTGCGCGATCAGGCCCGCATCCCGGTAGGTGAGGTGGGCGTCGTCCACGCCCTTGCGGGTCTTCACGGTGACCGGCACGTCCCCGGCGGCGTCGACCGCCGCGCGGAGGATGCGGGTGAACAGCTCGTCCTTCCAGGGCAGCACCCCGCCCCCACCGCGCTTGGTCACCTTGGGGACCGGGCAGCCGAAGTTGAGGTCGATGTGGTCGGCGCCGTCGCGCTCGAGGATCATCTCGATCGAGCGGCCGACGACCGCCGGGTCCACGCCGTACAGCTGCACCGAGCGGGGCCGCTCGCGGTCCGCCATGCGCAGCAGGCGCCAGGATTCCCGATGGTCCTCGAGCAGGGCCCGGGTGGTGACCATCTCGGTCGGGAAGAGACCGCCGTCGTCCGCGCTGTGGAGCGCACCGAACTCGCGGCAGAGCACGCGGAAGGCCATGTTGGTCACGCCCGCCATCGGCGCGAGCATCACCGGGGTGTCGACGGTGAGACGACCGATCCGCAGGGGTCGCCGAGCGCGCTCCGGGCCGGGGGCGGCCTCGGTGGAGGTCGCGGCGGGAGCGGCGGGCAGGGCGTCGGTCAGCGTGGTCATCGTCCTGGGATTCTCCCACCCCGCGGGCCGCTGCGGGAGGAGCGAGGGTGGTGATGTGCATCAGCCGGCGCTGGGGAGGGACGATCCGGGGCCTCGGTCCCGTCGGGCGTCCCCGTGCCGGTGGACAATGGAGCACGGAGCCGTGCCCTCCCGGTCGGCGCCGACCGTGCGAAGGGAGTCACGCCATGACCGCGACCGAGCTCCGAGAACCCCCGAGGCTGGGCGTCCTCGCCCAGATCGACAGCGCGCAGCTCGACGACGGGCGCGACCTGATCCTGCTCGCCGAAGAGCTGGACCTCGACGTCGCCTACCTGCGTGTGCGCCACCTGCAGGATGCCTCGCCCTCCCCGCTCCTCGTGCTCGCGGCTCTTGGACAGCATGCGCGCCGGATCGAGCTCGGCACCGCCGTGATCCCGCTGCGCTTCGAGAACGCAGGCCGCCTCGCCGAGGACCTCGCCACCGCCGATCTGCTCCTCGGCGGTCGGCTCCGGGCGGGACTCGGCTCCGGCTACTCGGCGCACGACGCGATCTACTCGCGCGCCTTCGGCGCCCTCGCCGCCGACCGCGCCGACCACGTCGACCGGGTGCTCCACGACCTGCTCTCCTTCGTGGACGGGGAGATCGTCGCAGGCGCCGACGCCCATATCGAGGGGGTCGATCCCGGCACGCCGCTGCGCGTCCAGCCGCAGGTGCCCGGGCTGCGTCGCCGTCTCGCCTATGGCGCGGCGAGCCCCGCGCGGGCCGCGATGGCCGGACGGGCGGGCCTCGGGCTGCAGCTCGCGACGATGGCGCCCGACGACGGCTCGGGCCGCTCCTTCGAGGTGCTGCAGCTCGAGGCGCTCGAGGCCTATCGGGAGGCGTCCCGCGCGGCCGGTCACGGCGAGGGACACGTGATGGTCTCGCGGCAGATGGTGCCCGTGGAGACGGAGGAGGAGCTCGAACGCTTCGTCTCCCTGCTGCCCCGGGAGCGCGCCGCGTCGCCCGCCGTCCTGGCGGAGCACCGGGCCCCGGAGATCGGCGGACACGCGGCGGTGTTCAGCCGGGTCGTGGTGGACGAGCCCCTCGCCGTCGCCCAGGCGCTACTCGCGGATCCGGTGGTGCACGCGGCCGACGAGATCGCGCTGGTGCTCCCCGTCGGCGCTCCGGCGGAGGACCAGCGCCGGGTGCTGCGGGACTTCGGCACGCTGGTCGCCCCGCATTTGCTGGCCGCGATCCTGTGACCGGGACCGGTCGGCGCTCGCGGCACGCGGGCGGCGGCCTACCGGGCGGTCTTCCGCCGAGAGCGGAGCGACGCTCCCCCGGCCTTCCGCCGACGTAGTCTCCCGGCATGGACCGGCACCTCGACCCGCTGCTGCGGGAGCTGATGGGGGCGGAGCTGCGCGCCGAACGGCATCGTCAGCGCCGCACCCTCGCCGAGGTCGCCGCGGCGGCCGGGCTGTCCATGCAGCACCTCTCCGACGTCGAGCGGGGACGGAAGGATCCGTCCTCGGAGCTGCTCGCCGCGATCCTCGGCGCTCTCGGGATCGACCTGCCGCTGCTCCTGCTGCGCGCTGCCGACGGCGCCCTCGTCGGCGCCCCGGTGCTCGAGCTCCGCTCGACGCCGAGCGCCCCGACCCTCGCCCCCGGGCACCCCGGCACGCATCCCGCCGGGATGCGGCCGGAGGGTCCAGGGGTCAGGTTGCTCGCGGCCGCCTGAGCAGCACCTCGTCGGCCAGCCCGTAGGCGACCGTCGCCGCGGCATCGAGGACCCGCTCGCGCTCGAGGTCCTGCCGGACCCGCTCCCGGGACTGTCCCGAGTGCTCGGCGATCAGCGACTCGAGGCTCCCCCGCAGCCGCTTGACCTCCTCGGTCGCGAGGATCAAGTCCGGCACCGCCCCGCGGCCCTGCGCCTCCAGCGGATGGAGCACCACCCCCGTATGCGGCAGCACCCAGCGCATCCCCGGTGTCCCCGCGGCCAGGAGCAGCACCGGCGCCGCCACGACCTGGCCGATGCATGTCACCGCGATGCGGCTGCGCACGTAGCTGAGCGTGTCGTAGAGGGCGAGGACGGCCTGGACGTCGCCGCCGGAGGAGTTGAGGTAGAGGTGGATCGGAGCGTCGGCGGCATCGTTCTCGAGGTGCAGGATCTGGGCGATCACGGTGTTCGCGACGCCGTCGTCGATCGGCGTGCCGATGTAGACGATGCGGTCGCTGAGCAGTCGGGAGAAGACGTCGGCGCTGCGCTCGGCCCCGGTACGGGTGCGCTCGATCACCGACGGGATCGTGTAGCCGCTCATCGTGCACCGCCGATCCCTGCCGGGCGGCTGCCCTTGCCGGGCAGACCGAACGGCAGGATCTCGCGGACGTCAGAGACCACGTGATCGGCGAATCCGTAGGCGACCGCGCCCTCGGCATCCCAGATCCGGTCGCGCTCGGAGTCGCGGGCGATCGTCTCCTCGCTCTGCCCGGTGCGCTCCGCGGTCAGACGGATCAGCAGGTCGCGGTTCCGGCGCAGGTCCTCGGCCTGCAGCTCGATGTCCGCGGCGCTCCCGCCGAAGCCGGCCGAGCCCTGATGCATGAGCACCTGGCCGTGCGGCAGCACGTACCGCTTCCCGGGGGTGCCCTGGGTGAGCAGGAACTGCCCGGCGCTGTAGGCCATGCCGAGCGCGACGGTGCGCACGTCGCAGGGCACGAGATCCATCAGGTCGCCGATCGCGAGCATGGCCGGGACCAGGCCGCCCGGCGAGTTGATGAGCAGGGTGATGTCGGTGCTCGGGTCCTCGGCGGCGAGGAGCAGGAGCCGGGCGCTCAGGGCGGCGCCGTTCTCCTGGTCGAGTTCCCGGTCCAGCAGGAGCACCCGCTGGTGCAGGAGGTGGGCGGTGGTCAGGGATGAGGCGGACGAGTCCGATGCGGCCGACGCGGTCTGCGGCTCGGCCGATGGTTGGGCGAGAGATGCTGTGGTCATGCCATCAGCCTCCGCCGCACACCGCCGGGCTGGGGCGTTCTCCGTCGGGAGCTGATCAGCTCTGTGCGGAGCCGCTCAGAGCGGAGCAACCCGGCGCGCCACGCGTGCGCGGGCACCCGCCCCCCGGTCCGCCCTGCTCAGCCGCCGACGAGGCGACGCCGCAGCTCCGCGTCCACGAGCACGCTGACGTGGTCGCTGATCTGCTCGGCGGTGCCGATCCCCGGCCGGAGCGCGCGGACGGCGGGATCGGTGATGGTCTCCGCGAGCAGCTCCGGGAGCCCGCGCAGGCCGATGTGGGGGCGGTCGAAGAATGGCTCGGTGGCGGGGTCGAGGGTGGGCAGGCCGACCCGGCCCTGCACCGCGGCGAGCAGCTCGATCGCCGCGGTGAGCGCGCGCTGGCGGGTGCGCCAGTCCGGTGCGCGCAGCGCCTCGAGCGCCGTGCTGCGCAGCGCGCCGCCACCCGGCAGCGCGGCGGCGGAGCGGGCGAGCCACTTGCCGTAAGGCGCCCAGCGCCGATGCAGCAGATGCGCCAGATGGAGCAGGGTGCGGACATGACGTGCGGCGATCACCGCGGACCCGTCCTCGTCCCCGCGCAGGCCCGCCCGCCCCACGTCCGGCAGCTCCTGGCCGATGCGGGTCCAGTCGGCGCCGATCGCATAGCGCCGCACGTCCTCGGGGTATCCGGCGAGCCGCTCGCGGATCCGCGTGATGACCCCGGTGCCGTCGTGGAAGACCGGTCCCGCGGTGACCTCGAGGGCCGCCTGGCCGGTCAGCTGCAGCCAGTCCGTCAGGCCGACGGGCTCGGGGCCCGCGAGCTGCTGCGGAGGGATCCCCGTGCGCGAGGCGGCGAAGTCCGCTGCCGCGGCGACCTCGGCGCGCTGGCGCACGACCGGGTCCCAGGTGGTCGCGAAGCGCACCGGACGATCGCGCCAGCTCGCAGGCAGTTCCCACTCGAGCAGGGCGTCGACCTCGGAGGCCGCGCCGTCCTCGACGAGCAGGGTGAGCCGCAGCCCCCAGTCGTGATCACGGGACTGCGCGTCGTCGAACCCCAGAACGTCCGAGCCGGACCCCAGTCGCGCCCCGGCGTACGGAACGCCGGGCATCGACCGCTCGAGCAGGGGCGCGACCACCTGCTCGTGGTAGGCGGCGGACAACGCGAGGCCGGGGGCGTCACTCATGGCAGCACTGGGCCACGTCGACGCCACCCGAGCCTCGCGAGAGGGCCGGCCTCAGGCGCCGACGAGGCGCTCCGCAAGGTAGGACTCGACCTGGTCCAGCGCCACGCGCTCCTGCTGCATGGTGTCGCGCTCACGGATCGTGACGGCCTGGTCCTCGGCGGTCTCGAAGTCGACCGTGATGCAGAACGGGGTGCCGATCTCGTCCTGGCGGCGGTAGCGGCGACCGATCGCCTGGGTCACGTCGGTCTCGACGTTCCAGCGAGCTCGCAGACGGGAGGCGAGCTCCTCCGCGCGGGGCACCAGGTCCTCGCTCTTGGACAGCGGCAGCACCGCGGCCTTGACCGGCGCGAGGCGCGGGTCGAGGGCGAGCACCGTGCGGGTGTCGACCCCGCCCTTGGCGTTGGGGGCCTCGTCCTCGCGATAGGCGTCGACCAGGAAGGCCATCATCGAGCGGGTCAGGCCGAAGCTGGGCTCGATGACGTACGGCGTGTAGCGCTCGTTGGCGGCCTGGTCGAAGTACTGCATCTTCGTGCCCGAGCCCTCGGTGTGGCTGCTCAGGTCGAAGTCGGTGCGGTTGGCGATGCCCATCAGCTCGCCCCACTCGCTGCCCTGGAAGCCGAAGCGGTACTCGAGATCGATGGTGCCCGCCGAGTAGTGGGCGCGCTCGTCCTCGGGGACGTCGAAGCGGCGCATGTTGTCGGGGTCGATCCCGAGGTCCACGAACCAGTTCCAGCAGTCCTCGACCCAGGCCGCGAAGTGCGCGTCGGCCTCGGCCGGCGGGGTGAAGAACTCGATCTCCATCTGCTCGAACTCGCGCGTGCGGAAGATGAAGTTTCCAGGGGTGATCTCGTTGCGGAACGCCTTACCGACCTGGCCGATGCCGAAGGGGGGCTTCTGGCGGGAGGCGGTGACCACGTTGAGGAAGTTCACGAAGATGCCCTGCGCGGTCTCGGGGCGCAGGAAGTGCAGTCCGGCCTCGCTGTCGACCGGGCCGAGATAGGTCTTGACCAGGCCCGAGAACTGCTGCGGGTCGGTGTACTCGCCGCGGGTGCCGCAGTTCGGGCAGGGGACCTCGGCGAGGCCGCCCTCGGGCGCGCGGCCCTTCTTCTCGGCGAAGGCCTCGAGCAGGTGGTCCTCGCGGAAGCGGTTGTGGCAGCTCCGGCACTCGACCAGCGGGTCGGTGAAGGTCGCGACGTGGCCCGAGGCCTCCCACACACGCTTGGGCAGGATGATCGAGGAGTCCAGGCCCACCATGTCGCCGCGGGAGCGCACGAAGGTCTGCCACCACTGCTTCTTGATGTTCTCCTTGAGCTCGACGCCGAGCGGACCGTAGTCCCAGGCGGAGCGGGTGCCTCCGTAGATCTCACCGGCCGGGAACACGAAGCCGCGCTTCTTGGCGAGGGCGATGACGTTGTCCAGCGTGCTGGCGGGGGCCTTGGCCACGGGGAGACTCCTGGTGACGGGGTGGATTCGAACCAGGCCAGCATAGCCAGGGCCGTGCTGTGACGGTGCGCACCCCTTACCCCGCCGACTTGCCCGCGGCCCCGCCCGATGGTGAGAATGATTGTCATGTCCTTCGTGCCTGCGCTCTCCCGACGCTCCCTGCTCTCCCTCGCCGTCCTCGGCGGGGGCGCGCTGACCCTCGCCGCCTGCGGCGGAGGCGGGGAGTCCGAGGACGGCACCCCGATGGTCGTGACCTCGAACTACCCGCTGCGCTTCCTGGTCGAGCGGATCGGTGGCGATCGCGTCACCTCCGTGGACTTCGCCACGCCGGGGGCCGACGCCCACGGGCTCGAGCTGTCCGTGCGCCAGGTGATGCAGGTGCAGGAGGCGGCGCTCGTGCTGCAGATCCCCGGCTACCAGACCGCGATCGACGACGCGATCGCGAGCGGGCCCGGCGACAACGTGCTGGACGTCGCGCAGGTCATCGAGCTGCTCGTCACCGAGCTCGGCGACACCGAGGCCGAGCACGAGGGCGAGAGCGCCGAGGAGCACGCGGAGCACGCCGACGACACCGCCTCCGATGCCGGCGGGGAGTCAGCCGAGGAGGATCACGAGGGGCACGACCACGGCGGCACCGACCCGCACCTGTGGCACGACCCGCTGCGCATCGCGCTGATCGGCGACGCCCTCGCCGAGCGGCTCTCCGAGATCGACGCGGAGGGCGCTGACGGTTTCACGGAGCGGGCCGCCGCTCTGCGCACCGAGCTCGAGGCCCTCGACGAGGAGCTGGCGGAGTCCTTCGGTGCCGTCGAGGGCACCCGCACCTTCGTCACCAGCCACGCCGCGTACTCCTATCTCGCCGCTCGCTACGACCTGCACCAGGTGGGCATCTCCGGCATCGACCCCGAGACCGAGCCCTCCCCGCAACGCCTGCTCGAGCTGGAGAAGGTGATCGACGCGGAGGGCGTCACGACCGTCTTCTTCGAGGCGACCGCCTCCCCGAAGGTCGCGCAGACCCTCGCGGAGAACGTGGGGATCACCAGCGAAGAGCTCGACAACCTCGAGACGCAGCTCTCCGAGGACGCCGACTATCCTCAGGTCATGCGCGAGAACGCCCGGAAGCTCGTGGAGAGCTGGCAGTGAGCGCCGGCTCCCCGGCGGACATCTCAGCGACCGACACCACCCCGCCGGCCGCCCCGGCCGACGCCCCCGTCCTCGAGGTCGAGGACGCGACCGTCGTGCGCGGGGGACAGCGCGTGCTCGAGGACGTCTCCCTCTCGATCCGCGCCGGGGAGCGGGTGGCACTGCTCGGCGCCAACGGCTCCGGCAAGTCGACGCTGCTCCGCGCGATCGTCGGCGTGCTCCCCCTCGAGTCCGGCCGGGCACGCCTGTTCGGCCGACCCGTGCGGGACGGCCGCGCGCACGACGCGATCGGTTACGTCCCGCAGGACTCCGCCGAGGCGGGCTCGATCCCCTCGACCGCCCGCGAGACCGTCGCAACCGGCCTGCTCGGGGCGCGTCGCTGGTCCGCCCGCAGCCGCGACCCGCGGGTGATGCGCGCCCTGGAGGCCGTCGGGCTGCCGCACCTCGCGGACCGGCCGATCACCCGCATGTCCGGCGGCCAGCGCCGCCGGGTGATGATCGCCCGCGCCCTGGTGCGCTCCCCGCGACTGCTCGTGCTCGACGAACCCTTCGCGGGAGTGGACCTCCCCACCCAGGAGATCATCGCGGGGCTGTTCCGCGAGCTCGCCGCCCAGGGCACGACCCTGCTGGTCGTCCTGCACGAGACCGGCCCGCTCGCCGACGACCTCGATCGAGTGATCGTCCTGGACCACGGCCGCGTCATCCACGACGGGGCCGAGACCGCCCAGCTGCCCGTCGACTCGAGCCACGACCACCCCGCGCTCCCCGACGCCCACACCGACTGCCTCGGACAGGAGATCCACCCGGCATGATCTCCCCCCTCGACATCCTCACCTCGGACCTGCTGCGCTACCCGCTGATCATCGCGGTGCTCATCGGTCTGACCGCCCCCGTCGTCGGCACCTACCTGGTGCAGAAGCGGCTGTCCCTGCTCGGCGACGGCCTCGGCCACGTGGCGCTCACGGGCGTCGCGGTCGGCTGGCTCGTCGGTGCCTGGACCGCCGCCTCCCCCGCGGATCTCCTCGCCATCCCCGGCGCCCTGATCGCCTCCGTGCTCGGCGCGGTCGCGATCGAGTACGTCCGCGAGATCGGGCACACCAGCCGGGACGTCGCGCTCGCGATCCTGTTCTACGGCGGCATCGCGGGGGGCGTGGTGATCATCCAGCTCGCCGGCGGCACCTCCCAGAACCTCATGGGCTACCTCTTCGGATCGCTCTCCACCGTCACCGGCCCCGACGCCGTGATCGCCGTGGTCCTCGCCGTCGTCGTGCTCGGCATCGGCGTGGGTCTCTCGGGGCTGCTCTCCGCGGTCACCGGGGACGAGGAGTTCGCCCGCGCCTCCGGACTGCCGGTGCGGCTGGTGAACGTGCTCATCGCCCTGATGGCGGCGCTGACCGTCACCCTCTCGATGCGGATCGTCGGCGCGCTGATGGTCTCGGCGCTGATGATCGTCCCCGTCGCCTCGGCCCAGCAGCTGGTGGTCGGCTTCGCCCGCACCATGCGCACCGCGATGGTCATCGCCGTGGTCTGCGCTCTCGGCGGATTGCTGCTCACGGTGTACGTCGACCTGCCGCCGGGCGGGGTCATCGTGCTGCTGACGATCGGCGTGTACATCCTCGCGCTCAGCACGCGGGCGATCATCCCCGGTCGCGGACCGCGCCTTCCGGACCTCGACCAGGTGCCCTCTGACCAGGAGACCCGCGCAACGACCTGACGCATCGCGGGCGTCGGTCAGCTCACCAAGAATGGAGGTCCGGGGCCCGATGGCGCACAATCGATCCATGCAACGGAACACTCGCCAGCGCGCCGCGATCCTCGAGACGCTCTCGCAGCAGGACGACTTCCGCAGCGCCCAGCAGATCCACGAGCAGATGCGCACCGACGGCGAGACCGTCGGCCTCGCCACCGTCTACCGGACGCTGCAGGCGCTCTCGACGGCGGGCCGGCTCGACGTGCTGGTCGCCGCCGACGGAGAGTCGCTGTACCGCCAGTGCGAGGACTCCGGGCACCATCACCACCTGGTGTGCCGCGAGTGCGGGAAGACCGTCGAGATCACCGACCCCTCCCTCGAGGCCGCGATGAGCGCGATCGCCCGCGAGCACGGCTTCACGGACCTCGACCACACCCTCGAGGTCTTCGGGCTGTGCACCGAGCACGCCGCCACCGCGACGGCCGACGGGGCGCAGACGGCCGAGGACGGCGCGGCCGCCGACGGAGGCCCCCGCGCATGATGGACTGGGTGCAGTCGCTGCCGCTGCTGCCCGCGATCGGGTTCCTGTACGTCGTGATCTGGTTCCGGGCCGGCGGCACGTACCTGCTCGGCCGCGGTGCGCGCCGCGCCGCCGATCGCGGCAGGGTCGCCACCTTCCTCTCCTCCGAGCGCGTCGTGCGGGCGACCGAGATCGTGAACCGCTGGGGCGCCCCGGTGGTGGCGCTGAGCTTCCTCACCGTCGGCTTCCAGACCGCCGCCAATGCCGCGGCCGGACTGACCGGGATGCCGCCGCGCCGCTATCTCCCGGCGCTCGCGATCGGCGGTCTGGCCTGGGCGTTCATCTACGCCACCGTGGGCCTGGTGGTCTTCGCCGGCTGGGTCGAGCTGTTCCTGCGCTCGCCCTGGGCGGCAGTGGCCGTGCTGGCCCTGCTGGTGCTGCTCGTCGCCCTGCTGCTGCGGCACCGACGACGGACCGGGGGCCTGATCGCTCCCGTCCCCCCGACGACGGCCCCGACGGAGTCGGCCAGGGAGACGGCCACGGAGACGGCCATCGGGGCCGACGCCGGCGACCGCGCCTGACCACCCGGAGACCGCCCCGCCGAGCCTCGGCGTTCAGAATGCCGGCGACGGCTCCGGCACGTCGACGGCCCCGCCGTAGCGACGGTCGCGCCGGGCGTAGTCGGTGATCGCCCGCCACAGCACGCGGCGGTCGACGTCCGGCCACAGCTCGGGCACGAAGACCATCTCGGCATAGGCGGACTGCCACAGCAGGAAGTTCGAGGTGCGCTGCTCGCCGCTGGTGCGCAGGAACAGGTCGACATCGGGCATGTCGGGGTCGATGAGGTGTCGGGCGAGGGTGCGCTCGGTGATGCCGGAGCCCTTCAGCCGCCCGGCACGGGCCTCCTCGGCGATCTCCCGCACGGCGTCGACGATCTCGGCCCGGCCGCCGTAGTTCACGCACATGTAGAGCGTCATGCGGGTGTTGCCGCGGGTGAGCTGCTCCGCCTCCTTGAGCTCCTTGATCACGCTGCCCCAGAGGCGCTGCTCGCGGCCGATCCACACGATCCGCACGCCCCAGGAGTTCAGCGTGTCCCGCTGTCGGCGCAGCACGGAGCGGGAGAAGCCCATCAGGAAGCGCACCTCGTCCGGGGAGCGCTTCCAGTTCTCGGTGGAGAAGGCGTAGGCGCTCAGGTGGGTCACGCCGATCTGCAGCGCCCCCGCGACGACGTCCAGCAGCGCCGCCTCCCCCGCCTCGTGTCCGGCCGTGCGGGGCAGCCCCTGCCGGTTCGCCCAGCGGCCGTTGCCGTCCATGACCACGGCGACGTGCGCGGGGATGGTCGGGGCGGGCAGCCGGGGCGGGCGGGCACCGCTGGGGTGCTCGAAGGGCTCGAGGGGGCCGGAGGCGGGTGCGGCGGGCATCGGGATCCTTCGGGTCGGTCGACGGGCGGGGCGGACGGTGTGCGCCGCGGCCGGGTCGGGCTCGGCGTCAGCGGTCGACGTAGTGGAGCGAGCGGACGGAGCGCTCGAGGTGCCAGGTGATGGTGTCGGCGATGAGCCGGCCGGCCTCCTGCTGGATCGTCGGCTCGGCGGCCAGGACATTCTCCCAGTCCCCGGCGAGCAGGAAGATCAGGTGCTCGACGGCGGCCTGGCGCACCGCGACCGCTCCGGGCCGACGGCACGGGGTGCAGACGAGGCCGCCGGCGCGGACGTCGAGCGCGTGGTGCGGGCCGGGGGCCCCGCAGGTCGCGCAGGCCCGCAGCTCGGGGGCCCAGCCGGACAGGGCGAGGGTGCGGAGCAGGAAGGCGTCGAGCACGAGCGCCGGCGGGATCCGTCCTTCGCCCATCGAGCGCAGCGCTCCGACCAGCATCAGGAAGCCGCGCTGGCTGGGATCGACGGCCTCGTCGGTGAGCCGGTCGGTGGTCTCGAGCATGGCGCTCGCGGCGGTGTAGCGGTCGTAGTCCGCGGTGATCGGGCCGGCGAAGGCCTCGAGGGTCACCGCCTGCGTGACCGTGTGCAGGCTCTTCCCCGCATGCAGCTGCAGGTCCACGAGGGTGAACGGCTCCAGACGCGCGCCGAAGCGGCTCCCGGTGCGGCGCACCCCCTTGGCGACGGCGCGGACCTTCCCGTGCCGCCGCGTGAGCAGGGTGATGATGCGATCGGCCTCGCCCAGCGGATGCGTGCGCAGGACGATCGCATCGTCTCGATACAGCTTGTTCTGCATGGTGAGCCCGAATCTACGCCGTGGGGCCGACCGACGCCCGTAGGCGGGCCGCGCCGTGCCGCGCCCTGTGACGCGGTAGCGTCGGCCCACGACACCCGACCCACGGAAGGAACCGCGATGGGGATCTTCTCGATGCTGCGCCGCGACGACTCGGCGACGTCCATGGCCCGCGATGCGATGCACGAGGCGCGGCGCGGCGGAGCCTCCGACCGCCCGAGCTCCGGCGGGGCGATCGACCGGATGGTCGACACCGTCCGCGACATCGGCCTGGACGGGAAGCTCACCTACTCCTCGGCGGTTGAAGTGGCGCGTCGTGCCCAGCGGGGCCGCGCCCGGCGTCGGCCCGAGCTCGCGGTGCGCCGGATCATCCGCTCCCACCGGCGGGGCGTGACCGCCGGCGGCTTCCTCACCGGCCTCGGCGGCGTGGTGACCCTCCCCCTGCTGCTGCCCACCAACGTCCTCGAGTTCTACATCCAGTCCACCCGCATGGTCGGCGCGATCGCGGCGGTCCGCGGCCATGACCTCGAGGACCCGGAGATCCGGATCCGGGTGCTCGCCGCCCTCGTCGGCGAGGAGTCCGGGGAGGTGCTGCGGTCCATCGGTCTCGGGCCGATCACGGGCGCCGCCGCCCGCACCGTCGCCTCCCGCCTACCGGCCAGTCCGCAGTCCGAGATCGTCTCCGCCGTGGGGAGTCGCCTGCTGAAGCGGTTCGGGCTGCGCTCGGCGCGACTCTTCGGGAAGGCGATCCCGGGCCTCGGCGCCGTGCTCGGCGCGATCTCCGACCGCCGCCAGCTGAACCGCATCGCGAAGGCCGCGAAGGCGTCCTTCCCGCCCGTGGGCTGAGCACCGGACATGACCCTCTCCGCCACTCAGCACTGGACGCTGATCCATGCCGAGCGCGCCCGCCTCGCCGCGCTCCTGGACACCCTCACCGCACCGCAGTGGCGCAGCGGATCGCTCTGCACCGTCTGGACGGTCGAGCAGGTCACCGCGCACCTCACGGCGGCCGCGCACACAGGGCGCTGGGGATGGCTGCGGAGCATGGTCCTCGCCGGCTTCGACTCCGACACGCACAACGCCCGTCGCCTCGCCGAGCAACTCGGCAGCACCCCGGAGGAGACCCG
Organism: Brachybacterium sp. J153; assembly: GCF_036311905.1. Taxonomy (NCBI): domain Bacteria; kingdom Bacillati; phylum Actinomycetota; class Actinomycetes; order Micrococcales; family Dermabacteraceae; genus Brachybacterium; species Brachybacterium sp. J153. The sequence continues at coordinate 185,770 of NZ_JAZDCH010000004.1, read as the reverse complement.
GCGTCGGTTCCACGACGCGGTCGATCTCACCATCGCGCCGACACGGGACCATCCCGCCTGGCTCGGCGAGGTGATCGTCCATGGCCAGGACATCGCTCGTCCTCTCGGCATCGCGCTCGAGCCCGATCCGATGGCGGTGCTCGAGGTCGCCCGGTACTTCGCGAGCAAGGACTTCGCGGTCAACAGCCGAACGGCGGTGCGGGGCCTGCACCTGGAGGCCGACGACGCATCCTTCACCTCCGGGGAGGGTCCGTCGGTCCGCGGCCCGCTGCTCAGCCTCGTGATGGCGATGGCCGGGCGGCCCGGAGCCCTCGACGAGCTCGCGGGAGAAGGCGTCGCCGAGCTGCGGAGCCGGATCAGCTGAGTCCGGCGTCTCCGGGCATCACGCGGGAAGCTCGTCCAGGTCCGGCAGGTCGCCGAGCGCCTCCGCCGCCTCGAGCAGCGCCGCCCGGAACGCGAGCAGGGACGGATGCTCCCGGGCGCCCGCGCGGGCGGCGGTGTACAGCCCGCGGTGGGGGTCACCGGGCAGGCGCAGCACCCGCGTGCCGCCAAGGTGCTCGGCGGCGATCAGTCCGGGCACGAAGGCGACGGCGTGCCCGGAGCGCACCAGGTGCACCTGCAGCAGCGGGTCGGGGGTGTCGAAGCGGACCCACGGCTCTACGCCGGCCGCTCGGAGGTAGGTGCGCTCCCACGCCCCGGTGCGGGTGCCCTCCGGGTCGAGGGCCCAGGGCATCTCGGCGAGGTCGGCGAGGCGGCGCACCTCGGAGGCCGGGCCATGATCGGGCAGCACCAGGAGCAGGGGGTCGCGCAGCAGCTCCTCGCGGTCCGTGCCGCGGCGCACCACCTGCTGACCGCCGGGATAGTCCTCGCCCAGGATCACGTCGAAGCGGTGGGCGAGCAGACCCTCGTAGGCCGCCTCGACCTCGCGCTGGGCGATCTCGATGCGCATCCGGGGATGACGCTGCTCGAGCACGCTCACGGCCACGGGGGCGAGCACGATCAGCGGGGTCTGGAAGGAGGCGATGCGGAGCACTCCCCCGGCCTCGCCCTGGGCGGAGACGAGCTCCGCCTCGGCCGTCTCCACGAGCCCGAGCAGCTCCTCGGCCCGACGGGCGAGACGGACCCCCGCGTCGGTGAGGGAGACGCGTCGGCCGGACTGCTCGAACAGGGTGACCTTCGCCTCCCGCTCCAGCTGGGAGAGCTGCTGGGAGACGGCCGACGGGGACAGCGAGTGCTCCCGCGCGATCGCGGACATGGTCTCCAACCTGCTCAGCTCCCGCAGCAGGAACAGGCGATGCAGGTTGAGCACGGGCACCTCCATTGATCGTTCGGATCTGCTTCACGGTACACGTCGGGAACAGTCGCTGGACCTGGGCGGACCGACAGGGGCAGAGTTGCCTGGTGACCTCCTCCCCCACCGCTCCCGCCCCGGCGCCGAGCACCCTCGGCGCACCGCGCGGGCTGCCGCTCGCGCCGGTGCTGTTCATCCTCGGCTCCTGCTTCTCGCTGCAGTTCGGTGCCGCGCTCGCGACCCAGCTGTTCCCCGCGATCGGCTCCTTCGGCACCACCACGCTGCGCCTGGGGCTCGCCGCTATCGTGCTGCTCGTGATCGTGCGGCCCCGCCCCCTGCGGCTGAACCGCTCGCAATGGCGGTCGATCCTCGCCTTCGGCGTGGTGATCGGGGCGATGAACGGCAGCTTCTACGCGGCGATCGAGCGGATCCCGCTGGGCACGGCCGTGGCGATCGAGTTCCTCGGTCCGCTCGTCGTCTCCGCCGCGCTGTCGACCCGGCGGATGGACTACCTGTGGGTGCTGCTCGCCGTCGGCGGAGTGGGCCTGTTCGGCCTCGAGCCCCTGCTCGGTGCCGCGGAGCTCGATCCGATCGGGGTGCTCTTCGCGCTGGTCGCCGCCGTCTTCTGGGGGCTGTACGTGCTGACCAGCGCGAAGGTGGGGCAGACGGTGCCCGGGCAGGACGGTCTCGCGCTCGGCCTCGCGATCGGCGCGCTCACGGTGCTGCCGCTCGGCGCACCGGGGGCGCTCACCGGCCTGCTCGACCTGCGCCTGCTCGCGCTCGCGGTCGGCACCGCGGTGCTCGCCTCGGTCCTGCCCTACACGCTCGAGCTCGCGGCGCTGCGCCGCCTGCCCCGTCACGTGTTCGGGATCCTGCTCAGCCTCGAACCGGTGATCGCCCTCGCGGCCGGTCTGCTCCTGCTCGGTCAGCAGGCGACGCCGCTGCGCCTCGCCGCGGCGCTCCTCGTGGTCGCCGCGAGCGCCGGCGTGACGATCACGGGTCGCGCGGCTCCGCCCGACACCGCCCAGCCGGTCGACGAGCCACCGGGCTGGGACCTGCCCACGCCCACGCATGCGACGGTCACGAGCGAGATCCCGGTGCTCACCGAGGAGGACCTGCACGGCGAGACCTGAGGGCCTCCGGGGCGGAACGCAGTGCTCCTGATCCGCCCCGGACCGGCGATGCTCAGGCGCGGGCGCGCTGCTCACGGTTGAGGGCGGAGATGATCGCCTCGAGGGAGGCGCGGGTGATGGACCCGTCGATGCCGACACCCCAGAAGATCCGGTCGCCGATCTCGCACTCGATGTACGAGGCGGCGAGCGAGTCGTCGCCCTCGGTCAGGGCATGCTCGGCGTAGTCGAGGATGCGCACGTCGATCTTGCGCTCGGCGAGGGCCTTCACGAAGCCGTCCAGCGGGCCGTTTCCGATCCCGGTCACCTGATGCTCCTCGCCGTCGACGACGAGCGTGACGGTGATGCGGTCGGCGCCGTCACCGGTGGACTCCTGATGCACCGCGCGGAAGCCGAAGCGGCCCCAGCGCCGTCCGGCGTCGGGCGAGGGGAGGTACTCGTCGGTGAAGGCGTCCCAGAGCTGCTCGGGGCTGACCTCGCCGCCCTCGGAGTCGGTCTTGTGCTGGACGATGCCGGAGAACTCGATCTGCAAGCGGCGCGGCAGGTCCAGGCCGTGCTCGGTGCGCAGCAGGTACGCCATGCCGCCCTTGCCGGACTGCGAGTTCACCCGGATCACGGCCTCGTAGGAGCGGCCGAGGTCCTTCGGGTCCACGGGCAGGTACGGGACCCGCCAGACCAGGTCCTCGACGTCCTTGCCGGCGGCGTCGGCATCGGACTGCATGCGCTCGAGGCCCTTCTTGATGGCGTCCTGGTGGGAGCCGGAGAAGGCGGTGAACACGAGGTCGCCGCCGTACGGGCTGCGCTCGGGGACGGGCATCTGGTTGCAGTGCTCGACGGTGCGGCGCACCTCGTCGAGGTCCGAGAAGTCGATCTGCGGGTCGATGCCCTGGCTGAACAGGTTCAGGCCCAGGGTCACCAGGTCCACGTTGCCGGTGCGCTCGCCGTTGCCGAAGAGGCAGCCCTCGATGCGGTCGGCGCCGGCCTGGTAGCCGAGCTCGGCGGCGGCGACGCCGGTGCCGCGATCGTTGTGGGGGTGCAGGGACAGCACGAGCGAGTCGCGGCGGTCGAGGTTCCGGTGCATCCACTCGATCGAGTCGGCGTAGACGTTAGGGGTCGCCATCTCGACGGTCGCCGGGAGGTTGATGATCATCTTCCGCTCGGGCGTGGGCTTGATGACCTCGATGACGGCGTTGCAGACCCGCAGCGCGTACTCGAGCTCGGTGCCGGTGTAGGACTCCGGGGAGTACTCGTAGGTGATCTCGGTGTCGGGGACGGTCTCCTCGTACTTCTTGCACAGCAGGGCGCCCTGCACGGCGATGTCGAGGATGCCGTCCTCGTCGGCGCGGAAGACCACGTCCCGCTGCACGATCGAGGTCGAGTTGTAGAGGTGGACGACGGCCTGCTTCGCCCCGGCGATCGCCTCGAAGGTGCGCTCGATGAGGTGCTCACGGGCCTGGGTGAGGACCTGGATCGAGACGTCCTCGGGGATGCGGTCCTCGTCGATGAGGGTGCGCACGAAGTCGAAGTCGGTCTTCGAGGCGGCGGGGAAGCCGACCTCGATCTCCTTGTAGCCCATCTGCACGAGCAGCTCGAACATGCGCAGCTTGCGCTCGGAGTTCATCGGGTCGATGAGGGCCTGGTTGCCGTCCCGCAGGTCGACGGCGCACCAGCGCGGGGCGCGGGTGATGCGGTTGTCGGGCCAGGTCCGGTCCGGGAGGTCCACGCGGATCTGCTCGTGGAAGGGCAGGTACTTGTGGGTCGGCATGCCGGAAGGCTGCTGCGGGGAGCCGCCGGTGGGGCCGACGACGGGGGTGGCGGGATCGGCCGTGGCGGCGATGCTCGGAGCGGTGGTGAGGGGGGTGGAGTTCACGGGAGGTCCTTCTCGCTGGGGTACCGGTCGCCGGACACAACATCAGCCGCGGCGGGGTCCCGGCGTTCAGGTCCCGTCGCGGCGGCTAAGCAGGAGCAACGATCCACGCATGGCGGTCACGGTAGCACCGTCGGCGGGTCGGCTCCGGGCGGGTCACGATGCGAACTGCGCTGCGCGGGGCTCGGTCGCGGCCCCGTCCGCCACGGCCTCTACCGACGCCGACGACGACAGCCACGGCGCCTCCGACAGCGACTTCGATGTCGGGATGCCGCCCGGCGGCTCCCACCGGGGCATGGTCAGGATCAGCACCAGCAGCACGGCCGTCACCAGGAACCACACCCCGAACGCCGCGGCGAGCACGACGGACCGTCGGCCGCGCGGGGCCAGCAGGCCCGCGCCGACCGCGGCGGCCAGACCGAACGGGATCCCGAAGACCATGCCGAGGATCAGGCCGTAGCCGTGGGGATCGCTCCCCGGATCGAAGCGCGAGCCCACCACCGCCGCGATCATCCGGATCCACATCACCCCGCCGCCGATCAGCACGACGGCGCCGAGGATCCGGAGCGCCAGGTCCACCCCGCGATGCGGCCCCGGCGGCCTCCCCGCCGCGGGACCGCCGCCCTCGCCCACCGCTCCGCCGTCCATGCTCAGAAGCCCAGGCGACCCAGCTGCTTGGGGTCGCGCTGCCACTCCTTGGCGACCTTGACCCGCAGGTCCAGGTGCACCTTGCGGCCCAGCAGCGCGTTGATCTCGGCGCGGGCCCGGGAGCCGACCTCCTTCAGCCGCGATCCGGCGCGGCCGATGATGATGCCCTTCTGGCTGTCCCGCTCCACGAACAGGGTCGCGCGCACCACGAGGCGACCGGTGCCCGGCTCGACCGGGGTGAACTGGTCGCCGTCGGGATCGACCTCAACGACCTCCTCGACCACCACGGCGATGGAATGGGGCAGCTCCTCGCGCACACCCTCGAGCGCCGCCTCGCGGATCAGCTCGGAGATGCGGTCATCGCGCGACTCCTCGGTGAGCTGGTCGTCGGGGTACAGCTGCGGCCCTTCCGGCAGCTGCGCGGCGATCACCTCGAGCAGCACGTCGATCTGCTCGCCCTTCACCGCGGAGATCGGCACGATCTCGTCGAAGCCCATCAGCTGGTCGACGGTCATCAGGTGCTCGGCGAGCTGGTCCCGGCCCACCAGGTCGATCTTGGTGACGATCGCAATGACCCGCGGCCCGCGGCGGCCCTGGCGCATCTCCACCAGGTCCTGGGCGATGAAGCGGTCGCCGGGGCCGATCTTCTGGTCCGCGGGGAGGCAGAAGCCGACCACGTCGACCTCGCCGAGGGTCTCGCGGACCAGGTCGTTCAGCCGCTCGCCGAGGAGGGTGCGGGGGCGATGCACGCCGGGGGTGTCGACGAGGATGATCTGGGAGGCCTCGGAGGTGACGATCCCGCGGATCGCCCGTCGCGTCGTCTGCGGCTTCGAGCTGGTGATCGCGACCTTCTCCCCCACCAGCGCATTGGTCAGCGTGGACTTGCCGACGTTGGGCCGGCCGACGAGCGCCACGAAGCCCGCACGGTGCGGAGCGGTCGTCTCCCCGGCGGGTGCCTGCTCGTCGTGGGAGACGGCGTCGATCGGGTCGGTGGGCTTGAGGTCATCGCTCATGGGGGCTCTCCTGGTGTGCGGCATCCCCCGCGGCGGCGGGGTGCGGGTGGGGGTCGGGGCGCTCGTCGGGGCTCACGGCGAGCTCGGACGAGGGGGTCTGCGGGTCGGTCTCGGCGGCGGGCGGCTCGGCCGGGGAGGCGGCCGACGGCGCGACCTCGTCCTCCTCGGCGCGGCGGGCGATGACGGTCGAGAGGCGCTTGCGCCGACCGGCGGTCCGCTCCCCCTCGAGGGCCAGGCCGAAGACGACGGCACGGGTGCCCACGATCGGCACGCGCCCCGTGACCTTGCCGAGCAGTCCGCCGACGCTGTCGATGTCGGCGTCGTCGAGGTCGAGTCCGAACAGCTCACCGAGCTCGTCGAGGGACGCACGGGTGGGGACGCGGAAGCGGCCGTCGCCGAGATCCTCGACCTCGGGGGCGACGGGGTCGTGCTCGTCGGCGATCTCGCCCACGATCTCCTCGAGGACGTCCTCGATGGTGACGATGCCGGAGACGCCCCCGTACTCGTCCACCAGCACGACGATGTGCACCCGGCTGGTCTGCATCTGCCGCAGCACCTCGTCGGCCGGCACGAACTCCGGCACGAAGCGGGCGCGGCGCATGATCTCCGTGACCGGGCGGTCGGGCCGCGGGTCCCACGGGGCGTGCACCGCCCGCATCACGTCCTTGACGTAAAGCATGCCGCGGAGGTCGTCGACGTCCTCGCCGATCACAGGGATGCGGGAGAAGCCGGAGCGGACGAACAACCGCATCGCCTCCGTCGCCGTGGCCGTCGCGGCGACGGTGATCATGTCGGGCCGGGGGACCATCAGCTCGCGCACCATCGTGCCGCGCAGCTCGAAGACGCCCTGGATCATGTCCCGTTCACCGTCGCCCACGTGCTCGTCCTCGAGGGCCCGGTCCACGCCGCGTCGGGCGGTGCGCGCCGGGTCCTCGGGTCCCTCGCCCCCGTGGGGGCGCGCCGCGACCCCGGCGCCGACGCTGACCAGCAACCCCGCAGGGAACCACAGCACGCCGCGCACGATCTGCACCAGCAGGTGGGTGGACAGGAGCACCGACTCGGCGCGTCGGCGGCCGATGGTGCGCGGGGAGGCCGCCGCGATGATCAGCAGCAGGAGCGCGGAGATGGCGAGGGCGAGGAGCGCGGGCAGGACCCAGCCCTCGACCCCCGTCGCACCCAGTCCGAGGAAGGACGCGGCGGTGATCGCGATCAGGCCGACCGCCTCGGCGAGGGTGCGGCCGAGGCTCACCGCGGCGAGGGTGCGGGCCGAGTCCGTGTGCTGGTCCAGCACCCGGGCGCGCACCGCCTCGGGCAGCTCGGCGCTGTCGCGCTCGAGGGCGCTGCGGGAGACCGACAGGTGCGCGGCGTCGACCGCGGTGAGCACCGCCGCCAGCACCAGGGCCGCCGCCGCGAGGGGGATGAGGATCAGCAGGGCCACGGCAGCAGTCATCGGACCACCCCCTGCCCGGGCATGCCGCTCAGGAGCTCTCCTTCGAGGCCAGGAAGGTCAGCAGGAGGGTGCGCTGCAGGTCGAACATGACCTTCCGCTCCTCGGCCTCCATGTGGTCGTAGCCGAGCAGGTGCAGGATCGAGTGCACGGTGAGCAGGAGCAGCTCCTCCTCGGTGCTGTGGCCGGCCTCCGCCGCCTGCTTCGCGGCGACGCTCGGGCAGAGCACCACGTCGCCCAGCAGTCCCTCGGGGGACGGCTGCTCGGCGCTGCCGGGGGTCAGCTCGTCCATCGGGAAGCTCATGACGTCGGTCGGACCGGGCAGGTCCAGCCACTGCACGTGCAGGCGCTCCATCGCCTCCTCGTCGACGAAGAGGATCGACATCTCCGTCGCCGGGTGCAGGTGCAGCCGCTCGAAGACGAAGCGGGCCAGCTCCACGAACTCCCGCTCGTCGACGACTGCGGTGGTCTCGTTGCGGATCTCGATGGTCATCTCAACTCCCCGACCCCTCGCGCCGGCGGTGGTCGCGGTTCCCGCCGGGGCGGACCTCCCAGCGCCCGTAGGCCTCCACGATGTCGCTCACCAGCCGGTGGCGGACCACGTCGCGGGAGGACAGGCGGCAGAAGGAGATGTCGTCGATGCCTCCGAGCACCTGCTCGACCACCCGCAGACCACTCTTCTGCCCGCCCGGGAGGTCCACCTGGGTGACGTCGCCGGTGACCACCATGGTCGAGTTGAAGCCGAGCCGGGTGAGGAACATCTTCATCTGCTCGGGCGTCGTGTTCTGCGCCTCGTCGAGGATGATGAAGGCGTCGTTGAGGGTGCGCCCGCGCATGTAGGCGAGCGGGGCGACCTCGATGGTCCCCGCCCCCATCAGGCGCGGGATCGAGTCGGGGTCAAGCATGTCGTGCAACGCGTCGTAGAGCGGACGCAGGTACGGGTCGATCTTCTCGTTGAGGGTGCCGGGCAGGAAGCCCAGCCGCTCCCCCGCCTCGACGGCGGGCCGCGTCAGGATGATGCGGTTGATCTGCTTGCTGAGCAGCTGCTGCACCGCCATCGCGACCGCGAGGTAGGTCTTGCCGGTGCCGGCGGGGCCGATCCCGAAGGTGACGGTCGAGGACTCGATCGCCTCGATGTACTTCTGCTGCCCGAGCGTCTTGGGGCGGATGGTCCGACCGCGGCTGGAGAGGATCGTGCGCGAGAGCACCTCCTCGAGACGGCGGCCCTCCGCGCGCTCGTCCCCGTAGAGGTTCGCGGCGCGCTGGACCGCCTCGGCGGTGACGGCCTGGCCGGTGCCCGCGAGCTCGATGAGGCTGCGCACGATGTGCTCGCTGCGGCGCAGCGCATCCTCGGTGCCGCGCAGGGTCACCTGGTGGCCGCGCACGTGCACGTCGGTGTCCGGGACGGCGTCCTCGAGGGCCGCGAGGGCCTGGTCGTTCTCCCCGAGCACCTGGAAGGGGCTGAGGTGGTCCGGGATGGCGAGACGGCGCTCGAGCACCGCGGGGGCGCGGCCGGGGGCCGGGGTGACGTCAGAGGTCACAGTTCTCCTTCGGCGAGTTCTCCCGCCAGGACGTGGGCATGGACGTGGAAGACGGTCTGACCGGCGCTCTCCCCGGTGTTGAACACCAGTCGGAAGTCGCCGCGCGCGTGCTCGGCGGCCACGGAGCCGGCGACCTCGACGACATGGGCGAGCAGCTCCGGGTCCGCGGCGAGCTCGCGCACGTCCCGCGAGTGCGCGCGCGGGACGACGAGGACATGGAGCGGCGCCTGCGGATGCAGGTCGCGGAAGGCGATCACCCGCTCGTCCTCGTGGACGCGGTCCGAGGGGATCTCGCCCGCGACGATCCGGCAGAACACGCAGTCGGGATCGACGGCGGGGGCGACGGAGGGCTCGGACGGCGCGGAGGTCATGGCATCGAGTCTACGGCGTGACACATGTCGCCACAGTTCGCGGAATCACCGGCCGACTGTGAGATGTTGTTGAAACTATGACGACTCTCGGAATCCTCACCTCCTCCGCCCGCCCCGGTCGCGTGGCCGGCCCCGTCTCCCAGTGGGTCGAGTCCCTCGCCGGCGATCACTTCGAGATCGAGCACCTCGATCTCGCGCAGATCGCGCTGCCCGCGTTCGACGAGCCGGCCAGCCCCAAGTCCGGTGCCGAGAAGACCACCGCGCACGGTCAGGCGTGGGCCGACCGCGTCACCGCGCTCGACGCCCTGGTGATCCTCACCCCGCAGTACAACGGCTCCTACCCGGGTGCGCTGAAGAACGCCATCGACTACCTCTACGCCGAGTGGAAGGACCTCCCCGTGGTCCTCGTCGGCTACGGCTGGGCCGATGCGGGCGAGGTGCTCCCGCTGCTCGAGACGCTCATGGTCCGGGTCGATGCCGACGTCGTCGCCTCGGTGGGCCTCGGCTTCCGTGAGGACCTCTCCGTCGAGGGGGAGCTGTTCGTGCGCGAGGAGCGGACCGCCGCCCTGCGCGCCGCCCTCGAGACCGTCGCGTCGAAGGTCGGGGAGCTGCAGAGCGTCTCCGCCTGACCCCAGATCCCCCTCGGAGCGCGCCCGGTCCTGCCGGGCGCGCTCCGTCGTCTCCGGGGGCCCGGAGCGATCCGGCGGATCAGCCCCAGCGGCCGACGAGCGCGCTGAGCACGGCGAGAGCGGCGGGGCCCGCCGTCGAGGAGCGCAGCACCTCGGGGCCGAGCAGCACGCTGCGGGCACCGGTTCCGCGCAGCGCGTCCAGCTCGGTCTCGTCGATACCGCCTTCGGGGCCGACGACCACCACGATCTCCTCGACGCCGGCCTCGCTCGCGCCGCGCAGCTCTTCGGCGAGGGTCATCAGCGAGACGGACTCCTGCTCGTGCAGCACCAGCACCAGGGCGCTGTCGGCCGAGCGCTCACGCAGGTCCTCGACGAGCCGGGCGGTGGTCACCGCCTCGGCCACCTCCGGGATCCCCGGGCGGCGGCACTGCTTGACCGCGGCTCGAACGGTCCCCTCCCACTTCGCCCGCCCCTTGGCGAGCTTCTCCCCGCGCCACACGGAGACCGAGCGCTGGGCGATCCAGGGGACGAGGCGGTCCGCACCGAGCTCGGTCGCGGACTCCACGGCCTGCTCGTCGCGGCCGCCGGTGGCGAGGGCCTGGACCAGGGTGAGCCGCGGCAGGCGCTGGATCCCCGGGCTCGGGTCGGCGAGCAGGCGCAGATCCAGCTGCTCCTTGCGGGCGGTGGTCACCTCGGCGAGGACCTGGCGGCCCGGGGCGTCGGTGAGCAGGACCCGCTCCCCCGCGCCGATCCGGGCGACCTTCGCGGCATGCCGCCCCTCCTCCCCCGCGAGCAGGAGGGCATCGCCCTCGCGCGCGCCCGCGAGGGCGTCGTCGAGGATCAGGAAGCCGGGCGGGGTCGTGGGCATCGGCGCGGTGCTCCGCTCAGAGGTCGCGCAGGCGGTCACGGAGCTTCGCGAAGGGGCCGTGGCCCTTCTTGCGCGTGGTCTCGTCGCCCCGCAGCGCCGCGAGCTGCTCGAGCAGCGAACGCTCCTCGTCGCTGAGCGAGGTGGGGACGTCGACGTCGAGGACCACCCGGATGTCGCCGCGGCGCTCACGCCGCAGCGGGGTGACCCCGAGGCCCTTGAGGGTGATCTGGTCGCCGGGCTGCGAGCCGGGCTTCACGTCGATCTCCTGGATGCCGTCGAAGGTCTCGAGCGGGACGGTCGCGCCGAGCGCCGCCGAGGTCATCGGCACGGCGATCGTGGTGACGAGGTCGTCGCCGTCGCGGTCGAAGGTCTCGTGCTCGGAGACGGAGAGCTCCACGAACAGGTCGCCGGAGGGTCCGCCGGCCTCGCCGACCTCGCCCTCACCGCGCAGCTGGATGCGGGTGCCGTGCTCGACGCCGGAGGGGACGCGCACGGTGACCTCGCGGTCGGAAGCCGTGCGGCCGTGCCCGGAGCATCCGGTGCAGGGAGACTCGATGACGTCGCCGTGCCCGCCGCAGGTGGGGCAGGGCGCCATGGTGACCATCTGGCCCAGCAGCGACTGGGCGACGCGCTGCACATGACCGGAGCCGTTGCAGGCGGTGCAGCGGGTGGGGCTGGTGCCCGGCTCGCAGCAGGAGCCGGAGCAGCGCTCGCACAGCGCCGCCGTGCGGAAGGTGACCTTCTGCTCGGTGCCGAAGACGACGTCGCGCAGGTCGATGCGGATGCGGCGCAGCACGTCGCCGCCGCGGCGCTGCCGGGGCACGGGGCCCTGGCCGCGGCCGCGCATGCCGGCGGCGCCCGCGAACATGTCGAAGATGTCGCCCATGTCGAAGCCGGCGCCGCCGCCGAAACCGCCGGGGAAGCCGCCGCCCATGCCCGGGCCGCCGCCCATGTCGTACTGACGGCGCTTGTCCGCATGGGACAGCGTCTCGTAGGCCTGGGACACCTTCTTGAAGGTCTCCGCCGCCTCGGGATCGGGGTTGACGTCGGGGTGGAGGCTGCGCGCGAGCTTGCGGTAGGCCTTCTTGATCTCCTCGGTCGAGGCGTCGCGGGAGACGCCGAGGAGCTCGTAGTAGTCGTCGTTCACCAGTTGGGTCCTTGCGGTGTGGGTGGGAGCAGAGACAGAGGGGCGGAGACGGACCTCCGCACGGCGATCACTCGAGGTAGCGCGACACGTACCGCGCGATCGCCTGCACCGTGGAGATGCCGGTGACGTAGTCCATCCGGGAGGGGCCGAGGATCGCCAGATGGGAGCCCGCGCCGTAGCCGGCCCCGACCACCGCGGCCTGGGTCAGCGCGGACTCGCGCAGCTCGGATCCGATGCGGACCTCGACCGCGCCCGGCGAGGCGTGCATCTCGGTGAACAGCCGCAGCAGCACCAGCTGCTCCTCGAGGACGTCCAGCAGGGGCTCGACGTCGCGGGCGAAGTCCTCCGCGCTGCGGGCCAGGTTCGCGGTGCCCGCGAGCATGATCCGGTCCTCGACTCGGGCCGCGGCGAGGGCGATGAGCGCCTCGGCGACCTCACGGGCGGAGTCGCGGTCCGGGCGGCTGACGGTCTCTAGCAGGTCCCCGAGCGGGGCGGAGAGGTCGGTGACCTCGCGCCCCGCGACGGTGCGGTTCAGCGCATCGCGCAGACCGGCGTAGTACTCGGCGTCGCGCCCCGGGGTCACCGGGATGGTGCGCTGGTCCACGCGGCCCGACTCGAGGATCAGCACCACCAGCAGCAGGGACTCGGCGACCTTGACCAGCTCGACGTGGCGCACCCGAGCCTGCCGGCGGGCCGGGTACTGCACCATCGCGACTTGCTGGGTGAGCTGCGCGAGCAGGCGCACCGTGCGGGCGAGGAGCTCCTCGACGTCCCCGGACTGCTCGAGCAGGGCGTGGATCGCGCGGCGCTCGGGCACCGAGAGCGGCTTGACCGTCGCGACGTGGTCGACGAAGGTCCGGTAGCCCTTGTCCGTGGGGACGCGGCCCGCGGAGGTGTGGGGCTGGTGGATCAGCCCCTCCTCCTCGAGGGCGGACATGTCGTTGCGCACCGTCGCGGCGGAGACGCCGAGCTCGTGGCGCTCCAGCAGGGACTTCGACCCGACGGGTTCGCGGGTGGCGACGTAGTCCTCGACGATGGCGCCGAGGATCTGCAGCTTGCGGCTGTCCGTTCCTCTCACCTCCGACGGGCGGGGACCCGCTGTGGGTCCGATGTGCTTTGGCTCCGATGTGCTGTGCTGCGGGCGGGCCGCGGTGCGGACCCGTCGGACGGCCGACGGGGCTGGCACTTGGGGCCGCCGAGTGCCAATCCTACGCGCCCCGCGCGGTGCTCCCCGGGAGGCGTTCGCCACGGGGGTATCGTGCCGGGCGTGCCTGCAGCCTCCTCCTTCCCCGACCGGTACGGCCGAGACGTGCTGTCCTCGACCCCGCCCGCCCACCATCGCCGCCGCCCCGTCGCGACCGAGGTGCCCGCCCGCAAGGATCTCGTGGTCGAGGAGGCCTCGACCGGCTTCACCGGGGCGGTGACCCGGGTCGAGAAGATCGCCGGGGAGCTCGTGGTCGAGCTCGAGGACGGCCGCGGCGTGCGCCGCACCTTCCCGCTGGGTCCCGGATTCATGATCGACGGGAAGCCCGTGGTGCTCACCCGGGCCGTCGCCCAGCAGGCGCCCGTGCGCAAGCGCTCCGCGAGCGGCTCGGTGTACGTCGAGGGCGCGCGGGCCCGTACCGCCCGCGCCTCCCGGATCTGGGTCGAGGGCACCCATGACGCCGAGCTGGTGCAGAAGGTGTGGGGCCACGACCTGCGCATCGAGGGCGTCGTCGTCGAGCAGCTGGAGGGCGCCGACAACCTCGTCGAGCGGGTGCAGGAGTTCGCTCCCTCCCCCACCCGGCGCCTCGGGATCCTGGTGGACCACCTGGTGCCCGGCTCCAAGGAGTCGCGCATCGCGCAGCAGGTGATGCGCCTGCCCGGTGCGGCGGGGAACGTGATCGTGCTCGGCCACCCGTACGTGGACGTCTGGCAGGCCGTGAAGCCCGCTCGCGTGGGCCTCGACCGGTGGCCCCACGTCCCCAAGGGCACCGACATCAAGATCGGGACCCTCACCGCCCTCGGCTGGCCGCACGGGGACAAGCACGACGTGGGCCTCGGCTGGAAGCGGATCCTCGAGACCGTGCGCTCCTACGCCGATGTCGAGCCGACGCTGTCCGGGCGCATCGAGGAGCTCATCGACTTCGTGACCGTGGACTGAACGCCCGGGGCGCGACGAAGGTCGCGGGGGAAAACCCCCGGTGACCGGGGAGGCCCACCCCGGTGACGACGCGCAGAGCGGTCGTTAGGCTGGCCACATCGCACAACCGCCGGTCCATCCGGGTCGGCCCGAGGGAAGAGTCCACGATGAACCAGTCCGAGCACCCGCACGATCCCTTCGCCCGCGAGTCCGAGGCCTCCGCCGCACCGGAGTTCCCGGCCGCATCCACCCAGCCCGTCGGGGCCTCGGCCGAGCCCGCCCCGTCGGCGGAGCCCTCCACAGCGCCCGCGGCGGCCGATCCGTACGCCGCGGCGCCGCAGACCCCCGCCCCGTCGGCCGATCCGTACGCCGCCCCCGCGGGCGGCGCCCCGTCCGGGAGCGCGCCCTACGGCGACGCCCCGCAGCAGCCCACCCAGCCCGTCCCGCCCTCCTCAGGAGCCCCCATGTCCTTCGACCAGGCCCCCGCCCATATCAAGGGCGTCTACCCCGGCCCGCTTCCCGGTCAGCCCGCGAGCGACTCGGACGCCAAGCTGTGGTCGATGTTCGCGCAGCTCTCCACGATCGTCGGCTACGTGATCGGCGCCGGATTCCTCGGATGGCTCGGGCCGCTGATCATCTTCCTGGTCTACAAGGACCGCAACCGCTTCATCCGTTTCAACGCCGCGGAGGCTCTGAACGCCGCGATCGCCGTGTTCATCGCCGAGATCGCGCTGAGCATCGTCATCACGATCATCGCGATCGTCACCTTCGGCATCGGCTCGGTGCTGTATGTGCTCGTTGCCGTGCCGGCCATCCTGCACATCGTCTTCGCGATCCTGGGCGCCGTGAAGGCGAACCAGGGCGAATGGTGGAACTACCCGCTGAACATCCGCCTCGTGAAGTGATCGCCCGCTCCGCACGCTGAGCAGTCCGCTCCGCCGAGCACGACGAGCCCCCGGGACCCGACAGGGTCGCGGGGGCTCGTCGCTGTGGTCGGTCGTGCCGCACGGCCACAGGCGGACGCGTCGCTCCGCCGCGGCGCGTCACATCCAGGGGACGGCGTCCTCCTCGAACTCGGCGAGACGGCGCCGGGCGAGGCGACGCAGCACCTGCTCCGGGAGCGGATCCGCGTACGGCAGTTTCACGCTGCCCTTCCCAGTCTCGAGCCCCTGGAGCTCGGAGGCCAACGCCTCCTTGGCGCTCGGGGTCACGGTGAAGTTCGCATGGGCGCGATGTGCGCTGACGACGAGCAGGATGGTGCCGCGCGGGTGGAGGAAGGCGGGCGCTCCCCACTTGATCGCCTCGGTCGCCTCGGGTAGCTCCTCGCGCACCAGGGCCCGCAGCGCGCGCATCCGGCTGAGCGCGGGCTCCTCGAGCGCGTCGAGGTACCCGTCGATCGTGGTCGGGCGGGATCCGGTCGCAGGCGTCATGGAGCCAGTCTGCGCGCCGACGGATCCGGCAGCCACCGGTTCCGACGCATCGGTGTCCCGGCGGCGACGACCGACCACGGGCTCAGGGCACGAGGTCGCGGATCACGGCATCGGCGAGCAGACGCCCGGGGCGCGTCAGCACCGCCCGGCCGTGCGCCAGGGCCTCGGGATCGAGATGGCCCCGGTCGCGGTGCACGGCGAGCATGTCCCGGCGCTCCGCGGGCACGACCTCGACCGCGAGGCCATCGGCGATGCGCAGCTCGAGCATGATCCGCTCGACGAGGCGGTCCTCAGCGGCGACCTGCTCGGAGTCGGCCACCGGCAGCTCGCCGTCGGCGAGCATCCGCGCGTAGCGGCTGGGGTGCTTGACGTTCCAGGAGCGCAGGCCGTCGCGGTGGCGGTGCGCGCCGGGGCCGATCCCCCACCAGTCCCCGCCCTGCCAGTAGGAGAGGTTGTGGCGGGAGCGGTGCTCCGAGGTGCGGGCCCAGTTGGAGACTTCGTACCAGGACAGCCCGGCCGCGCTCGCCAGATCATCGACGACCTCGTACTTGTCGGCCATGTCGTCGGGGTCGGGGGCCTGCAGCTCGCCACGGCGCAGCTGCCGCGCCATCGCGGTGTTCCCCTCGATGATCAGAGAGTAGGCGGAGAGATGGTCGACCTCACAGGCGAGCGCCGCCCGGACGGAGGTCTCGACATCCGCGAGGGTCTCGCCGGGCGTGCCGTAGATCAGATCGAGGCTCACCTGCAGCCCGGCGTCCTTCGCCCACTGCACCACCTGCGGCACCCGCTCGGGGTCGTGGGTGCGGTCCAGGGTCGCGAGCACGGAGGGGACGGCGGACTGCATCCCGATCGAGACGCGGGTGATACCGCCCTCGGCCAGGCGCGAGAGCGAGGCGCGGGTGACCGAGTCGGGGTTCGCCTCGCTGGTGACCTCTGCCCCGGGGGCGAGCGGGATCCGGGAGCGCAGGTGATCGAGCATGGCGACGAGGTCGTCCGCGGGCAGCAGGGTGGGGGTGCCGCCGCCGAAGAAGACGGTGGAGATCTCGTCGTACTCGTAGCCGGCCGCACGGTCCGCCGCGAGGGTCAGGTCCATCTCGGCCCGGGCGTTGTCGGGGTACTCGCGCTGAGATCCGCCGCCGCCGAGCTCGGTCGCCGTGTAGGTGTTGAAGTCGCAGTAGCCGCAGCGCACGGCGCAGAAGGGGACGTGGACGTAGACGGAGAGGTCCTTGCCCGCCGTCTCCGTCATCGCCGTCGTCCCGGCTGTCACAGCCCCATCCCGAGCCCCAGTCCGCGGCCGGTGGAGCGCAGGCGGTCCGGGAAGCGGGCGTCCCCGTCGGCCCGGATGAGGGCGTTCTGCGCGGCGCCGACCAGGGAGTCGTAGAGCACCGTGGAGGTGTCCTGTGCCCAGTCCAGCAGAGCGCGCGCCTGCTGCGGCGACAGCCCCCGGAAGGAGTCGGCGATGCTCACACCGTGCTCGGGCCGGGAGATCACCTCGATCGCGTCCTCGGCACGGGTCTCCCCCTCGACGAGCACCCGGAAGTAGGCGCCCGCGTGGCCGCCCTCGGTGAAGCGTCGGCCCCAGCGGCGGTCCCCCATCCAGGCGGCGAAGGTGCCGCAGGGATTGCGCGGGCAGGTCGCCTCGATCTCGGCCGACCCGATGCGCCACCGCTCCCCGATCACGGTGCCGTCGGTGTCCTGACCGGCGGTGACGAGGTTCTCGCCGAAGGCGCCGTCGGGCAGCGCCTGCGAGCGCTCGGCCGCGTACTGCTCGCGCACCTCTCGCGAGTAGGCGTAGACGGCCTTGAAGATCCCGCCGTGGTGCTCGCGATCGCCCTGCACGTCGCCGAGCACGCCGTGCGTCAGCAGCCGGATCGGGCCGTCCACGGGCCTCTTGTCGATGCCGCTCATCAGGCCCCGCTCGGGGACCGGGAAGAGCTGCGCGACCGTGCAGACCGCGGCGATCCGTCCCGCTGGGGCGGTCACTTCTTCTTGCCGTCCTTGCCGGCCTCGGCGGCGTCGGAGGAGAGCGCGGCGATGAAGGCCTCCTGCGGCACCTCGACGGAGCCGATGTTCTTCATGCGCTTCTTGCCCTCCTTCTGCTTCTCCAGGAGCTTGCGCTTGCGGGAGATGTCGCCGCCGTAGCACTTCGAGAGCACGTCCTTGCGCATGGCGCGGATGTTCTCGCGGGCGATGATGCGCGCGCCGATCGCGGCCTGGATCGGGACCTCGAACTGCTGGCGCGGGATGAGGTTCTTGAGCTTCCCGGCCATCTCGACGCCGTAGTTGTACGCCTTGTCGCGATGGACGATCGCGCTGAAGGCATCGACCGGCTCACCCTGCAGCAGCATGTCGACCTTGACCAGGTCGGCGGTCTGGGAGCCGGAGACGTCGTAGTCGAGGGAGGCGTAGCCGCGCGTCTTCGACTTCAGCTGGTCGAAGAAGTCGAAGACGATCTCCGCGAGCGGCAGGGTGTAGCGCAGCTCGACGCGGTCCTCGCTGAGGTAGTCCATGCCGCCGAGCTGGCCGCGCTTGGACTGGCACAGCTCCATCACGGCGCCGATGAACTCGCTCGGCACCAGGATGGTCGCCTTGGTGATCGGCTCGCTGATCTCCGCGACCTTGCCCGTGGGGAAGTCGGAGGGGTTCAGCACCTCGACCTCGGTGCCGTCCTCCATCCGCACGTGGTAGACGACGGAGGGCGCGGTGGAGATGAGGTCGAGGTCGAACTCGCGCTCGAGGCGCTCGCGGATGATCTCGAGGTGCAGCAGGCCCAGGAAGCCGACGCGGAACCCGAAGCCGAGAGCGGTCGAGGTCTCCGGCTCGTAGTTCAGGGCCGCGTCGTTGAGCTTGAGCTTGTCAAGGGCGTCGCGCAGCGCCGGGTAGTCCGAGCCGTCGATCGGGAAGAGCCCGGAGTAGACCATGGGCTTGGGGTCCGAGTAGCCGGCCAGCGCCTCGGTCGCCCCGCGCACCGAGGTGGTGATGGTGTCGCCCACCTTGGACTGACGCACGTCCTTCACACCGGTGATCAGGTAGCCCACCTCGCCGGGGCCGATGCCCGTGGTGGGATGCGGCTCCGGGGAGCTCACGCCGATCTCGAGCAGCTCGTGGTGGGCACCGGTGGACATCATGTCGATCCGGTCGCGGGCGCGCAGGTAGCCGTCGACCACGCGGACGTAGGTGACCACGCCGCGGTAGGTGTCGTACACGGAGTCGAAGATCATCGCGCGGCAGGGCGCCTCGACCTGTCCCTCGGGGGCGGGGAGGGTCCGCACCACGTGGTCGAGCAGCTCGGGCACGCCCTGGCCGGTCTTGCCGGAGACCCGCAGCACGTCCTCCGGCTCGACCCCCACCAGCTGGCCGATCTCCGCGGCGTACTTCTCCGGGTCCGCGCCGGGCAGGTCGATCTTGTTGAGGACGGGGATGATGGTGAGGTCGTTCTCCATCGCGAGATACAGATTCGCGAGGGTCTGCGCCTCGATGCCCTGGGCGGCGTCGACGAGCAGGATCGCGCCCTCGCAGGCGGCCAGCGAGCGGGAGACCTCGTAGGTGAAGTCGACGTGGCCGGGGGTGTCGATCATGTTCAGGGCGTAGTTCACGCCGTCGACCTGCCACGGCATGCGCACGGCCTGGCTCTTCACGGTGATGCCGCGCTCGCGCTCGATGTCCATGCGGTCGAGGTACTGGGCGCGCATCGCGCGCTCGTCGACGATCCCCGTAATCTGCAGCATCCGGTCGGCCAGGGTCGACTTGCCATGGTCGATGTGGGCGATGATGCAGAAGTTGCGGAGCCGCTCCTGGGGCGTCGACGCGGGCACGATGTCCCGGGCCTCATCGGCAGCGATCCTCGGGGTCACCGGCATTCGTCCTCTCGTACGGGGATCCGGGCGCGCGCGTGCGCCGGGCATCGGTCCATCGTCTCACGGTCGGCTCCCGCCGCCGCCTCGCTCCCGGCGCCGACGGGCCGACGTCACACGGGCTCGTCGGGTCCGGGGTGCCCCTCGCTCAGCTCGCGGGATGGAAGTAGGTCGCGCCGAGGGCGCGGGTGACGGCGCCCGTGACCATCTGCAGCTGCTCCATCTCCTCCTCGAAGTCCGCGACCAGGTCCTCGAGGGAGCGGAAGCGGAGGCTCGCCGCGGCGCGGCCCACGATCCGCCGTCCCGGCTCCTCGGTGCCCATACGGTCGAAGGTCGAGCCGTGGAGCTTGGCGAGGGTGTCGAGCGCCTCGTCGACCTCCATCAGGCAGTACGCGGCCGAGCGCGGGAAGATCGAGTCCAGCAGCAGGAACTCGATCGCGCGCGAGGCCCGCACCCGCCCGCGGTAGGAGCGGATGTACGCCTCGTGGGCGCTGCAGGTGCGCAGCAGCAGCACGGTCGAGGCGTCGGTGGTGTTCTCGAGGTCGTGCCCCTGCAGGACTCGGGCGAGCATGTCCACCCGCTCGAGCAGCTGGCCGATGCGCAGGAACAGCCACGCCTCGTCACGGGTCATCGAGGAGTCGATCAGGCCCGTCACCACGGCGCAGCGGTCCGTGGCGTACTGGAAGGCGCCGTGCATCCGCGAGGGCCACAGCTGACGGGGCAAGCCGAGGGTGGTGGCGTTGAGCGACTCCCACACCTCGGTGGACAGCACCTCGCGGGCGCCGCGCGCGTTCTCCCGCGCCGCCTGCAGCGCCCCGGCGACCGAGGAGGGGTTCGCGCGATCGGTGACCAGGTCCTCGAGCACCCCCTGTACGGTGAGCTGCTCCTCGGCCGGCCGGTGCATCCCGAAGATCTCGTACAGCGCGCGGCAGGACTCGGAGACCCCGAGGTCCGGGTCCTCGGTGAGGGACTGCAGCCCCACGTCGAGGATGCGGGCGGTCTGGTCGGCGCGCTCGACGTAGCGGCCGATCCAGAACATCGAGTCGGCGATCCTACTGAGCATCATCGGCTCCCTTCGGCGCGGTGTCGGTCTCCGGGTCCAGGGCGTCCTCCACGTCGATCAGCGGGATCGCGGCGGTGACCGGCGCGGGTTCGCGGACGCTCGGCTCGGCCGCCTCCTCGCGGGGGTCGTCGAACTCGTCGCCGTCGAGGTCGGTGGGGTCCTCGATCCCCTCCTCCGCGAAATCGGCCGACGGGACCTCACCGGCGGTGGGTCCGGCCCCCGGGGCCGAGCGCTCGGGAGCGAGCACCCAGGTGTCCTTGGAGCCGCCGCCGCGGGAGGAGTTCACGATCATCTCGCCGCGCGGTAGCGCCACCCGGGTCAGTCCACCGGGAAGCACCCACACGTCGTCGCCGCTGTTCAGGGCGAAGGGGCGCAGGTCCACGTGGCGCGGCTCGGGCCCGTCCTCGACGAGGGTCGGGATGGTGGAGAGCTGCACGACGGGCTGCGCGATCCAGCCGCGGGGATCGGCGCGCAGGCGCTCCCGCAGGGCGTCGAGCTCCGCCGGGCTCGCGGCGGGTCCGATCACGATGCCTTTGCCGCCGGAGCCGTCCACGGGCTTGACCACCAGCTCGTCGAGCCGGTCCAGCACCTCCGCGAGGGACTCCGGCTCCTCGAGACGCCAGGTGTCGACGTTGGGGAGGATCGGCTCCTCGGAGAGGTAGTAGCGCACCAGGTCGGGGACGTAGGTGTAGGTCAGCTTGTCGTCGCCGATGCCGTTGCCGATCGCATTGGCGACGACGACCGAGCCCGCGAGGATCGCCCGAACCAGACCGGGCACGCCGAGCATCGAGTCGGGGCGGAACACCTCGGGGTCGATGAAGTCGTCGTCGGTGCGCTTGTAGATGACGTCGACGCGGCGCAGCCCCGCGGTGGTGCGCATGTAGATGCGGTCGTTGCGCTCCACGAGGTCGCCAGCCTCGACCAGTTCGACGCCCATCGTGCGCGCGAGCAGGGAGTGCTCGAAGTACGCGCTGTTGAAGCGGCCCGGGGTGAGGACGACGACGGTCGGGTCCTCCCCCGCGGTGTCCGGAGCGGCGGCCTGCAGGGCGGAGAGCAGCCGGCCCGGGTACTCGCCGACCCGGCGCACGGGGCGGCTCGTGAACAGCTCCGGGAAGGTCTGCGCCATGGCGCGGCGGTTGGAGAGGACATAGCTGACCCCGCTGGGGGTGCGGACGTTGTCCTCGAGCACGCGGAACTCTCCCGAGCCGTCACGCACGAGGTCGATGCCGGAGATGTGGATGCGCACGCCGTTCGGCGGCTGGTAGCCGCGCATCGCGTCCACGACATAGGTCGAGGAGCGGACCAGCTGCTCGGGGATCACCCCGTCGGCGACCGCGCGCTCGTCGGTGTAGAGGTCGTCGAGGAAGTGCTCGAGGGCGCGGACGCGCTGCGCGATGCCCCGCGAGACGCGCGCCCACTCCTCGGCGTCGATCACCCGGGGGATCGCGTCGATCGGGAAGGGGCGCTCCTCCCCCGCATAGTCGAAGGTGATGCCCTGGTCGAGATAACTGCGGGCGAGCGACTCGGAGCGGGCGCGGAACTCCTCGGGGCCGAGCCCCGAGAGCGCCTCGTGGAGGGCGGCGTAGGTGGGGCGCACGACGCCGTCGGGCGCGAACATCTCGTCGTTGCCCGCGCTGGGGTCGACGCTCCGGAACAGCGGGGTGGAGGTCATGCGTACCATCTAACACCGTCCCCACCTCGGCTCGGGCGAGAGCGCCCAGGAAGAGACGACCCATGTCGCTGCTGTCCCGGCTCGGTTCCCTCGCCCGCACCCTCGCCCGCGATCCGCAGGTCCGTCGCGGGGTCACGCGGCTCGGCCGGGAGGCCCTCGAGTCCGTCCGCGAGGGCCGGCGCGACGCTCCGCAGGAGGCGCGCCGCCCGGTCGCGTCGGACTCCCCGGCCCGCCGGACCGACACCCCGAACCGTCCCGGACCGGAGTCCGTGGGACAGCGATCCTCGGGCGACGCCGAGAGCGCCGGCGCGCTGCACGACCGCACCGGCTCCGACCCGCTCGCGCTCGAGTACACACCCCGGGAGGACGATCACGCCGATCCGGGCGAGATCGCCTGGGCCTGGGTGCCGTTCGAGGAGGACATCATCCGCGGGAAGGACCGCCCGGTGCTGGTCCTGGGCCGCGAGGACGCCGCCGTCGGCGGACCGGACGGCAGCGGTGACGTGCTGATCGCCCTGATGCTCACCTCCCGCGACCGCGCCGCCACCGGCGGGGTCTCCACCGACGAGCACGGTGCGACGTGGGTGGACATCGGCTCCGGGGACTGGGACGCGCAGGGGCGCCCCTCCGAGGTGCGCGCCGACCGGCTGCTGCGGATCGCCCCCGGGACGGTGCGCCGCGAGGGGGCCCGGCTGGACCGCGACCGCTACGACCGCGTCGCCGCGGCGGTGCGCCAGGTGCACGGCTGGTGAGGCCGATGACCAGGCCGATCATCTGAGAGACACGCCGCACATAGGGTTCGTGGCGAGGTTCCGCTCTGCTAGAGTCCTTCTCCGTATGTGTGACATACCGTTCGGTGTGCGCAAGCCGTCGACCCGCCGTGTCAGGGTCGAGGGATCTGCGACCCGGATGAGTACTCGTGGCAGCGTCCCGGTACCGACGTCTCCAGGCGAATCCCCACCGCCGTCCCCGTCGATGCCGGTCCTCGGCCGCCGCGGGAGATCCACCAGAGCATCACAAGAGAAGAGTCTTCGTGGCAAACATCAAGTCCCAGATCAAGCGGAACAAGACGAACGAGAAGGCGCGCCTGCGCAACCGTGCGTACAAGTCCGAGCTCAAGACCTACGTGCGCAAGGTGCGCGCTGCCGTCACCGCGGGCGACGCCGACGCCGCCGGCGAGGCGCTGAAGCTCGCCTCGCGCAAGCTCGACAAGGCCGTCTCCAAGGGCGTCATCCACCAGAACCAGGCCGCGAACCGCAAGTCCGGTCTCGCCAAGCTGGTGGCCTCCGTCCAGGCCTGATCGCCCGGCACCACGCCTCGGAAGAGCCCCGCATGCCCCGGCATGCGGGGCTCTTCTGCGTCCAGGCCCGCTGCGCGCGATGATCCGATGGGCCGGACCGGGCCAGCCCGCGTCCCCGGGGCCGCGGGACGGCGGCGGTCCACTCCCCCGCCGGCGTCCCGGACGCCACCGGCGGCCCGGACCGTTCCTCCCCAGGGGCGGTCCGTCCCCAACCGTCCCGCTCCGGACGCGCTCTGCGGCGCCCCGATCTACGGTCGCGCCATGGGAGCATCACGAGAAGCAGGGCGCGGGTCCCGGCGGGCCGCGCGACACCGGCGGGCATCGGCGGGGCCCGGAACCGTCCCGCGCGACGAACCGGAGCCGCTTGACGCGGACGAGCCGCTGGTCCGTCGCCTCGACCACGCCCCGCAGCGCCCTTCCCGCCTGCGCCGCCTCCCCGCGCCGACGCCCGCGGCGCTCGTCGGCCTCGCGGTGCTCGTGCTCATCGCGGGCGGCGTCATCCATCTCTCGAGCGCGGGCACCGCCGTCCCCCTCGATGAGACCGCCGCGACGGGAGAAGAGTTGCCCACGGGCGCCAGTGAAACGGGGAGCGGCGCCGGGAACAGCGCGGGAAGTGGCGCAACGGCCCCGACTCCCTCGGAGGGGCCTTCCACCGCCCCGGAGGACTCGGCCGGGGCCGAAGCGGAGAGCACCGACGAGGTGGTCGTGCACGTCTCCGGCGCGGTCACGGCGCCGGGTCTCGTGCGCCTGCCCGCGGGGTCCCGCGTCGACGATGCGCTGCGCGCGGCCGGGGGGACCACCGAGGAGGCGGACCTCTCGGCGATCAATCTCGCCCGGCCCCTGACCGACGGCGAGCAGGTGCACGTACCCCGGCCCGGGGAGGAGCCGCCGCCCGTGGCCGCGGCCCCGGCGGGGTCCTCCGGGGAGCCCGGCGCCGGAGACGGCGCCCCCGCCTCCGCAGCGTCTCCGATCGACCTCAACACCGCGACGGTGCAGCAGCTCGTCGAGCTGCCCGGGGTGGGCCCCGCGATCGCGCAGCGGATCGTCGACCATCGCGAGGCGAACGGCCCCTTCACCTCCGTCGACGACCTGCTCGAGGTCTCGGGGATCGGCCCAGCAACCCTCGAGAAGATCCGTCCCCTCGCCACCGTGTGAGCTCCCGATGCGCCGCTCCGACCTGCTCCTGCTCCCCGGCGCCACCGCCGTCTGGGCTCTCGCCGTCCTCGGCGTCACCGCGGGGGCCGCCGCCGCGATCGCCGCGGGCGCCGTCCTCATCGCCCTCGTCCTCACCGCGATCCTGCTGACCGGCGGCACCAGCACCGCACAAGGTCTGTTCGCGCATGTGGCCGTGGTGGTCCTCGCCGGGGCGCTGCTGTTCCCCGCCCTGCTCCGGCACAGCGGCACCGACACCGCGCTCGAGGACGCCGCCGCGTCGGGACGGATCGTCGAGCTCACGCTCGTCGCCGGTGGAGACCCGGCAGCGCCGACGAGCGGACCCGCGTGGAGTCGCGGCGGCCTGCAGACGATGGCGCGCACCGTCCGCGGCACCGTCCGCATCGGCCGTGAGGAGAGCCGCCTGCCCGCCTCCGTCCCCCTGCTGCTGCGCGCCGACGGAGCGGCCGCCGAAGACCTCGGCCAGGCCCGGGACAGCGACCACCTCCTCGTGCGCGGCACCCTCTCCGCCTCGGGAGGCCTGCTGGTCCTGCGCGCGCACGAGGTGACGGTGCTCGGCCGGGGCGGGCCGGTGGGCCACGCCCAGGAACTGCGGCACCGGCTGCGCGCCGAGGCGAGGGAGGCGACCTCCCACCTGCCCCCGGACGAGGCCGCGCTCGCCCGCGGCATGACCACCGGGGACACCGCGGGCCTGAGCGCGCGCAGCGAGGAGATCATGCAGCGCGCCGGGATCTCGCACCTGGTCGCGGTCTCCGGCGCGAACATCGCCCTGGTGCTCGCCGCCGTGCTCGGGCCGCTGCTGCTCGCCGGGGTGCGCCGACGGCCGCGGATCGCCCTGGCAGGCCTGGCGATGGCCGGCTACGTGTGGATCGTCGGCGACGAGCCGAGCGTGCAGCGCGCCGCGACCATGGCCGCGCCGCTCCTCGCCGCCCGCTTCGCTGGGGTGCGCGCCTCCCCCGTCGCGGCCCTCGCGCTGACGATCGCGCTGTGGTCGGTGCTCGACCCCGTCACCGCCGCCTCGATCGGTTTCCTGCTCTCCGCCCTCGCGACCGCCGCGATCCTTCTCGCCGCGCCCCCGCTCGGCCGCGCGCTGGTCGCGATGAGCGGCGAGCGGATCGGGGAGACCACCGCGCTCGTCCTCGCCGTGCCCCTCGTCGCCCAGCTCGCCTGCACCCCGCTGCTGATCCTGCTCTCCCCCGAGGTGTCCGTCTGGGCAATCCCCGTGAACATGATCGTTGGGCCCCTCGTCGGGCCCTCGACCGTGATCGGCCTCGTCGCCCTCGTGCTGGGCCCGGTGCTGCCCGTGGTCGCCGCCGTGCTGTTCACGGTCGCCGCGGGCGGCGCTCACCTGGTGCTGCTCGTGGCCCGCACGGCGGACGCCCTGCCCGGCTCACGGATCTCCGTGCCGGAGGGGACCGCTGGGGTGCTCCTCGCGATCGCGGCGATCCTCGGCCTCGCCCTCGCGATCGCCGGCCGTCGACGGCGACTGGTGCGCTGGGCGAGCGCGGCCGTACTGGTCGCCCTGCTGGCACCGACCGTCGGACGGGTGGTGCTGCCCGGGACGAGCTCCCCGGAGTGGATCGTCGCCGCCTGCGCCGTCGGTCAGGGGGATGCGGTGCTGCTGCGCTCAATCGGGCCGCCGGCGCGGGCGGCCACTGTCCTGATCGACACCGGACCGGAGCCCGAGCCGCTGCTCGAATGCCTGGATCGGCTGGGGGTGCAGCGCATCGACCTGCTCGTCCTGTCCCATCCGCATGCGGACCACACCGGGGGCCGGGCCGCACTCTCCGGTGCCCGCCTCCCGGCCGAGCAGTGGATCTGTCCGCTGCCCGAGGCCGCCGGGCAGGTACTGCCCGGTCCCGCCGCGCGGGCCGCCCGCACGGGGGACGCCTGGGAGCGGGACGGGCTCGCGCTCGAGGTGCTGTGGCCGCCGAGCGCGGAGGCGGCGCAATCGGCCGCTGCCCGCGAGGACGGCTCCGGGGAGGGCGATGCCGCGAACGACTGCTCACTCGCCCTGTCCGTGCGCTGGCCCGACGGCACGCGCCTGGTGAGTCTCGGCGACCTGGAGCCCGTCGCGCAGGCCGAGCTGGCGGCGCTCGATCCCGGGCCGACGGACCTCCTCAAGGTCGCCCATCACGGCTCGCGGCGTCAGGATCCGGGTCTGTACGCGCAGCTGGACGCGGACCTCGCTCTGATCACCGTCGGCGCCGACAACACCTTCGGCCATCCCACGGACGACCTCCTGGACCTGCTCGCCGGCACGGGCACCCGGGCTGTGCGCACCGACCGACACGGCACCGTCGTCCTCCCCGCCGAGGACCCCGGGGCGCCACGCTCCGTCGGCCCCGCCCGCTAGGATCGTGCGGGTCCCCGAGCAGTCAGGAGCTCCCGTGAGCGATGTCGAGTGGCACAGCGTCCCCCTCGCCCCGATCGTGCTCCTCCAGGGCACCGAGCCGCTGATCGCCTCGCGCGCCCTCGAGCGGCTGCGGCGCCTCGCCCAGGAGGCCGATCCCTCGGTCGCGGTCCACGAGCTGGTGGGCGAGTCCGCGGGGGCGGGAGCACTCGCGCAGGTCGCGAGCCCGTCGCTCTTCGGGGAGCCGCGCTTCGTGGTGGTGCCCGAGCTGCAGTCCGCCCCGGACGCCCTGGTCGGCGAGCTGCTCGGCTACCTGCCGCGGCCCGAACCGGATGTCACCCTGGTCCTCATCCACCGCGGCGGCAACCGCGGGAAGAAGCTGCTGGACGCGCTGAAGAAGGCGGGGGTGCCGCGGGTCGACGCGAGCCCCGTGAAGCGCCTGCAGGACAAGCAGGCCTTCGTCGCCGCGGAGTTCGCCCGCGCCGAGCGCCGGATCCAGCCGGAGGCTCTCGGCGCGCTCGTGGACGCCTTCGGCACCGATCTCTCCGAGCTCGCTGCCATCAGCCGTCAGCTCATCCACGACTCCATGCCCGAGCCGGGGCAGCAGGCACCGGTGGTGAGCCTCGAGGACGTCCACGCCCTCACGGCCGGTCGTGTCGAGTCCACCGCCTTCGCCGTGGCCGATGCCGCGATCGCCGGGCGCGAGCAGGAGGCGCTGCAGCTCCTCCAGCAGGCTCAGCTCGCCGGGGCCGATCCCGTGCCGATCGTCGCCGCGATCGCCTCGAAGATGCGCTCGCTCGCGAAGGTCACCGCCCCGAACGCGAGCGCCCGCACCCTGGGCATGCCGGACTGGATGCTGCGCAACCTCGGACGCGAGGCGCGCGCCTGGAACGACCGTTCCCTCGCCCGGGCGCTCGAGGCGGTGGCGCGCGCGGATCATGAGGTGAAGGGCGCCGGCCGTGATCCCCGCTGGTCGGTGCAGCGCATGGTCATGGAGATCTGCCGGGCTCGACGCGCCGCCCGCTGAGGGACGGGCTCGGATCAGCCTGTCAGATCAGCCCATCGGATCAGGCTCTCAGATCAGTTCGTCAGATCAGCCCGAAGGTCGCGAGCCACTGCCGCCAGAAGCCGGCGGCGATCACCAGGATCACCAGCAGGTACCAGGCGAGGGTCAGCACCACCCAGTGCCGCAGCACGCGGGCGAGGGGCGTCGGGAGGCGCAGGTCCCCCGCCTCGATCGTGTGGGCGAGCGCCGCGAAGAACATCGGCGCCGTGACCGTCCACACCACCATGCACCACGGGCACAGGGCGCGGATCACGAAGATCGCCGAGATCGCCAGGAAGTGGATGTACCCGAAGGCGAAGGTCATGCCGCCGAGCCGTGCCCAGCGGAACCAGCGCGGCAGCGTCGTGCCGGAGATCATCAGCGCGCCGATCGCCCCCATGATCGCGAAGCCCGCCAGGCCGATCGCCTGGTTCGGCAGGCCCAGAGCGCTCGCCTGCCAGGTCATCATCACGTTGCCGCAGGAGATGAACGGGTTGATGTCGCAGGAGAGGGAGGCGCCCGGGTTCTCGAGCAGGTACTCCTTGTCGATCATCAGCGTCAAGGCCGCGAGCCAGCCCACGAGGCCGCCGATCAGCAGCACCAGGCCCGTGGTGCGGGCAGGAGCGCGTCGTCGGGCGGCGCGTGCGGCGGCGATCTCGGCCTCGACCTCGGCGAGCAGCTCGGCGTCCGAATCGTGCTCAACGTCCGAGCCGTGCTCGGGATCGGTCGCCGCTCCTCGGGACGCGTCGGACGAGGCTGCGGGGCGGGCGGTGTCGCTCATGGGCTGCGCTTCCGGGACGGAGGAACGGGAAAGAGAGGACGGGACGGAGAGGACGGGAACGAGAGGCCGGGCGCCGGGGCCGCGGGACGGGGCGGATCAGCCGCGCACGGGGTGCTCCCGGAACCAGGCGGCGAGGCGCTCGTTGCCCTCGTCGAGGGACACCTCGGGCCTCCAGTGCAGACGCTCCTGGGTGCGCCGCTGGTCGAACCAGTGCGCGGTGGACATCTGCTCGGCGAGGAACTCGGTCATCGGCGGCTCGTCGGTCCCGGGCCGCACCTCCCACAGCCGCTCGATGACCCGACCGGCGAGGCGTGCGGCGGCTCCGGGCACCCGCAGACGGGGCCGGGGCACGCCGGCGGCGTCGCACCAGCCGTGGAAGACGTCGCGGACGGTGCGGGGCTCCCCGTTCGTGACCACGAAGCTCTCGCCGTGCACGTCCTCGATGCGGTCCAGCGCCGCGACGATCGCGGAGGCGGCGTTGTCGACATAGGTGGTGTCGATCAGGGCCATGCCCTCGTCGAGCAGAGGCAGTCGCCCGCTCGCGGCGCGGTCCACGATCCGCCCCACCAGCTGGGTGTCCCCCGGACCCCACACGATGTGCGGGCGGACGCTGGTCACGAGCAGTCCGTCGGACCCGTCGGCGGCCATCGCGAGCAGCTCCGCAGAGGCCTTCGTGCGGGAGTACGGGCCGCGGGCCCGCTCGGGATCGGCCGGGGTCGCGTCCAGCCCCTCGATGGCGCGGCCCAGGTGCGCGACCGACGGGGACGAGACGTTCACGAGCGCGCCGCCGCCCCGAGCGCGCAGCGCCTCGACCACGTGGGAGGTGCCGCCGATGTTGATCGCCCGGTACTCCTCCTCCGGTCCGGAGATCGAGACCTTCGCGGCGAGGTGCACGACGGCGTCGACCCCGTCGACGGCGCGTCGGACGTCCTCCGCATCGGTCAGGTCGCCGCGCACGTCGGTGACGCCGGGGATTCCGGCCGGGCGGCGCTGGAACGCGGAGACTTCCGCCCCGCGGTCCCGCAGCAGGCTCGCGACGGCACCGCCCAGCATCCCAGAGGCGCCGGTGACCAGCACCTTCATCCCGCTCACAGGGAGTCCGCCCGCTCTCCGCGGAGGGTCTGCCCCGCCCAGCGGGACAGCGCGGCGCGGTCGATCTTCGAGTTGTGGCGGATGTCGGTGGGTAGGGCTCGCGTGGTGAACACGGCGACGACCTCGGCCCCGGTGCGGTCGCGCACCGCGCGGCGCACGGCCTCCTGCAGGGAGGTCTCGGCGGCGCGGGGCTTCCCCGCCTTGCCGGGCCGGTAGCCGTCCTCGGTCTCGAGGATCACGACGATCTGCTGGGTGCCGCGGGGGCCGACGACGGCGGCGCCGGCGCGGCGCACCGTCGGCACCGACTCGGCGGCCTCTTCTACCTGCACGGGGGTGAGCAGGCCGGCGGCCGTCGCGAGCACGTGCGCGGCGCGGCCCTCGATCCAGAGCCGTCCGGCCTCGTCGAGATGGCCGACGTCGCCGGAGGCGTGCCAGCCCGCGAAGCGCATCGACGCGTGGGTGGTGCCCCACAGCATGAGGTAGCGGTCGCGCACGTGGGGGGCGCGGATCAGCACCTCGCCGGTGACGCCCGGCGCGGTGGTGATCTCGCCGGTGGTGCGGCCCTCGGCGTCCATGGCGGCGATCGCGACCTGCACCCGCGGGACGGGGGTACCGACGCACACGCCGGAGCCCTCCCCGGCGGCCTCGATGCCCTCGAGGTCGATCGCGGCGACGGCGAGGCACTCGGTCATGCCGTAGGGGGTGAGCGCGCGGGCGTGCGGCATCAGGTCCCGCAGCCCGCGCAGGAGGTGCGCGGGGATCGGGGCGCCGGCGGCGAAGAAGCTCGCGGCGGAGGCGAGGGCGGCCCGGCCGTGCTCGTCGAGGTCCTTCGCGGTGTCCAGGATGTTGCGCAGCGCGGCGGGGGCGGTGAACACGGCGGGCTCGCCGAGCGCCGCGATCGCATCGGCCAGCGCGGAGGCGGTGAGCTCCCCGGGCCGGGTGATGTCCATGTCCGGCACGACGGTGGGGGCGCCGAGCGCCGGGCCGAGCAGGGCGAAGGGCGCGAAGCCCGCGACCAGTCCCCGCTCGGGGTCCAGCTGGAGGGTGTCGCCGACCGCCGTGAACATCGCGCTCATCTGCCGGTGGGTGTAGACGGCGCCCTTCGCGGGCCCGGTCGAGCCGGAGGTGAACAGGATCGCGGCGTCGTCCTCGGGATCGGGCCAGCTCGCCTCGAGAGGCGCGCCCAGATCGCGCATCAGCGAGCCGGAGCGGGCGAGCTGCGCAATCGAGGTCTCGACGCCGAAGGCGGTGCGATCCAGCGTCGGCAGCTGCTCGACGCTGATCCGACGTCCCGGCCAGCCGAGCGCCCGCGCGGCGGCCAGGGCCTTCGGGATCGCGATGATCCAGTCCGGGTGCGAGCCGATGACGGCGCGCGACAGTCCGGCGACGCCCAGGCCTGCGTCGGCGATGACCGCGACGGCGCCGATGCGCAGGCAGGCGTAGAGCACGGCGGTGAGGTCGGCGCCGGGGGTGATCAGTACGCTCACCCGGTCCCCGGGGCGCACGCCGTGGCCGAGGAGGCCCGCGGCGATGTCGTCGACCCTGCGGTTCAGCAGCGACCAGGAGATCTCGCGCGGCTCGCCGTCCCCGCCGTCCATCTCGACGACGGCGGGACTGTGGGCGTGCCGCGGATCGGCAGCGAGGCGGGCGATGGGCTCGCCGACGTGCCGCCCCGGGGCGGGCTCGGCGGCGGCCGACACCGGCGTCCAGGCGGTGCTCGCCGCGGGATCCAGCGGCTCCTCGGCGTCGCCGAAACGGGCGCGCAGCCAGTCCGCGACCAGGCCCGCGACGTCGGCATCCTCCCACACCAGATGGGAGGCGCCCTCGAATCGGTGCACGTCGGCATGGGGCACCCGGGTCAGCAGGTCCCGCAGGAAGCGGTCGGAGAAGGTGATGTCCCGCGGCCCCCACGCCATCAGGGTCGGGACGTGGAGCTCGGTGAGGCCCTGGGCGACCCGCTCGAGGGTCGCGCGCGAGGGATGGTCCGCGGCGGCGGGGATGTCGGCGACGAACTGGTCGATGCCCAGCCGGCGGGAGCGGCCACGGTACGGGGCGAGATAAGCGTCCTGGACCTCCTTCGGCAGCGGCGGCGACGACAGCGCGAGGGTCGTGCGCAGGAAGGCGTCGGTGAGGGAGGTGGAGGCGGTGCGGAAGCCGGGGGCCGAGGCGAGCTGCAGCGCCTTCGGCAGCGCCTCCTCGATCTCCTGATGCACCCCGGTGTTGGTGAGGATCATCCCGGCCAGGTCGTGCCGGTTGTCGAGCGCCCAGCCCGAGGAGATCAGACCGCCCCAGTCGTGCCCGACGGTCACCACGGGGCCGCGCAGGGAGAGCGCGTCGGTGAGCAGGGACAGGTCGGTGATGCGGTCCTGGTAGCGGCGGGTGACGCCGGTGCGCTCGGACCAGCCCATGTCCAGTTGGTCCACGGCGATGACCCGCCAGGGGATGTCCTCGCGGATCAGGGAGCGGAACAGGAAGGAGTAGGTGGGGTTGCCGTGGACGGCGAGCAGCGTGCCGCGCGGCGCGATGCCGCGCTCGGCGAGCCACGGGGCGGAGTCCAGCAGGTGCCAGCGGCGGGGCGTGCCAGTGTGGTCGCGCACCTCGAGGGTCCGGCTGAGCCGGGCGTCGACGCCGGGGAGGGCGGGGATCTCGGGGGCCTGCGCGCGGCGGCGGCCGGTCTGTCGCTCGGTCACCACTGGACCTCCATCATCGCGGTGTTCAGTCCGGAGCCCACGCCGAGCAGCAGCACGCGCTCCCCGCGCGCGATGTTGCCCTGGTGGTGGGCGAGGGTCATCGGCACCGCCTCGGCGGCGATGTTCCCCCAGTCGGGGAAGGTCACCGGGATGCGGTCCATACCCACCCCGGTGATCTTGGAGAAGTTGCGGGTGTACACCATCGAGACCTGGTGCGGGATGATGTGCTCGATCGAGCGGAAGTCGTGACCGGCCTCGTTGGCGGCCTTCCAGGTGTCGAGGATCAGGCTGATCCCGTTCTCCAGCAGTCCCGCGGAGTCGGTGCGCATGTCGTGCATGTCGCCGATGCACAGCTCGTGGTGCTGGGTGCCGGCCCGCGCCTCGGTGCGGATTAGGCGGTGCCCCTCGGGGTGGGCGTCGGCCGGGCCGAGCACGGCGGCCGCGGCCCCGGAGCCGAGGGTGAGCGCCGCGAACTGGTTGTTGAAGTCCTCGCGCACCGCGGTCTTCGAGTTCAGGCGGTCGATGGTGCCGCGCTGGGCCCGCTCGACGTCCTCCGCACCGACGATCAGTGCATAGCGGATCTGGCCGGAGTCGATCATGCCGGCCGCCATGGTCATGGCGTTGACGAAGCCCAGGCAGGCGTTGGTGATGTCGAAGTTCATCGCGCTCGTCGGCAGGCCCAGCGAGTGGTGCACGGTCGTGGCGACCGCGGGCTCGAGGTGCTGACGGGACACCGAGGCGTTGATGATCAGGTCCACCTGATCGCGGACGATCCCGGCCTTGGCGATGGCGCGCTCGGCGGCGAGGACCACGCCCTGCCGCCAGCCGTTCTCCCGATCGCGCCACCAGCGGCGCTCGTAGACGCCGGCCACACGCTGCAGCACGCCCTTGGGCAGACGGAGCCGCTTGCGGGCGGGCGCGAGCATCTCGTCGATCTCGTCGGAGGTGACGGTGACCTGCGGCAGCGACATCTCCACCGAGAGCAGGCTCGCGTTCTGATGGACGAATCCCGTGTTCCCGTTCCCACTGGCCATCTGCGCGCTGTACCTCGTTCGTTCCGTGCCGTGTCTCGTCGCATGGCCGCCCGGCGCATGCATCGGCCATTGTCACACCCGCCCCTGGAGGGTGTCCGACGGGGTGGCGGATCCCACGTCGCTCAGGCGGGGTCGTCCCCCGGGGCCCGGTCGTTTCCCTCGCCCTGCGGTGCCCCGCCCTGCGGGTCCACGCCCTCGTCGCCGTCGTCCAGGTGGTGGCCGAGGTGGTGCCGGGCGAACAGCAGGCACTGGCGCAGCACCTGCTCGCGCGTCTCGGCGCTGCCGCTCGTGGAGACCTCGAGCAGCACGGACCCCTGCCAGCCGCGGTTCGCGAGGCGCCGCAGCACCTCGGCGCACGGCTGGTTGCCCTCGCCGGGCGGGAGGTGCTCGTCCTTGGTGGTGCGTCCGGAGCCGTCGGCGAGGTGCAGGTGGGTGAGCCGGTCCCCGAGGCGGTCGATCATCGCGAGCGCGTCGTCGCCCGCGGTCGCGGCATGGGAGAGGTCCACGGTGACGTGCTCGTAGTCCTCGTCGGTGGGGTCGTGGTCCGGGAGATAGGTCATCAGCTCCCGCACACCGAGCCGCCACGGGTACATGTTCTCGACCGCGATCGCCACGCCGTGGCGCGCCTCGAGCTCCGCCACCCCGGTCACGAACTCCTTCGCATAGGAGCCCTGCCAGCGGAACGGCGGGTGCGCGACGACCGTCGGCACCTCCAACTCCTTCGCCAGCTCGACCGTGCGCTCGATCTTCACCCACGGATCCCGGCCCCACAGGCCCTGGAGCAGGAAGAGGGTCGGGGCGTGTAGGGAGAGAATCGGCTGCTCGTACCGCGCGACGTACTCGCGCAGCCGGTCCGGGTCCTGGCTGTCCTTGGCGTAGGAGACCATCACCTCGATCCCGTCGTAGCCGATCTCGGCGGCGAGACGGAAGCACTCCTCGACGCCGGCCGGGAAGACCGAGGAGGTCGAGAGGCCGACGGGAATGCGCCGCTGCGGGTTCTGCTCGGAGCGCGGATCCCCGGCGGAGAGGCGCTTGAACAGCTCCTCGCGGCCCGCCCGCTGCGCGCGGTTCGGGCGCGTGTACGGCTTGCGCGAGGCCGGGCGCGGCGTCCCCGTCGTAGGACGGTCTCGGCGTGGGTTCACGGCGACTCCTCGGTCGGGATCGGGCCGAGGTCAGTATGCAACAGCACCGCCCCTAGACTCCTCGGCATGCGTGCACGCGAGCTCACCGCCGACGACCTCCTCCCCTATCAGCGGCTCACCCGTCTCGCCTTCGGCGGCGGTCCGGTCACCGAGAAGGAGGCCCGGCCGTTCTCCCCCGGGCTGATTCCGCTGGGCATCTCCTCCGCCGATCTGCCGGGCGGGGCCGACGGGGTCATCGCCGCGGGGGCGCAGATCCGTCGGGACCGGATCACGCTCGGCGGCGGCACGGCCGACTGCGGCGGGATCGGCGGCGTCGCGGTCCATCCGGCGCACCGGGCCGGCGGGCTCTTCGGCGAGCTGATGACCGCCGTGATCGCCCGCTGCGCCACCGAGGGCATGGCGTTCTCGATGCTCTACCCGGCGAACGTCGCGATCTATCGCGCCCTCGGCTATCAGATCGTCTCCCAGGTGCAGAAGGTGCAGGTGCCGCTGCTCGACCTGCAGCGCCTTCGCCCCGTGCCCGGGACCCACCTGGAGGCCGTGACCGCGCAGTCCTTCGAGCGGGTCCACGCCCTCTACCGCGAGCTGACGGCCGGGGAGAACGGCATGCTGACCCGGGAGGGGCCGCTGTTCCCGACCGGGCATCCGGGCGGCACCTGGGAGGCGGTGCTGCTGGTCGGCGAGGACGGCACCGACCGCGGCTACCTCTCCTTCACCCGCACGGGCGGCGAGGAGGGCATCGGCCTCGAGGTCCATGAGGTGCTCGGCCGCACCCGCGAGGACCGCCTCGCCCTGCTCCGCTCGCTCGGCACCTGGTCCACGGTGACCGAGCAGGTGCGGATCCGCGTGCGGGCCGAGGATCCCCTGCTCGACGCACTCCCCGGAGGGCGCACGCGCATGGATCCGCAGCTGCAGCCCTGGGTGATGGTGCGGGTCATCGACACCGCCGCCGCACTCTCGGCCCGTCCGGCGCCCGCGGGGCTCGAGGGCACGCTGCGCCTCGTCGTCACCGATGACACGGTCCCCGCCGGCACCGCCCGGGCCGCGGGCGAGTTCGTCGTGCGGATCGCCGACGGGCGGGTCGCGGTGGACCTGGAAGGTGCGGCCGACGGGTCCGACGTCGGCGGAGTGTCCGGCTCTGTGCATCTCGACGTGCATGCCGCCGCGCTGCTGCTGATCGGCGGGCGCTCGATCGCCGACGCCGAACGGCTGGGCCTCGGCGCCCGGGCCGACGCCCCGGCCCGCGCACTGCTCGACACCCTTCTCTCCGGTCCGCGGCCTGCCGTCATGGACCAGTTCTGACCACGACCCCGATCCCTGGGAGGGACCAGGCCCGATGGCCAAGCTGCACTTCAAGTACGGAGCGATGAACTCCGGCAAGTCCGACACGCTGATCAAGACCGCCTACAACTACGACGAGCGTGGCCTCGCGACCCTCACCGTCAAGCCCGGCCTGGACACCAAGGGCGAGGACTGGGTGGTGGCCCGCGGCGGTGCCCGGCGCCGCGTCGACGTCCTCGCCCATGCCGGCGAGGACCTCCGGGAGCACGTGCTCCGCTCCGCACGGGAGCGGGAGCTGCTGCCGCTGCACTGCGTCCTCGTCGACGAGGCGCAGTTCCTCGAGCCCGACCAGATCGACCAGCTCTTCCTGATCGCGAAGCGGGACGGGATCTCGGTGATCTGCTACGGACTGCGCACCGACTTCCGCACGGCGACCTTCCCCGGAGCCCAGCGCCTCTTCGAGCTCGCCGACAACGTCGAGAAGCTGCCCACCATGTGCCGCTGCGGCTCGCAGGCCGAGTTCAACTGCCGCCGGGTCGGGGAGCGGTTCGTCTTCGAGGGCGCGCAGGTCGCGATCGACGGCGAGGACTCCGGTGCCGTCACCTACATGTCGCTGTGCGGACCGTGCTTCCTCGACGAGCAGACGACGGCCGGGGTGCGCGTGCTCGGCTGAGCACGGCACCCCGGCCGTCGGGTGCTGTGGCTGGGACGCAGACGATCAGGGCCCTCCCATCAGGCGGCGGGCCCGTCGGCCCCTGTGCTCAGGAGCTGAGCGGACCGCCCTCGGAGACCTCGGCGTCGCCACCCGCGGCGGACTCGCTCGCGGCGACCCCGTCGGCCGCCGCGGTGAGATCCTCGGACTTGTCGACGCCCTGGGCACCGTCGGCACCCTCGGTGTCCCCACCCGCCAGGCGCTGCTTCGCCCCGGCCGCCGCGGATCCCACGGCCTCCTGCACGGTGGCCGCGACCTCGGGGGCCTTCGCCTTCACGGTGTCCGCCGCCTCGTGCGCGGCCTTCCCGGCGGCGTCCTTCGCCTGCGCGGCGCGACGCTTGACCTCGGGGTCGTCGGCGACCTGGCGGGCCGTGCGCTCGAGGGACTCGTACGGGCCCCGTCCCATCGAGGATCCGATCACGAAGCCGATCGCCACGCCGGCCAGAAAGATGAACTTCTTCATGGTGCTCTCCCCTGCACTCGAAACTGCTGCGCCGGACCGCGGTCCGCACGCGATGACATCCCGAGACTAGCGATCACGGTCCGGGAACGGCCAGGGATCGGCGCCGCGGAACCGCGCGGAGGAACTACGATCGCCGTGGGCGACGACGCCCGCACCGCATCACCCGCCGGCGATCCCGGCGTCCGAGGAGTCACCGAGTTGTCCACGCAGTCCGAGACCGCATCCCCCGCTCCCGCCCCCACCGCCCTCACCGTCGAGGACGTGTCCGCGCAGGTGCGCACCTGGTTGGCCGCCGCGGCCACCCGGCCCACCCCGGCCCCCGCCCGCCTGCTCTCCGACCTGCTGCAGGATCCGAAGGGACTCGACTTCACGCTCGCCTTCGTGGACCGGGTGATCCGCCCCGAGGATCCGCGGGCGGCGGCCGTCGAGCTGCGCCGCCTCGCCCAGGACCCGCCGGCCTTCCTCCCCGGCGCCCTGCGCCGCGCGGTCTCCCTCGGCGGCACCGCCTCCCGCCTCGCCCCGTCGGCCGTCGTGCCCACCGCGCAGGCCGCGATGCGGCGCATGGTCTCGCACCTGATCGTCGATGCCCGGCCCCGCCCGCTGTCCGCAGCCATCACCCGACTCACTGCCGACGGCACCACCTTGAACATCAACCTCCTCGGCGAGGCCGTGCTCGGTGCGCAGGAGGCGGCGCGCCGCCTCGAGGGCGTCCACGAGCTGGTGCGGCGCCCCGACGTCGACTACGTGTCGATCAAGGTCTCCTCCGTCGTGGACCACCTGCCCCTGTGGGCCGCGGACCGCACCGTCGACCACATCGTCGAGACCCTGCTCCCCCTGTACCTGGTCTCCGCGCGCGCCGAGCAGCCCACCTTCCTCAACATGGACATGGAGGAGTACCGGGATCTCGAGCTGACCTTGAGGGTCTTCGAGAAGCTGCTGGACCGGCCCGAGCTCGAGCACCTGCATGCCGGGATCGTGCTGCAGGCGTATCTCCCCGACGCCCCGCGGGCGATGGCCCGCCTGCGCGCCTTCGCCGAGAAGCGGGTCGCCGCGGGCGGCGCCCCGATCAAGGTGCGCCTGGTCAAGGGCGCGAACCTGGCCATGGAACGGGTCGACGCCTCCGTGCACGGCTGGCCCGCGGCTCCGCTCGGCAGCAAGGAGGAGACCGATGCCCAGTACAAGCGGATGCTCCTGGAGGCCCTGGACCCGCAGGGGCTCGCCGCGGTGCATCTCGGCGTTGCCGGCCACAATCTCTTCGACCTCGCCTTCGCCCACCTGCTGATGCGCGAACGGGGCATCCCCGCCGGGCCGGACAGCGGCGTCGAGTTCGAGATGCTCGCCGGCATGGCACCCGCCCAGCAGGCGGTGGTGCGGGAGACCGTCGGCACCATGCGCCTGTACGTCCCCGTCGTGCACCCCCGGCACTTCGACGTGGCGGTGTCCTACCTGGTGCGCCGGCTCGAGGAGAACGCCTCCTCCGAGAACTTCCTGTCCGCCGCCTTCCGGCTCGAGGACAG
This sequence comes from Brachybacterium sp. J153, assembly GCF_036311905.1. Taxonomy (NCBI): domain Bacteria; kingdom Bacillati; phylum Actinomycetota; class Actinomycetes; order Micrococcales; family Dermabacteraceae; genus Brachybacterium; species Brachybacterium sp. J153. Next base: position 147,094 of record NZ_JAZDCH010000004.1, on the reverse strand, counting down.
CGACGAGCTCTTCGCCCGGGAGGAGGGGCGCTTCGCGCGCGCCCTCGAGCGGGCCCTCGGCGAGACCTCCGTCCCCACGCATCGCGTCCAGGACCGCAGCCACGAGGCGAGCGGCGGGCGCGTCGACCTGAACACCGAGACGATCCCGTCCGTCCCCGGCGCCTTCCGCAACACCCCCGACACCGATCTGTCGACCCCCGCGAACCAGGCCTGGGCCGAGAGGATCACGCGGCGTATCCGCTGCTCGACCCTCGGCGAGGCCGAGGCGAAGGCGGCCCGCGTCGAGTCCGCCGAGGAGGTCGACGCCGCGATCACCCGCGCGCTCGCGGTCCAACCGCGCTGGGCGGCGCTCCCCGTCGAGAAGCGCGCCATGCTGCTGCGTCGCGCCGCCGGGGTGCTGGCCGCGCACCGCGCCGAGCTGCTCGAGGTGATGGCCGACGAGACCGGCAAGACCCTCGAGCAGGGCGACCCGGAGGTGTCCGAGGCGATCGACTTCGCCATCTACTACGCCGAGCAGGCGGAGCGGCTCGCCGCACACCCCGAGCTGGTCTCGAGCCCCCGGTCGCTCACCCTGGTCACTCCGCCGTGGAACTTCCCGATCGCGATCCCGACCGGCGGCGTGCTCGCGGCGCTCGTGACCGGCAGCGTCGTGATCATGAAGCCTGCCCCGCAGGCGCTGCGCTGCGGCGCGTTGCTGGGACGGCTGCTCCAGGAGGCCGGCTTCCCCGAGGGGGTGCTGACGGTCATGGACGTCCCCGAGGACGAGACCGGTCGGGCGCTGATCTCCGATCCCCGCATCGACCAGCTGATCCTCACGGGGGCCTCGGAGACCGCGGCGCTGTTCGCCTCGTGGCGGCCCGAGCTGCGGATCCTCGCCGAGACCAGCGGGAAGAACGCGATCGTGGTGACCCCGCAGGCGGATCTGGATCTCGCCGCCCGGGACCTGGCCGCGAGCGCCTTCGGCCATGCCGGGCAGAAGTGCTCGGCCGCCTCGCTCGCGATCGTGGTCGGATCCGTGGCCCGCTCGCGGCGTTTCTACGCCCAGCTCGCCGACGCGGTCCTGAGTCTCGACGTCGACCACCCGATCGAGCCCACCGCCCAGATGGGCCCCGTCATCGAGACCCCCGGGGAGAAGCTCCGCGCCGGGCTCACCGAGCTCGGTCCCGGCGAGAGCTGGCTCGCCGAGCCGAAGCCCCTCGACGACGAGGGACGTCTGTTCTCCCCCGGCGTGCGCACCGGGGTCCGGGAGGGATCCGCCTTCCACCGCACCGAGTACTTCGGGCCGGTGCTCGGCATCATGGAGGCCCCGACGCTCGAGGACGCGGTGCGGATGCAGAACGGCACCGACTTCGGGCTCACCGCGGGCCTGCACTCCCTGGACCCGGCCGAGATCGCGTGGTGGACTGAGCACGTCGAGGCTGGGAACCTCTACGTGAACCGCGGCATCACCGGCGCGATCGTGCAGCGCCAGCCCTTCGGAGGCTGGAAGCGGTCCGCGATCGGGCAGACCGCGAAGGCCGGCGGCCCTAACTACCTCGTGCACCTGATGGACCACGCCGAGGCGGAGACGCTGCCCGACCCCTCCGATCCGGCCTGGCTCGAGGCGGCCCGCCGCTCGGACCGCGAGCACCGTGCCGGTCTCTTCGCCCCCCGGGACGAGCAGGACCTGCATGGAGAGATCAACGTCCTGCGATACCTGCCGCTGCCGGTGCTGGTGCGCGCCGAGCAGGGCACCACCGCCGCGCAGCTGCGCCGTGTGCTCCACGCCGCCCAGACGGCGGGCGCCGAGGTCGAGGTTTCCGTCGCCGCCTCCGAGATCGTGCAGGCCGCGGCCGACGAGGGCTTCGCGGAGGTGACCGTCGAGGACGCCGCGGCATTCGCCGGTCGTTACGGGGAACTCGCCGTGCCGCGCGTGCGGGTGCTGGGGCGGATCGGCGAGGAGCTGCGCGCGGCGGCCGCGGCCCGGATCGACATCGCCCTGTTCACCGGGGGCCCGGTCGCGAGCGGACGCGTCGAGCTGCTCGCCTTCCTGCGGGAGCAGGCGGTCAGCGCGACGGATCATCGCTACGGGAACCCCCTGCCGCATCCCCTGGACCTCACCGGCGGCGCGGGCTGGGAGCGCGGCCCGGCCTGAGCGGCAGGCCGTCGGCCGCGGGCGACCGGACCTGCGGCCACGCTGCCGTCGGCCACCGGCCACCTCCGACCTCCCGCGCCGACTCTCGCGCCGACTTCCTGCGCCGAGTGCTGCATCCGGACCGCAACGCTCCCCGTATGACGGTCCAGATGCAGCACTCGGCGCCCCGGCCCGCCCCGTCGGCCACGGAGGAGACCGATCTGCGCGAAGCGGGTGTGCCGACGTGGGAATCGCACTAGCGTGACGCGGGACCGTTCTCCCCACCGCACATCGAGGTGCACCGTGTCGACACCCACCCGTCGGACCGCGCTGACCGCCGCTACCGCCCTGACCGGGGCGGCGACCGTCGCCGCGCTGTCCCCCGCCGCCCTCGCCGCCCCGTCCGGAAGGACCACCCCCGTCGTGAGCGACTCCGCCGCCGTGACCCCGCAGGAGGCGGCCTCCCGGGCCGTCGCCGCCACCTCCTCCCTGCTTTCGCATTTCCAGGCCGAGACCGACCCGGACATGCTGATCGAGCAGTACCCCCGCCAGGAGCACGATCCGGAGTTCACCTACGTGTGGCCGCTGTCCCAGGCCCGCGCCGCGCTGACCGAGCTGATCGCCGCCCTCGACGGCCCCGGACCCGGCGCGGACACGGGGAATCTCGACACCGCAGCGGCCGACGCCGCCCTGATCCGCGCCCAGGAGCACTACTGGTACCCGGCCGGAGGCACCACCGGCCTGCCCGGCTACACCGCCGCCACCAACTCCACCGATGGCGCCAACGGCGACTTCTTCTACGACGACAACGACTGGATCGCGCTGCTCGAGATCGAGCAGCACCTGTTCACGGGCGGTGCCCGCGGTGATCTGGATCGGGTCGGCCAGCTGCTCGAGCTGTTCCGCTCGGGCGAGTCCACCGATCCCACTCTCGCCTCTCCCGGCGGGATCGACTGGACCCAGGGCGACTGGAACCACGACCGCAACACCGTGTCCACCTTCCCCTCGGCGAAGGTCGCGCTGCGCTGGTACCAGCTCACGGGCGAGGAGAAGGCGCTCGAGGACGCGCTGCGCTGGATGGCCTGGGGCCGGGACACCCTGCTCGCGCCGAACGGCCTGTACTGGGACAACATCAAGCCCGACGGCGCGATCGACCGCACCCAGTGGACGTACAACCAGGGCGTGCCGCTCGGCTGCGAGGTCCTCGCCTACGAGATCACCGGCGAGAAGGAGTACCGGGAGCGCGCGCTCTCCCTGGTCGAGGCGATCATCGGCTTCTACGAGCCGTTCACCCGCGGGGCGGGGCTGGACACCCAGCCGATCCAGTTCAACGCCATCCTCGCCTCCAATCTCCTGCTCGCTGAGTCGGTGCTGGGCGCGCAGGTCCAGGGGCGCACGATCGTCGAGGCCTACGCGGCGCGTCTCTGGGAGGATCGCCGCGATCCCGAGACCGATCTCGTCACTGGCTCGCGGGAGACGGAGTCCGGGACGCATCTGCTGGATCAGGCGGGATTCGCCCGCACTCTCGCCCTCGCCGCCCTCGGCCGGCCGCTCTGGCGGCACCTGAGCTGAGGTGCCTCGCCACATCCGTCCGGCGCCGGGGCCCGAGGGGGCTCCGCGCGTCGAGCTCGAGTCTCACCCGCGTCGCCGGGCACCGAGTGCTGCATTTGAGCCGCCTCCGCCGGGTCATAGCGGTCCAGACGCAGCACTCGGTGCATGGCGCGAAGGTGCTCGTGACTCCTGACTCCCCTAGGGGCCGGTCCGGGCGTCAGCGGTCCTGTCCGGGTCGCCACCCGCGGCGCATCAGCTCCCGCCGCACCCGGTCGACCGCCCGTCGGCACCCGTGGAGGAGGTCCTCCGCGGAGGTGCGCAGCTCGACCCAGCCGGCAGCCATCCGTCGGTCGCCTCGCGCGATGTCACGGCTCTGCTGCGCCCGATCGAGGTGTGTCGGCCCGTCGTGCTCCAGCGCCACCTTCCACTCCGGCCAGTGCAGATCAGGCTCGCCGAGGTCGAGGACCCGACCGCTGTGGTCCTCCTCGGTGGCCGGCGCGTTCGCCAGCGGCTCCGGCAGGCCTGCGGCGACCATGGCCAGCCGCAGCGCGGTCTCCGGCGCGGAGTCGCTGCTCATCCTGACCAGCGCGACGGCCTGACGAAGCTGGCGCGCTCCCCGACCCCGGTACTCCGCGACGGCCGCGTGCAGCTCCTCGAGGGTCACGTAGGGTTCGGCCCGTCCCTCGAATCGAGGTCGCGGTCTCCGAACGAGATGGTCCCCGATCGCGACGAGGGCCTCGAGACTGATCTGCGGACCGAGGTCGAGGAACGTCCGGAGCCTGGTGGTGAGCCGGACGCCGGGTGCCCGATCTCGGCGATCGACGAGCCGGACGACGGGAGCATCGAGCAGGCTCCACCGCACCAGCGTCGACTCCCGGGGGCGCGAGTCACCGCGCGCCATGTGGGTCCGACCGTCGACGCTGTTCCGCGCGGGTCGATAAGTGGTTCGTCCGTCCACGACGCGGGACTGGCGTGGCGCCTCCGTCACCGCATCCGCGAGGACCCCCGGTAGGGGCAGGCCCCAGATCCGGGCGGCGGTCAGCCCGGCGGCGAAGGCCTCGGGGTCCCGCCGGCACAGGGCGCCGACGATATCCCTCTCCGTGACGACGCGATCTCTCAGCGCCCACAGTCCGGGCGCGACGGAGACCAGATCATCGCGCCGGAGCCGCGACCGGCTGGCCCCTGCCTCGAGCGCCTCCCGGGTGGTGAAGACGGCATGAGTCAGGCCTTCGGGGAGCGGGCTCGGGGCGTGCGGCATGCCCACAGCATCGGCCGACCGCAGCGTGGTCCCCCGTGTCCCTGCACATCGCCCAGGTCACCGCGGGAACGCATGGGTCCTCCCCATTCCGGTGACAGACGTCAGGGTCAGGCTCCGACTTCGCCGACGAGACCGCAGAGGCGTCCCTCGTCGCCGCGCCGAGTGCTGCATTCGGACCGTCACCGGACCCTCGAAGCGGTCTAAACGCAACACTCGGCGAAGAGAGGCGGTCCAAACGCAGCACTCGGCCGGAGGAAGCGGTCCACAGGCAGCGCTCAGCCGGCGGTGCCGACGCGGGCGCCCTCGGGCACCGCGCCGCCCTCCTCGCCGAGCACGGCGTCCCCGATCAGCGAGACGTCGGCGCCGAAGGTCCAGTCACCCTTCACCTCCACGCTGCGGGCCTCGCGCAGCGAGGGCACACCCTGGGGGAAGCGGGCCTCGAAGTCGCCGATCAGCTTGTACGAGCCGGCATCGAGCGACACCGTCGGCACCGACTCGACCCGCTGCACCAGAGCGCCGCGCTCGTCGAGGTCGTAGAGGTCGGACCGGACCAGCAGCAGGTCGCTCGTGGCCTTCACCGGGAGGAAGCGGTCGCGGCCCACCACGATCGCGGTCGCCCCGTCGAACACCTCGATCGCGGCGCCCATCGCGGATTCGATCTGAAAGACGGGGGTCGAGGCCTTGTCGGCCGGGTCGACCGTCTTCTCGTTGCGGATCAGGGGCAGGCCCATGACGCCGTCGCGCTCCGCGAGGATCGCCTGCAGCTGCTCGAGGTCCCACCACAGGTTGTTCGTGTGGAAGAACGGATGGCGGTGCTCGTCGGTGAAGTAGTCCATCTCCTCGGCCGGGGTCTGCGCGGTGTCGCGCAGGATGAGCCGGCCGTCGGCCTTCCGGACCGCGAGGTGGCCGCCCTTGCGGTCGGCGGGGGTGCGGCGGCACAGCTCGGCGGCATAGGGCGCGCCGGTCGAGGCGAACCACGAGGCAAGCACCGGGCTCGGGACCGTGCCGAGGTTGTCGGAGTTGGAGACGGAGGCGTACTTGAAACCGGCGTCGAGCAGCTGCTGCAGCAGGCCGGAGGTCTGCAGCGCGGTGTAGATGTCGCCGTGGCCGGGCGGGCACCACTCGAGGTCCGGGTCGGCGTCCCAGGTGACGGGGTGGAGGTCGTCGACGCGGAGCTTGGGCTCCTTGTTCTGCAGGAAGTCCAGCGGCAGGTCGCCGACGGGCAGGTCGGGGTACTTCGCGAGCACCTCGAGGGTGTCCTCGCGAGTGCGGAAGGAGTTCATGAAGATCAGCGGCAGACGCGAGCCAGTCGCGCGGCGGGCGGCGAGGACCTGCTCGACGATCAGCTCGAGGAAGCTCTTCCCGTCGCGGACGGGCAGGAGCGACTTCGCCCGGTCCATGCCCATCGACGTGCCGAGACCGCCGTTGAGGTTGATGACCACCAGCTGGTCGAAGACGGACTTGGCATGCGCGGGGTCGATCGAGACGTCCTCGAGGCGGGGCGGGTCGAGATAGGGATCGATCGTGCCCTCGGGGATCGAGCCGGTGACCCCCTCCTCGAGCTGTCCGTAGTAGTGGGTGAAGACGTCGATCGCGGTCTGCGCGACCCCGGCGTCCTGCATCTTCTGCTGCGCGGCGGCGAGTCCATCGGTGCTCATGCCGACAGCGTATCGACTCCCGCCCGTCCGACCGCGCCGCGAGGTCCGCTCCGGAACGGGGCTCGAGGAGGGCATGCCCGGTCCGTCCTCCGCGGCGAACCGGGCGAGAGCCTTCCCTCGGCCGCCGAGCGGTGCTTGACTCGGCACGAGCGCCGGGCACCGTCGTCCGACGCGCGAGCCCTGGGAGGCGCCATGTCCTCGTCCGATGCTGTTCCCGCCCCGTCCGGTCCTTCCGCGCCGGGCCTCCCCGAGGTGGTGGACCGCGAGACCTGGGAGACGGCGCGCACCGAGCTCCTGGTCGAGGAGAAGGCGCACACCCGGGCAGGGGATGCGCTCGCGGCGAAGCGCCGCCGCATGCCGATGCTCGAGGTCGACGGCGACGCGACCGTGGTCGGACCGAACGGCCCGGTTCCCTTCCGGTCCCTATTCGACGGCCGCGAGGAACTCCTGGTCTACCAGCACATGTGGTGGGACGGCGCCCCGCACCAGGGGCAGTGCGAGGGCTGCACCCTCACGGCCTGGCACCTGCAGGACTCCGCCTATCTGCGCGCCGCCGGGGTCTCCTTCGCGGTCCTCACCACGGGCGCGTGGGAGGAGGTGGAGCCCTTCGTCGCCTTCATGGGCTACACCGAGCCGTGGTTCTCGGTGCGGGACACCCCGGAGCCGATCGGCGGGGACATGGGCCACCTGCAGTGCTACCTGCGCGATGGCGAGCGGGTGTTCCTCACCTATGCCATCACCGGGCGCGGCACGGAGGTCGCCGATCCGGCCCTCGGCCTGCTCGACCTGACCGCCTTCGGTCGCCGCGAGGCCTGGCAGGACATGCCGCCGGGACGCGTCGTGGAGAACGACCCCGGGTGGTTCTGGCGCCTCGACGCCGACGGCGCCTACACCTGGGGGCCGACGGGTCGGCCCGCCGCGCAGTGGACGCGTCCCGGTGCGACGGCCGAGACGACGCTCGGCCGCACCGGCATGCATCACTGAGTCCCCTCGGGTCCCCGCGGTCGGTGGACGAGCGTCACCAGGACCACCGACACCATCATCAGCAGCAGCCAGGAGACCAGCTTCGAGAGCGGCACCAGGTGCCAGCCCTCCTGCTGATGCGGGTAGATCCAGGCACCGGCCGCGGTGCCCACGTTCTCCGCGATCCACAGCAGCGACGCCACGCCGAGGAAGGCGCCGAGGACGGGCAGGCGCCGCCAGGGCGCCCGCCGGTGCACCCGGAAGGTCATCAGACAGCGCCCGTATAGGACGACCACGCCCCCGAGCAGCATCCAGCGGGCGTCGGGCAGGTAGTGGTGGGTGAAGAAGTTCGCGTAGATCGCGGCGCCGAGCAGAACGGTCGCCCACAGCGGCGGGTAGCGGGTGAAGCGCAGGTCGAACAGGCGCATCACGCGCACCATGTAGGAGCCGACGGCGGCGTACATGAACCCCGTGTAGAGCGGCACCTCCCCGATCCGCAGGATCCCCTCGGCCTCGTACTGCCACGAACCGACGGAGGTCTTGAACAGCTCCATCACGGTGCCCACGACATGGAAAACGGCGATCACCCCCATCTCGCGGAGACTCTCGAGGCGCAGCGCCAGCATGGCGACCTGCAGCGAGAGAGCTGCGACGACGAGGACGTCGGCTCGCGCGATCGTAGCGTCCTCGGGATACAGCGTGCGCGCGGCGACCAGGAGCAGCAGCATCGCGGCGCCGAACACGCACGCCCAGGACTGCTTGAGTCCGAACACGAGCGCCTCCACGAGGGCTCGTCGTCCCGCCCCGGCGACACCGGTGAGTGCGGCGGTGCGACGCTGCGCCCACCGGTCGAGGTGCTCCTCGAGCGGGGTGAAGAGCGGGCGCTGCGGGCTCATGTCACCAGTCTGGGCAGACGGTGCGCAGGTTCCCGCGGGGAGTCGGGAGGATTCCGAGGAGATGGCGGGGAGCTCCCGAGGAGGCCCGCGCCCGGGGGCCGCTCCCTACGATGGTGCCGTGCCCCACGACTCCCTCGACGTCCTCCGCGAGCTCGTGAACACCGCGCGGATCCGCGTCGTGGTCTCGGACCTGGACGGCGTGCTGCGCGTCTTCGACCCCACGCTGTGGGCCGAGCTCGACGCGTTGACGGGCACTGCCGGCGGATCGAGCTACTCCGCGGTCCTCGGGCACCCCTACCTCGACGAGGTGGTGCGGGGGCGCGGCACCCATGCGCGCTGGCGGGAGCTCGCGGTGGAGCGCCTGGTGGCGGCCGGGAGCCCGACCGACCTCGCCCGCTTCGCGGTGGACCGGTGGGCTGCGACCCCGGCGGCCGTCGATGAGCGGGTGCGCTCCGCGCTGCTCGCGCTGCGCACCGTGGGCATCGCCGTCTTCGTGCTTACCAACGGCACCGACCGCGTCCCCGAGGAGGTCGCCGATCTCGGGCTCGGCGACGTCGTCGGCGACGACGACCGCTTCCTGCTCAACACCGCGGACCTCGGCGCGGCCAAGCCGGACCCCGAGGCGTTCGCCCGGGCGCGACGGCGGATCGAAGAGGTGCTCGGGGAGCAGGTGCCGCCGGAGCGGATCGCCCTCCTGGACGACTCACCGCGTCACGTCGAGGGCGCGGCGGCGTGCGGATGGCACGCGGTGCTGCACCGCCCGGAGGACGCGAGCCGCACCGGGCTCCGCCTCCCCTAGAATCGATCCCCATGAGCACAGTCCTGTCCGCGGTCGCCTGGCCGTACGCCAACGGTCCCCGCCACATCGGCCATGTCGCCGGCTTCGGCGTCCCCTCCGACGTCTTCTCGCGGTACATGCGCATGGCCGGTCACGACGTGCTCATGGTCTCCGGCACCGACGAGCACGGCACGCCGATCCTCGTGAAGGCGGACGAGGAGGGCCTCACCGCCCGCGAGCTCGCCGATCGCAACAACCGCCTCATCGTCGAGGACCTCGTCGCGCTCGGACTCAGCTACGACCTCTTCACCCGCACCACGACCCGCAACCACTACCAGGTGGTGCAGGAGATGTTCGTGACCGTGCGGGACAACGGCTACATGATCGAGAAGACCGGCCACGGGGCGATCTCCCCGTCGACCGGCCGCACCCTCCCGGACCGCTATATCGAGGGGACCTGCCCGATCTGCAAGACCCCGGGGGCGCGCGGCGACCAGTGCGACGCCTGCGGCAACCAGCTCGACCCCACAGATCTCATCGATCCGGTCTCCCGCATCAACGGCGAGACCCCGGAGTTCGTCGAGACCACCCACTGGTACCTGGACCTGCCGGCGCTCGCGGCAGAGCTGGGTCGCTGGCTCGACGAGCGCGAGGCGACCGGGCTGTGGCGCCCGAACGTGATCCGCTTCAGCCAGAACATCCTCGAGGACATCAAGCCGCGGGCGATGACCCGCGACATCGACTGGGGCATCCCGGTGCCCGGCTGGGAGGACCAGCCGACCAAGCGCCTCTACGTCTGGTTCGACGCGGTGATCGGCTACCTCTCGGCCTCGGTCGAGTGGGCGCGGCGCAGCGGCGATGCCGACGCCTGGCGGAAGTGGTGGAACGATCCCGAGGCGCTCAGCTACTACTTCATGGGCAAGGACAACATCGTCTTCCACTCGCAGATCTGGCCGGCCGAGATGCTGGCGCAGAACGGCCAGGGGGACAAGGGGGGCGAGCCCGGCGGCTTCGGCGTGCTGAACCTCCCCACCGAGGTCGTCTCCTCCGAGTTCCTCACCATGGAGGGGCGCAAGTTCTCCTCCTCCAAGAACGTGGTCATCTACGTGCGCGACGTCCTGGACCGCTACCAGGCCGACGCGCTGCGCTACTTCATCTCGGCCGCGGGCCCGGAGAATCAGGACGCGGACTTCACCTGGACCGAGTTCGTCGCGCGCACCAACAACGAGCTCGTGGCCGGCTGGGGCAACCTGGTCAACCGCACCGCGGCGATGATCGCCAAGAACGTCGGCGAGATCCCCGCCGCGGGCGAGCTCGAGGAGATCGATGAGACGCTGCTCGGCGCGATCCGCGAGGGCTTCACCACCGTCGGCGGGCTCATCGAAGCCCACCGTCAGCGGGCCGCGATCGCGGAGGTGATGCGACTGGTCGGCGAGGCGAACCGGTACGTCTCGGAGACCGAGCCGTTCAAGCTCAAGGCCGAGGAGCAGCGTCCCCGTCTGCTCACCGTCCTGCACGTGCTGGCCCAGGCGGTCACCGACCTCAACACGATGATTTCCCCCTTCCTCCCCTCCTCCGCCAACGCCGTGGAGAAGGCGCTGGGCGGCGACCGGGTGATCGCCCCGATGCCGCGCATCGACGAGGTCGAGGATCTCGACGGCGGCCCCGGCTACCCGATCATCACCGGCGACTACACCGGCGCCCCCGCCTGGGAGCATCGTCCCGTGGTCGTGGGGCAGACGGTCGTGAAGCCGACGCCGATCTTCGTGAAGCTCGATCCGGAGATCGCGGCTCAGGAGCTCGAGCGGCTCGAGACCGCGGCGCAGGACTGATCCGCTCCGGCGGGAGTCGACGAACTGCTCGGCACCGCTTCCTCTAGTAACACTTTCCAGAGAACGTGTTACTCGAATCGCGTCATGAGCACACTTCCGGGTCCGGATCCGCTCGTCGTCCCCGCCGCGGGCCCCCCGGGGCACTGGCGGGTGCCCGACGACGGGCTCGCCTCCCGGGGGTCGCGACGACGCGGCTCGGGTCCGTACGCGGCGTCGCTCCCCGCTCCCCTGTGCCCGCCGCGCTCGAGGATCTGATCCGCTTCCTGTCCACGGACGAGCTGCCGGTGCTGCTGCACGCGGCGATCGCCCACGCGCAGTTCGAGACCATCCACCCGTTCGTCGACGGCAACCGCCGGACGGGACGCGCGCTGGTCCATGCCCTGCTGCGCGGCAAGGGGATGCTGCGCGCCACGGCCCCGCTCTCCGCCGGACTGCTCACCGACCTCGAGGCCTACACCGCAGCGCTGACCGCCTTCCGGGCGGGCGACGCCCGACCGATCGTCGAGGAGTTCTCGCGAGCGGCTCGCTATGCCGCGGTCACGGGGACCGCCCTCGTGGACGACCTCGCGGCGCAGCTGGAGGAGGCGCGGGAGCTGCTGTCCGGGGTGCGACGTCACGCGCTGGCCTTGAGGGTCCTGCCCCTGCTCGTGGCGCAGCCGATCGTGAACGCGGCGCATCTGCGCCGCGAGCTCGACGCTCCCGCCATGTCCGTGCAGCGGGCGCTCGACCAGCTCACCGCCTCCGGAGTGCTGGAGGAGGCGACGGGTCGCTCCCGGAGCCGCGTCTGGCAGCACCGCGGGATCCTCGCCGTGCTCGACGACTACGCGGAGCAAGACCGCCGGGCCGGCTGATCCCCGCGGGGGCTCACCCCGCGAGGCCCCGCCACGCCGACCCCGGCCCCTCCGCTCACTCCTTGCCGCCGAGTCCTCCCAGGTCGACGACCCGCAGCACGACGGCGTGCTCGGTGCCCGCGGCAGCGCCGCCCTGCGCGAGGATCGCGGGGATCAGCACCTCGGGCGCCGGATGACCGGTGACGTGGGCGAGATAGGCCGCATGCGCCTGGAGCGAGGCGACCGCGGCCTCGACGTGGTCGGCACCGACGGCCCGCGCATGGGTCGGCTGGGGATGCCCGACGATGGCGACCGCCCGCGCGGACCACGGTGCGAGCTGCTCCTGCTCGGCGAGCTCGCGGAACACCCACGGGTTCGCGGCATCGCGGCAGGCATCGACGGCGGCGAGCCCTGCGACGCGGTGGTCGGCCTGGTTCATCCCGCCGTAGGCCTCGACCTCGAAGTTCGCGGTGAGCACGAGGTCGGGTCGCACCTGGCGGATCACCCGGGCGATGTCGCGGCGGAGCGCGAGCGTGCCCTCGAGCATCCCGTCGGGGTGGCCGAGGTACCGCAGGTCGGTGACGCCGACGCGCTCGCAGGCGCTGCGCTGCTCGCGCTCGCGCAGCGGGCCGACGCTCTCCGGCGGCTCGGCCATCCCGGCCTCGCCGCGGGTCAGCAGCAGGTAGGTCACCTCCCAGCCGGCCTCGGTCCAGGCGGCGACGGCGGCGGAGGCGCCGTACTCCATGTCGTCGGGATGCGCGACGACGCAGAGCACGCGGCGCATCCCGGTCTCGGGCAGCGGTGGCAGCGGGGCGGCGGTGTCCATGCCGCACACCCTAGGCCCGGACGAGCTCCCGGTCGAGGTCCCTCACCAGCCGGTTCACCGCGGCGCGACCGGCGCGGTTGGCGCCGATCGTCGACGCGCCGGGCCCGTGGCCGACGAGGTGGATGCGAGGATCCGAGGCGACGGCCGTGCCGTCCATGGCGATGCCGCCGAGCGGACCGGTCAGGCGCAGCGGCCGCAGGTGCCGCAGCTCGTGCCGGAACCCGGTCGCCCAGAGGATCACGTCCAGCGCGGTGCGGCTGCCGTCGACCTCGAGCACCCCGTCCGGCAGGATCCGCGCGAACATCGGCCGCCGCGCGAGGATCCCGACCTCGGCGGCGCGGCGCAGCGCGGGAGTCCAGATCAGCCCGGTGTGGGAGACGACGCTGCCGACGGGCCGCCCCTCCCGGACGGCGTCCCAGACCCCGGCGACGGCCTCGCGACCGGCCTCCTCGGTGAATTCGCGGTCGCGGAACACGGGCTCCCGCCGCGTGTACCAGAATGTCTCCCTTACCTCGGAGATCTCCTGCAGGTGGCCCAGCGCGCTGATCCCGCCGCCGACCACCGCGACCCGCAGCCCGGCGAACTCCTCGGCGGCGACGTACTCCGCAGTGTGCAGCTGATGGCCCCGGAAGTCGCGCGCCCCGGGGACGGTGGGGACGAAGGGCCGGGTCCAGGTGCCGGTCGCGTTCAGCACGGCGCGGGTGCGGAGCAGGGGCCGGGCGCGCTCGTCCGGGCCGACGGAGTGGACCAGCAGGGGCCGCTGCGTTCCGGGAGCGGCCGACGGGTCGTCCTCGACGCGGGTGACCCGCACGGGTCGCTCGACCTCGATCCCCTGCTGCCGCTCGAAGGCGGCGAAGTACTCGGGGACGGCCCGGTTCGCGGGGACGTCGGGATCCGCGGCGGGTACGGGCATGTCCGGCAGCTCGCGGATCCCGTTGACGGTCGCCATCGTGAGGCAGTCCCAGCGATGGCGCCAGGCGCCGCCGGGGCCGTCCTCCGCATCCAGCACCGCGACCGGGGCGATGCCGCGCCGCCGCAGGTGGTGAGCGGCGGAGAGACCGGCCTGCCCGGCCCCGATCACCACCACCCGCACGTCCCTGACCTCTGTGGCCTCCATGGTCCCCAGAACCCTCGCCGGGCCGGCGGTGTTCCCGGGAGCGAGCGGGATCACGCGAGCTACGGCACCGGCGCCGCCTCGTCGGCGGCTGGCAGGGCCGCCACGGCGGCCAGTCCACGGCGGAGGTCCTCCCAGAGGTCCTCCACGTCCTCGAGGCCGATGCTCAGCCGCACCGTCCCGGGGGTCACGCCGCAGGCGAGGCGCTGGGCCTCGGTGAGGTGGGAGTGCGTGGTGGTGCCGGGATGGCACACCAGCGAGCGGGCGTCGCCGACGTTGACGGCGAGGGTCCACAGCTCCAGCGCGTCGCAGAAGGCGGCCGCGGCGGCCTCCCCGCCGGCCAGCTCGAGGGAGAACACCCCCGAGGTCCCGCGGGGGAAGTCCCGCCGGGCGAGCGGGGCGTCCGGACGACCGGGGATCGAGGGATGCGAGACGCGCTCGACGCCGTCCTCTCCGTGCAGGCGCGCGGCGAGGTCCGCGGCCGTCGTGCTGTGCGCGCGCATGCGCAGGTCGAGGGTCTCGATGCCCACCAGGATCTGCTGGGCGCTCGCGGCGGGGAGGGTCGCGCCGAGGTCGGTGACGTACTTGGCCCGGGCGTAGGCGAGCAGTCCCGAGCAGTCGCGCTCGTAGTCGTCGGCGAAGGTGACCCCGAAGCGGCGGTTGCGCGTGGTCAGGCGCGTCCAGCGGGCGGGACATCGTCGGGGGTCGAAGCGACCGGTGTCCACGATCAGGCCCGCGATGGTGGTGCCGTGGCCCGAGAGGTACTTGGTGGCCGAGTGCACCACCAGGTCTGCCCCGTGCTCGCCGGGCCGGTAGAGCGCGGGGCTCGCGAGGGTCGAGTCGACGACGACGGGCACGTCCCGGGCGTGGGCGATCTCGGCGATCGCCGGCAGGTCCACGAGCTGGGCGCCGGGGTTCGCGATCGACTCGACGAGCACGGCTCGGGTGTCCTCGGTGATCGCGGCGGCGAGGGCTGTGAGATCCGCGGGGTCGACGACAGTGGTGGTCACGCCGAGGTCGGCAAGGGTGTCGTCGAGGAACTCCGTGGTCCCACCGTAGAGGAGCGAGGAGGCGACGAGGTGACTACCCGGCTCCAACAGGGCGAGCAGCGCGATGGTGGTCGCCGCCTGACCGCTCGCCACCGCGATCGCGCCGATCCCGCCCTCGAGCGCGGTGATCCGGCGCTCGAGCACGGCGGTGGTGGGGTTCCCCGAGCGGGAGTAGGCGAAGCCGTCGCAGCGCCGGGCGAAGAGATCCCGCAGGGAGGCGTGGGACTCGTGCGCATACGCGCTGGTGGCGTACACGGGCGGGACGACGGCGCCGTGGGCGTCGTCGGCGCGCCAGCCGGCGTGGATCGCTGCGGTGCTCATGCTCCCCCTCCTGTCGATGCGGTCCAGCCAGCATCGAGGAGGGGACGGCACCATCGCGAGCCGTGTGACGGACTGTGGCCCTTCGGGTCACCCGCCGCAGCGGCTCAGTCGTCGATGGCGCCGATCGGCTCGCGCTTCTCGGCTTGGAACTGCTCCTCGACACGGCCCAGCGCCCAGTACGCGGAGATCGAGATCTGCTCGCGGGGGACGCCGCGCTCGGCGACGAGGACGCGCCGCAGGCGCTTGGTGAGACCGCGCTCGGCGTGGCAGAACACCTGCAGGCCCGCGGTCTCGGCGAGGTCGAGGGCAGTGACGGCTTCGAGCAGCCGCTCGCGGTCGCCGATCACCCAGCGCACCTCGACGCCCGCCGGCGCCTCGAGGCGCAGCCGGTCCTCCTCATGGTCGAGGTGGATGAGGGCGATGCCCTCGGCGGCGGGGTCCATCGCCTCGAGCGAGGCCGCGATGGCCGGGAGGGCGGAGTGATCCCCGATCAGGAGGTGACGGGCGGTGGTCTGCTCCGGGCTGTACCCGCCGCCGGCGCCCATCATGGCCACGCGGTCGCCGGGCTGCGCCGTGTCGGCCCAGCGGGAGGCGACGCCCTCCGCCTGGCCGTCCGCGGCGCTGTGAAGCACCACGTCCAGCTGGATGGCCTGCTCGTCGTCGAGCCAGCGGCGCACCGTGTAAGTGCGGCGGGAGGGCAGGAGCTCGGGGCTCTCCTCGCGCAGGTGCTCGAGGTCGAAGGGGGGCTGCAGGCCGGTGGAGGGATCGGGGAGCAGGAGCTTCACATAGGCGTCGGGCTGCTCGTTGCGGTTCAGGGCGGAGAACAGCTCACCGCCGAGGGTGATGCGGAGCAGGCGCGGGGAGAGGCGGGTCTTGCTCCTCACCTCGAGCACGGCCTGTTGGCGCTTCTGGGGCCGACGGGCAGGGGCATCGGGGGCGGTGGTGGTCTCCATGTCCCCCACATTACGCGATATCCCGCTTTCGAAAATGCCTGTCCAGTCGTCGACCTCTAGGGTGAGGGCATGACCCCCTCTGCGACCCACGAGGTCGATGCCGTCGTCGTCGGATCGGGCCCCAACGGTCTCGCGGCCGCCGTTACCCTGGCCCGGGCCGGACTGCGGGTGCAGGTGCTCGAGGCGCAGGACACCGTCGGCGGCGGAGCGCGCACCCTCGACCTGGGCCTCGCCCCCGGGATCGTGCACGACATCTGCTCCGCGGTGCAGCCCCTCGCCCTCGCGAGCCCCTTCTTCCGCGACTTCGACGTGACCGAACGAGGAGTGCGGCTCGTCTCCCCCGAGGCGTCCTACGCCCAGCCCCTCGACGATGCCCCGGCGGCCATCGCCTGGCACGACGTCGAGCGCACCGCGGCCGGGCTCGGAGCCGACGGACCCGCCTGGCGTGCCGTGATGGGCACCCTCGCCGCCCATCAGGACGAGGTG
Source organism: Brachybacterium sp. J153 (assembly GCF_036311905.1). Lineage (NCBI taxonomy): Bacteria > Bacillati > Actinomycetota > Actinomycetes > Micrococcales > Dermabacteraceae > Brachybacterium > Brachybacterium sp. J153. The sequence continues at coordinate 130,466 of NZ_JAZDCH010000004.1, read as the reverse complement.
GTCGCCCTCGCGCTCGGCGACAAGCGCTCCCTGCCGCCGGAGCTGCTCACCCCGCGCGGGGTGCTCGCCGCACCCCTCTTCGGGGCGCTCCTCGGACTGCAGGGAAGCCCCGCCTGGGACCTGCCCTTCCGCACCGAGCGCGCCCGCGCCCTGTTGGGCGGCGTCGCCGCGCACGCGATCGGCCGCATGCCCTCCCTCGCGCTCAGCGCCACCGCGGCGCTGCTGGGGACGATCGCGCACGGGGTCGGCTGGCCGATCCCCGTCGGCGGCTCGGGCCGGATCGTCGACGCGCTCGTGGACGACCTCGAAGCGCACGGCGGGGAGATCATCACCGGCCACCACGTTCGGACCTGGCGTGACGTCCCGCCGGCGCGCGCGGTGCTGCTCGACACCACCGCCGGCGCCGCCGCCGAGATCCTCGCCAACCGGCTGCCGCGCCGGCTCGAGACGGCGCTGCGCCGCTTCCCCCACGGGGACGCCGCGGCGAAGGTCGACTTCGTGCTCTCCGGGCCGGTCCCCTGGCGCGATCCAGAGGTGGGCCGCGCCGGCACCCAGCACCTCGGCGGGTCCCGGGAGGAGATGGCCGCGGCGGAGTCCGAGGTCGCGGCGGGACGGCTCCCCCGTCGGCCGATGACCCTGGTGAGCGATCCCGCCGTCGCGGATCCGAGCCGGATCGTCGGCGGGCTGCGACCGCTCTGGGCCTACGCCCACGTGCCCGCCGGGGACCGCACCGACCCGACCGAGGCGGTGACCGCGCAGATCGAGCGCTTCGCCCCCGGGTTCCGGGACGTCGTCGTCGCCTCCCGCGGGATCAGCGCCGCGGACATGCCCCACCACAACGCCTCCCTCGTGGGCGGCGACATCACCATGGGGCGGGTCACGATGTGGGGCATGATCGCCCGGCCCACCCCGACCGCGGACCCCTACCGCCTCGCCGACTCCGGTTGGTACCTGTGCTCGGCGGCGACCCCGCCGGGCCCCGGCGTGCACGGGATGAACGGTTGGCACGCGGCGCGTCGGGCCCTCCGCCACGAGTTCGGAATCCAGGAGTCCCCGGATCTCTCGCCCGGAACCTGAGTCAGACCTCTTTCTGCGGTTCTGAGCCGGAGAGCGGCAGAGTTTTCTGACGTCTGCAGCGATGAACGACCGGTCACACGGACGGGTCGAAGCTGGCAATGCGTCGGAGGAAGGCGCAGGATGTCTTCCCGTGAATTCACCAGACCCTCGATCCCCCGGCCGTCCGGAGCCCACGGCGCCTGTCGCCGGAGCCGCCGTCCTCGCCGTCGAGCCCGCCGACGACAGGGAGCACAACCCCTCGGGCCGCCTCTTCCTCGGCCAGCCGGCCCCGCTCGCGAATTTGTTCAGCGTCGAGATGTGGGAGCGCTTCAGCTTCTACGGCATGCAGGGCATCCTCGCCATCTACATGTACTTCTCGGCGACCCAGGGCGGCCTGGGCATCGACGAGACCACAGCGCTCGGCATCGTCGGCGCCTACGGCGGCTCGGTCTACATCTTCTCGATCCTCGGCGCGCTGGTCTCCGACCGGCTGCTCGGCCCGGAGAAGACCCTCTTCGGCTCCGCCATGATGATCATGCTGGGCCACATCTCCCTCGCCGTGATCCCGGGGGTCCCTGGACTGGTGGTCGGCCTGCTGCTCGTGGCCGTCGGCTCGGGCGGTCTGAAGTCGACCGCGGCCACCCTCGTCGGCTCGCTGTACTCGGTCGATGACCCGCGCCGCGACGCGGGCTTCTCGATCTACTACATGGGCATCAACATCGGCGGCCTGCTGGGCCCGCTGCTGACCGGCTACCTCCAGCTCTCCTTCGGCTTCCACCTCGGCTTCGGCGCCGCGGCCGTGGGCATGGCGATCGGCCTTACCCAGTACGCGCTGACCCGCAAGGACCTGCCCGCCTCCGTGCACCGCGTCCCCGATCCGCTGCCGCGCTCGCAGTTCCCGCTCTGGGCCGGCGTGGCCGTGGTCGTGGTCGTGCTCGCCGTGCTCCTGGCGACGACGGGGATCGTGAACCCCGGCAACCTCGCCACGATCGTCTCCGTGCTGGCGGTGGTGGGCGCCGTGGCGATCTTCGCCCTGCTGCTCACGTCGAAGAAGCTCGATGGCGACGAGCGCTCGCGCGTGGTCTCGTTCATCCCGCTGTTCATCGGCACCGCGGCGTTCTTCGCCCTGTTCCAGCAGCAGTTCACGGTCATCACCCTGTACTCGGACACGCGGCTGAACCGCGAGATCCTGGGCTGGGAGATGCCGATCTCGTGGGTGCAGTCCTTCAACCCGTTCTTCATCATCGTGCTGGCGCCGCTGTTCGCCGCGCTGTGGACGAAGCTCGGTCGCCGCAATCCCACCACCCCCACCAAGTTCGGCGTGGGCATCGCCCTCATGGGCGCCGCCTTCGTGCTGTTCCTGCCGATGTCCTCGGTGGTCTCGGTGCCGGTGCTGTGGATCGCGATGATCATGCTGGTCGCGACCCTCGGCGAGCTGTGGATCTCCCCTGTGGGCCTCTCGCTCGCGACGAAGCTCGCCCCGCGGTCCTACCCGGTGATGATGATGGCGCTGTACAACCTGGCGGTCGCCCTCGGCACCGCCCTGTCCGGTTCCCTCGCGGGCTTCTACTCGGCCGATGCCGAGGTCGCCTACTTCGGCGTGCTCGGAGCGGTGACGATCGGGATCGGCCTGATCATGCTCACCATCGCCCGCCCCGTCGGGAAGGGCATGCGCGGCGTGCGCTGACCCCGGAGCCCCGACGCGACCGACCGCGCGAGCCGTCCTGCCCCCCTGGGGCAGGGCGGCTCGAGCCGTTCAGGGGCCGAGGATCGTCAGGGGCCGAGGATCGCGAGGAGGACTCCGAGCACGGCGCAGACAATGCCGAGCGCGGCGGCGATCCGCAGCAGCAGCCTCGCCGTCGGGCGGTCCCAGCCGTGCGCGAGTCCCAGCACCAGGGACCCGAGGAACACGAGGACCGCGAGGGCGCCGACGACTATCAGCGCCGGGATCATCGCCTCCCTCCCACCACGGCGAAGCTCACGCCGATGAGGGCCGCGACGACCGCGCAGGCGACCGCCGCGGAGCGGAGGCCCGCCCCCGCGTCCCCGCCGATCACGAGGTGGAGGAGGTAGAGCAGCACGGCGAGGCCGCCCGCGATGCTCACGGCGAGCACCTGCACCCGGCGGACCGGGCTCGGGGCGGGGGCGACGGAGGTTGACGAGGAGGAGGTCGAGGAGCTGTCCGGGGGGAGGTCCGAGGGCGTGTCCATGCTCGCCACGCTAGGGCCGGGGCGCGAGGTGACCGGAGTGTCAGCGGCGGATGGATGACAGATGTCAGGGGTGGAGGACGATGGACAGCTCCACGTCACCGGCCCGGGACCGACCGCGCCGAGGGGCACCGCCCGGCCCGGGGCGAGCGCCGATCCAGCTCCGACGCCGTCTCAGGTCTGTCCGCGCCGCTCGGCCAGGAGGGTCAGCACCGCCGTGAGCACGGCCGCGGAGCCCTCGACGTGGGAGCCGTGCCCCTCGAGCAGGCCGCAGCGCACCAGGTCGTCGAGGTCCCGGCGCACGAGCACCAGGTCCTCCAGGCTATTGCGGTCCGCCTCGTGGATCACCTGAGCGACCGGCAGATCCACGCCGCCGTCGACGCACGCGCTGACCAGCGCGGCGAGGGTCTCCGGAAGGCCCCGGAAGCCGCCGTCCCCGCCCGCGCGGGCGTGTCGGCCCAGCAGCAGGGCGGTGAGCACCGCATGCCCCCACTCGGCGAAGGCCGACGGGTCCTCGGAGAAGGGGAGGAACGGGACCGGCCCCGCAAGAGCGGTGACCCGCCGGGCGCCGAGGGCGAGCCAGCCGCCGTCGAGCAGCGCGACCCATGCCCCGGCGATCTCCGGACGGTGCCACATGCTGCGGGCGCCGGCGGGGAGGCCGAGCAGCTCGCCCACGCGAGCCGTCTCCGCACGGCCCAGCGCCCCCGAGTCCGTGACCCGGCAGCCCTCCCCCACCACCTCGAGGATCGCCTCCGCCGCGCGCAGCAGGCCGTTGCGGCGGTAGAGCTCCGGGTCGGGGTCCTCCTCGAGCAGGGGGTCGTCGCCCGAGCGGCCCTCGCCGATCTCCGGGATGAACCAGGGCCAGCTCGCCTGCTCCGCTCGGCTCGGCGGCTCGGCGCGCAGCACCTCGAGCGCCGTCTCCCGGTCGTAGGCGTCGGAGATCCGGGCGAGGTTGCCGAACTCGGCGAGCGCCACCCGGTCCTCGTCGGAGCGCGTCGTGTACCAGCGCATGTAGGCGGCGAGCTCCTCGGGGTCCTCGAGGTCGACCCCGCGCTCGAGCCCGTAGCCGAGGACGTTGGTGGAGAAGGAGCGGCGGGTGGGGTCGTCGGCCGCCTCGAGGGTCGCGAACTCGAGGCTCTCCAGCAGCAGCGAGGCGGCCCCGGGGGTGGGGCCGTTCTCCCGCCAGCGTCCGGTCTCCTGGAGGAACGCGAAGAGCTGCCCCAGGGCGGGGACCAGCTCCATCGAGTCCTCGCGGGTCTGCACGACGTGCCGCGGCACCGCCCGGGTGAGGAGCTCGGTGGTGAGGTCCTCGGTCCACTCTTCCGGATCGGGGCTGTCGAGCTGCTCGTCCTTGAGGCGCAGGAGCGTCCCGATCAGGCGCGCCTCCTCCTCGGCGCCGATCGGGAGCTCGCGCCGCCGCCACGCGAGGAGGTCGGCGAGCAGGGAGGCGCGACGCTCCTCGCCGCCGTGCGGCCCCTGGCGGGGTCCCTGCGATGCCGTCATGCCCCCAGCATGCCGGTCCGCGGGCGGGACGGCCAGCTCAGGGCGCGTCCCCGCGCAGCGCCCGCTGGTCCAGCAGCTTCTGCGCCCGGGCGATCACGTGGGAGTCGTAGGCGGCGGTCGAGCGGGCCTCGTCGAGGGCGTCGCGCTGCGCCTCCTGGACGAGGGCCAGGAGCTCCGGCATCTGCGCGCGCACCGGATCGCCCTCGTCCTCCCGCGGTGGGTCCAGGCGCATCCTCTCCTGCCAGGCCCGGGCGGCCTGCAGCACCTCCGGCGCGAACTCGCCCCCGTCGCGGCGTCGCAGCGAGGGGTTGTCGAGGACCTGCGCGACGGCGGCCTCGCCGACCTCGGAAAGCAGCAGCTGGAGCTCGCGCCGCTCGCGCTCGGCGTCGCTGCCGCGGATGCCGAGCAGGCGGATCAGCAGCGGCAGCGTGCCGCCCTGGCCCACGAGGGTCACGAGCGAGACCACGAAGGCGACGAGCACCAGCTGGGTGCGATAGGGGAAGTCGGTGGGCAGCGACTGGGCCGCGGCGAGCGTGACCACGCCGCGCATCCCGGACCAGGCGATCACCGCCCCGCCGCGCCAGCCCAGCCCGTTCTCCGCGTAGAAGCGGGCGTCGGCCCGGCGGCGGCGCAGCCAGCGCTCGGCCTTCGGCAGCGCGGGATGCCGCTGCAGGCGCTCGTCGGCCGAGACCTGCTCGAGGATCCTGCCGAACTTCGCCTCGGTGCGGCGGTGCTCGTCCTGGCGCCGACGGGCGGAGTGCACCACCGGCACGACCACCGCGAGCCGGATCACGGCGAGCGCGAGCACGACGATCAATCCCACCCGGACGGCGGTGAGCACGGACAGGCCGACGTCGGCGACGTCGTCGGCGAGGGTGACCAGCTGCAGCCCCATGAGCAGGAACACGCCGTTCTCCAGCAGGAGCTGCACGGTGATCCAGTTGGTGCGCTCGGCGGAGCGGTCCTGGACGCTGAGCCGGCGCACGCCGGCGGCCCCGGTGACGAGCCCGGCGACCACCACGGACAGCACCCCGGAGGCGTGGAGCAGCTCGGCGGGGAGGAGGGCGACGAAGGGCACGACGAAGGAGATCGCGGTGGTGAGCGCGGGCTGATCGATGCGGGAGCGGATGCGGACGGCGAGCAGGCCCACCACGGCGCCGATCACGAGGGCGATGGCGACGGCGTAGGCGAAGTCCGCGGCGGCCCGCCAGAAGGAGAAGGCGCCCGCGGTAGCGGCGACGGCGGTGCGCAGGAGCACGAGGGCGGTCGCGTCGTTGACGAGCCCCTCCCCCTCGAGGATCGTCAGCAGGCGCGGCGGCAGGCCGAGCCGCTTGCCGATGGAGGTCGCGGCGACGGCGTCGGGCGGGCTGACCACGGCGCCGACCGCGATCGCCGCGGCGAGCGACAGGTCGGGGAAGATCCACCACAGCAGCAGGCCGACGCCAAGGCTCGAGAGCAACACCAGGACGACGGAGAGCGCCGTGATGGTGCGCAGGTCGCGGCGGAAGTCGACCACGGGCATGTTGACGGCGGCCGAGTAGAGCAGCGGCGGGAGCACGGCGGTGAGGATCAGCTCGGGCGGCACGTCGATCCGGGGCATGCCGGGCACGAGGCTCACGCCGAGCCCGACGAGCACCAGGAGGATCGGGGTGGCCAGGCCCAGCCGGCGCGAGGCCAGCGAGGCGGCGACGATCACGAGCACGGCGACGACGCCGACGATCTCCAGCTGCTCGAGGTGCACGGGTCCTCCTGTGCGGATCGGGTCGGGTCGTCGCCCGGGCGGTCGTCGGTCTCGACGCTCGCGGGCACAGCATCCCACCTTGTCCCGGGGAGTCCGCCGGGACTCCCGCGCGGCGCTCCACGAGATCGGCACGGCGGGATCGGCACCTCGTGTTCGGCGACACGACACGCCGAGGCCATCTTCGCGACGTGCCGCTCGCGGACAATTCGATGGTGACCGGGCAGCGATCCGGGTCACACTGCTCGTACCGGCTGCGAGCACCCCCCTCCCGCAGCCGGGTCGAGCCTGGGCGCTTCCGTGGACGAGGGACGAGGTGATGAGCATGTCGCAGGTGAAGGTGTTCAACCTGGGGTACGACCCCGGGACCGGGATCGGCGAGCTGCTGCACACCACGACGGTGCGGCACGCCTTCGGCATGATCCGGCGCGAGGTCGCGAACCCGGTCGAGCTCACACTCGTCGAGGATCGCATCGTGCCGCTCGCCCTCGAGCTGACCCATGAGCTGTCCGGCGCGTGGGTCGAGGGGATCGGTCAGCGGTCGATCGGCTTCTCGTACCGGGCGGTGCACGAGCGGGACCACTGGACCTGCGCCTACTGCGGGCGGAGCGTGTCGAAGACCCCGGCGAGCGAGGCGCTGCTCGCGACGGTCGATCACATCCTGCCCGTCTCCCGCGGCGGCCCCTCCTCGTGGCTGAACCTGGTCTCGGCCTGCAAGGAGTGCAACAACCGCAAGGCGGACCGCACGCCCCAGGAGGCCGGGATGGATCTGCGCTTCGCGCCCTTCGACCCGGCGCAGGCGTACCGGGTGGGCGGGCACGTCGAGCCGCTGCCGGTCCTGGCCTGAGCACGGCGGGCCGCGCGGCGGCCGACGTCGCCCGCCGCGCGGCAGGCCGCGGGTGGCCAGGGGCCGCGGCGCGCGGCAGGCCTCAGGCGAGTCCCAGGGCGCCGGCGACGAGGTTGACGGCCGCGCCGATCACGATCATGCCGAACGCGAAGCTCAGCAGGGCGTGGCGCAGCACCATCCCGCGCATTACCGGGTCGGTCGTGTCGGTGTCCGTGATGCCGTAGGTCATGCCCACCGCGTAGCTGACATAGAGGAAGTCGGAGTAGCGCGGCGGCAGGTCGCTGCTGAAGTCCAGCCCGCCGCCCGCCGCGTAGAAGCGATGGGCGTAGCGGACCGCGTAGGTCAGATGGACGCTGGCCCAGGCGCCGAAGACGCCCAGCAGGGTCACGGCCGCGCCGATGCTGCGCAGCGGCTCGTGCCCGGCGGACCCGAGGTGGAGGACCACGATCGAGATCACCGCGAGGGCGGAGAGCACGGCGACGAGCGTCGCGTCGACGGCGGGATCGAGGTCCTCGTCGCCGGCGTGCTCGCGGGTGGCCTCGGCGTCCTTGGGCCACAGCACCCACCAGGAGCGCAGCAGGAAGCTCAGCTCGGCGACCGTGATCCCGCTGATCACGGCGAGGGGCGGGTCGACGACGAGGAGCAGCAGGGCACCGGCCACGAGACCGAGCCCGGTCCCGAGGAGGATCCGCAGACGCATGGCGTCGATCGTAGGACCACGGCGGGGGGACGACGGGGAGTGACGAGCACCGCACCCCGCCTGGACACCTTTATCTCATAGATGAGATACGGTCGCGCTCATGACGATCACCGAGGACACCACCTACCTGGAGCGAATCGGCGGCATCATCCGCGACGCCCGCCTGCGCACCGGTCTCACGCAGGCACAGCTCGCCGAGCAGCTCAGCACCAGCCAGAGCGCGATCAACCGCATCGAGAAGGGGCAGCAGAACCTCACCCTGGAGACCCTCTCGAAGCTGGGCCGGTCGCTGCGCTCCGAGTTCGTCAGCCTCGGCACCTCGGGCCCCAGCCACCTGCGCGTGCACGGCGGGACCAGCCTCTCCGGCGCGATCGACGTGAAGACCTCGAAGAACGCGGGGGTCGCCCTGCTGTGCGCCTCGCTGCTGAACATCGGCACCACCACCCTGCGCCGGGTCGCCCGCATCGAGGAGGTCAACCGCCTGCTCGAGGTGCTCACCTCGATCGGAGTGCGCACCCGCTGGCTCAACGACGACGGCGACCTCGAGCTGCGGGTCCCCGAGCGCCTCGACCTCTCCGCGATCGACGCCGACGCCGCCCGTCGCACCCGCAGCATCATCATGTTCCTCGGTCCGCTGATGCATCGCGCCGAGTCCTTCCAGCTGCCCTACGCGGGCGGCTGCGACCTCGGCACCCGCACCGTCGAGCCGCACATGACCGCGCTGCGCCCCTTCGGCCTCGAGGTCGTCGCGACCGACGGCCACTACCAGGCGACCGCGTCGGCCGACGCCCCCGGACCCACCCGACCGATCGTGCTCACCGAGCGCGGCGACACCGTCACGGAGAACGCACTGCTGGCCGCGGCCCGTTCCGAGGGCGAGACCGTCATCCGCAACGCGAGCCCCAACTACATGGTCCAGGACCTGTGCTTCTTCCTGGTCCGTCTGGGGGTGGAGATCGACGGCATCGGCACCACCACGCTGCGCGTCCGCGGCCGCTCGCGGATCTCCCAGGACGTCGACTACGCCCCGAGCGAGGACCCGATCGAGGCGATGAGCCTGATCACCGCCGCGATCGTCACGAAGTCCTCGATCACGGTGCGCCGGGTGCCGATCGAGTTCCTCGAGATCGAGCTGGCGATCCTCGAGGAGATGGGCTTCCGCTACGACCGCAGCGAGGAGTACCTCGCCCGCAACGGCGAGACCCGCCTGGTCGACATCACCACCCATCCCTCGCGGCTGCGGGCCCCGATCGACAAGATCCACCCCATGCCCTTCCCCGGGCTGAATATCGACAACCTGCCCTTCTTCGCGGTCATCGCCGCGACCGCCGAGGGGCAGACCCTGCTCCACGACTGGGTGTACGAGAACCGCGCCATCTACCTCACCGAGCTCACCAAGCTGGGCGGGAACGTGAAGCTCATGGACCCGCACCGCGTACTCATCGAGGGCCCGACCCGCTGGAGCGGCACCGAACTGGTGTGCCCGCCCGCCCTGCGTCCCGCCGTGGTGATCCTCCTGGCGATGCTCGCCGCGAAGGGCACGTCGGTGCTGCGCAATGTGTACGTCATCAACCGCGGCTACGAGGATCTCGCCGAGCGCCTCAATGCCCTCGGCGCCCGCATCGAGGTGTTCCGGGACATCTGAGGGGCTGACCCCCGCGGACGGGCCCCGCTCAGGAGCCCAGCGCCGCGAGGTGCTGCTCGAGCCAGTCGTGGGCGGTGGCCGCGTCGACGCTGAACGGGTTCAGGGCCGCCTCGAGCTGGGCCCCGGTGAGCGGATAGCGGGAGCACTCCCCCGCATCCTGCTCCGTGGGCTCGAGCGGCCAGCGCTGCGCCCAGAGCTCCGCGAACAGCTCGGCGTGGGGCCGCAGCGCCGCGTAGGCGCGCAGCATCTCCCCCGCGACGGCGTCGAGGCAGCTCTCGACGTCGCTCGGGTCCAGGCCCCACGGCACGGTGTCCGGCGCGGAGTCGTCGTGGTCGGTGGACTGCTCGAGCAGCTGGGCCATGGTCTGCAGACCGTGCTCCGCCATCCACGCCGTCACCTCGGCCTCGACGAGCCCGTGCGGGCCGCCGACGAGCTCCGGCGGCTCGGGACCGTCGGGATCCCCGTCGACGACCTGGTGGAAGAGGGCGGAGAAGCTCGCGAGCGCCGCGAGCCGGATCCGCGCGTCCGCGGCGGCCACGCCCCGGGCGGGGAGCTCCTCGGGCACCGCGCCGACCACGGCGAGGGTGCGCCAGGCGTGGACGAGCCAGCGCGCGTCCCCGCCGTGGGCCCAGCAGCGGGCGTACTCATGCGCCAGGGTCTCGAGGGCGGAGGACGGCGAGGCGTCGGTGCTCATGTCCCCTGTCTACCGTGCGGGTCCGACGGATGAGCGATGCCCCGCCGCGGGGCCTGCCCAGCGGTTAGCCTGAGCTGGGCGTCCACCCCGCCCCGCCGACCCCAGGGAGCGCCATGCCGATCCTGCTGCCCGAGAACCCCGAGTTCGCCTCCGCCGCCGAGCGCGCCGTGTGGAGGGAGCTTGTCGATCAGCTCCCGCCGAGCGCCGCAATCCTCGCGGGACAGCGCATCACCGAGGGCGGCGAGGAGGTCGAGGCCGATCTGGTGGTGCTGTGGCCGGGCATGGGACTCGCCGTGATCGAGGTCAAGGGCGGCACGGTCTCGGTGGTCGACGGCGAGTGGCGCCAGGCGGACCGGAGCGGCAGCCACCTCCTGCTCCGCTCCCCGCTGGACCAGGCCCAACGGGCGAAGCATGCGATCCTGCGCTATCTCGACGGCGCCACCTCGCGGCCCGTCGGCCGTGCCGTGCACCTCGCCGCCCTGCCCTACACGGAGCTGCCGGTCGGCTGGAGGGTGCCGGAGGCGCCGCGGCGGCTGATCATCGACGGCACCGATCTGCCGCGGATCGCCGAGCGGATCGTCGCCGCGCTGAACACCGAGGCCCGCCAGGGCCACGGCCCCCTCGACGAGCTCCAGCGCGACGTGCTCGTGAAGCGGCTGCGCACCACCCAGCACGCGATCCGCAACCAGCAGCTGCTGGCGGACGCCCTCGAGGACGAGTCCAACGAGCTCACCCGCGAGCAGGAGCGCGCGATCTCGCTGCTCCGCTTCCAGCACCGCGCCCAGATCGTGGGCGGAGCGGGCTCGGGCAAGACCCACCTCGCGATGATCAAGGCCCGGACCCTCGCCCGGGAGGGCTTCCGCACCGCCCTGCTCTGCTACTCGCGGGGCCTCGCCCGGCACTTCGAGCTGCAAGCCGCGACCTGGCCCGCCGAGGAGCGACCGGCCTATGTGGGACTCTTCCACGACCTGCCGGTGCGCTGGGGCGCCGAGGACTTCGAGGCCTTCGACGGACCCCCGACCGTGTACTACGAGGAACATCTCCCGGCCCGCCTCGCCGAGGTCGCGGCCGCGCAGTCCGCGGACGAGCTGTTCGACGCGATCGTCGTCGACGAGGCGCAGGACTTCTCCGACACCTGGTGGGACGCGCTGCTGCCCTGCCTGCGGGATCCCGAGGCGGGCGTGCTCTTCGTCTTCACCGACGAGCACCAGACGGTCTTCGACCGCGAGGGCCGCGCGCCGATCACCCTGAACCCCTTCCCGCTCGACGAGAACCTCCGCAACACCCGGGCGATCGCACGCTCCTTCGCCCCGCTCACCGCCCTCGAGCAGCGCCCCCGCCTCGACGAGGGGCTTCCGGTGCGCTTCATCCCCTCGACCGCCGAGGAGGCGGTCTCGGCGGCCGACGACCTCGTCGAGGAACTCCTCGACGAGGGCTGGGCGCCCGGGGACATCGCCCTGATCACCACGCTGCATCGCCATCCCGAGCAGGTCGCGCGGATCGAAGCGGGCGGCTACGACGTCTACTGGGACGAGTTCTTCGCGGGCGATGACGTCTTCTACGGCCACGTGCTGAACATCAAGGGCCTCGAGCGGCGGGTCGTGATCCTCGCCGTCAACGGCTTCCGCACCGACGAGCGGGCCGCGCAGCTGCTCTACGTGGGACTCTCCCGAGCCCGCTCGCTGCTCGTGGTCGTCGCCGATCCCGGGGACATCTGGGACGCGGGCGGGGCGGAGGTCTGGGAGCAGCTCGGCGGGAGCGCCTGAGCGGTCACTCCCCCGCCGCGGGCGGTGCGGCGGTCGCCGACGGCGGCTCCCCGCCCGGAGCCGGTGCCTCCTCGGCGGCCGATGCGCCACCCGGACGCGCGTCGCCGCCCACCCGCTCCTGCGGCGACTCGAGCGCGGCGCGCGGGGAGTCGGCGACGAGGGCGTTCAGCCAGCGCGCCTCGTCGTCGGCGTCGACCAGGATCTCCTTGACCAGCAGCGTCATCGGCACCGAGAGCAGCGCTCCGGCCGCCCCGAGGACCCAGGACCAGAAGAGCACCGAGAGGAAGGAGATGCTCGGGGCGAGTCCCACGGCGCGGCCCGTGACGCGCGGCTGCACGAGCCCCTGGAGCACCATCGCCACGACGACGCACACGGCGACCACCGCGACCGCGGTCCACGGCCCCTGGTCGAGCAGCGCCATCAGCGTGGGCGGCACCATGGCGATCACGAAGCCGATGTTGGGGATGTAGTTGCAGACGAACAGCAGCACCGCCCAGACGGCCGGCAGCGGCACCCCCAGCGCCCACAGCGCGAGCCCGTCGATCACGGCGACCACCGCACCGAAGACGGTGGTCACGAGCCAGTAGGTGCGCACCGAGAGCGCGAAGTCGGCCAGGGCGTGCGCGATCCGCGGCTGCAGCCGCTCGATGACCGCCATCCGCTCGGGCAGGCCCGTCGCGTCCAGGCCGAAGAAGATGATCGTCGCGACCGAGGCGGCGACGAGGCCACCCACCGCGCTGACCGAGCTGAGCGCCTGGTTCAGCAGCCCGAACAGGCTCGCGAAGCTGAACTGCGCGAGCCAGGCGCTGATCTGCTCCTGGCTCACCCCGACCTCGGCGAGGGCCTCGAGGCTGCGCTGCAGCAGATCGTTGAAGGAGGCGGAGTACCCGGGCAGCTCGAGCACCAGGGTGCGGATCGACCAGCCGATCGCGAGGAAGAACACTCCGAGGGCGAGCAGCACCGCGAGCATGGCGGCGAGGGACCCCACGAGCCGCGGCGCTCCCGCCCGCTGGATCAGATCGCTCAGCGGCTGCGCGGCGATCATCAGGTTCAGGGCGAGGAAGACGGGCACGACGAGCCCGGCGAGCTCCCGCATCCCCGCGAGCACCAGCCAGATCGCGGCGAGGGAGAGCAGCAGCACGAGACCGCGCGGGAGGCCGGAGCCGCGGGGAAAGCCGGGGCCGCGCGCGGGGACGGGAGAGCTCATGCGGGCATCGTAGGGCGAGCGGTCCCGCTCAGCACTGCTCGCGGAGATGACCCGGCTCCCCCGCGGGCACCAGGTCCCGGTCGCGCAGCACCGTCAGCGGGGCCCGGTCGGGGTCGGCGCAGACGACGGAGAAGGTGACCCCCGCCGCCGCGAGGGAGTCGGGGTACTCGATCTGGACGAACGCCTCCCCGTACGCCTCCCGGTAGGCGGCGCATTCGTCGTAGGCGCCGCACTCCTCGACCACCGCGAGGTCGAAGCCCAGCTCCGCACGGCCGACGGGCGCGAGCTCCGCCGCGTTCTTCTGCGCGACCTCGAGGCCGGCGGCGTGGGCGCGGTCCACGTAGTCGCCCGCGAGGGCGAGCACCCCGTCGGGGTCGAGCTGGTCGAAGCGCTCCCCCACGTCGAGGTTGTCGAGCTCGACGGCGTCGAAGCCGGCCGCGGCGCAGGCGTCGATCTCGGGGCCGATCCGGGCGAGGATCCCCTCGCGCCGGGCGGGGGTTCCGGGATCGAGCACGAGCTCGTCGGGCCACTCGGGGTCGACGACCGGCTCCCCGTGGGCATCGTGCAGCAGCAGCTCCGGGTGCGCCGCCCAGAGCTCCGCCTCGTCGGGCTGGGTCTGGAAGCCGTTCACGTAGCAGATCGAGTAGGCACCGGGCAGCGGCCCGTCGGCCGGATCGCGCACCACGACGGCGAACTCCCCGTCGGAGACCCCGCCGAGCTGGTAGTCGAAGGCGCCGCTGCGCGGCAGCCCCGACGTCGCAGGCCGGTCGGCGCTCGCCCCGCCGCCGTCGGACCCGCCGCCCGGGGTGCCGTCGGCGGCCCCGTCCGCGCCCCCGCAGCCGGCGAGCAGCGTGGCCGAGAGCAGCAGGAGGCACGCCGACGCCCCCGTCGACGCAGGGCGTCGCGGGGGCGTCGGGACGCTGCGCGGGGCGCGGTCCGCTGCAGGGCTCATGCCCCGAGCGTAGGCCCGCCCCGCGGGTTCCCTCACACGCTGAGGACGTCCGCCGCCTTGCCGGTGCGGGCGGACTCGTAAGCGGCCAGGATGATGCCCAGCACCGCGATGCCCTCCTCCTCGGTGTTCAGCGGGCGGCGACCGGTCTCGAGACAGGTCACGAAGTCGTCGATCTCGGCCGCGAAGGTGTCGACCGGCTCATGGGCGTAGACCTGCTCGTCCTGGCCGCGCAGCTTGACGCGCAGGGTCGAGCCGTCGGAGCTCAGCGAGCCCTTGTTGCCCACCACGGAGAAGCGGTCGGTGCCGGGGGCGGCGTCGTAGGCCCAGGAGGTGACGAGCTGGCCGACCGAGCCGTTGTCGAAGCGGACCAGCACCTGGGCGGAGTCCTCGCCCTCCATGAAGTCCAGGCGGTGGGTGGACATCATCGCGAACACCTGCGAGGGGCGGCCCCCGGAGAGGTGCATCAGCAGGTAGGTCGGGTGGTAGCCGGTGTCGATGTACTCGCCGCCGCCCGAGGTCTTGGAATGACCGCGCCAGCCCATCGACTCCGGGTCGAAGTCGTTGTAGAACGAGTCCGTGGTGCGCACCTCGTAGACGTCGCCGAGGGCACCGGAGTCGATGACCTCCTTGGCCTTCGCGACGGCCGGCATGAACAGCTGGTTGTGCGCGCACATGAGGGTGACGCCGGCCTTCTGCACGGCGTCGCGGACCGCGGCGGCCTCCTCGGCGGTGAGGCACAGCGGCTTCTCGCAGAGGATGTGCTTGCCGGCCTCGGCGGCGGCGACGATCGCGTCCTTGTGCAGGTGGTGCGGGAGGCAGATGTCGACGGCGTCGACGTTCGGGTCCTGCACCAGCTCGCGGAAGTCGGTGTACCCGGTCGCGCCGGTCTCGGCGACGCGCTTCTCGACGGTCTCGGCGACGGCGTCGGCGATCGCTGTGACCTTCACCCGGTCGGGGATGGTGGCGTAGCCCTTGAGGTGGGCGCCTGCGATGCCACCGCCACCGATGAGGCCGATGCGGACGGGGAGCTGGACGGTCATGGGGATCCTCCTGGTTCGGGGTGGGTCGGGGTCAGCGGTCGGCCGCGTCGTTGGCGGCGACCGTGAGGGCGGTGAGCGCGCGGGCGCGGCGCTGGTTCTCGGCGGTGGGGGTGCCGGTGCGGATGGCCGTCACCCACTGGCCGAAGGGCGGATCGATGTCCGCCGGGACCTCGAGGTCCCGCCAGCCCTCGGCGGTGCCGAGGCGCATGCGCCCCTCGTCGAAGCCGTACAGCAGCGAGCCGTCGGTGCCGTGGACCTCGATGGTGAAGGGGCTGGACGGGGTGACGAAGCCGGTCTCGATGACGCCGATGGCGCCGTCGCGGGTGGTGACGGTGACGGCGGCGTTGTCCTCGACGCCGCGACCGGTCATGTCGGTGTAGGCGGAGCGGACGCTCGTGACCTCCTCCCCCAGGATCAGCTGGGTGAGGTAGACCGGGTGGGCGGCGAGATCGGAGAAGGCGCCGCCGATGGCCTCGGCCGGGTCGTAGAAGCGGGCGGGCAGCCAGTCGGCGGTGGAGCCGTTGTGGGCCAGGCGCACCCGCGAGTAGGTGATGCGGCCGAGGGTCCCGGCCTCGAGCACCTCGCGCAGGGCGACGGTGTACCCGTGCGAGAGGCGCGGGAGCGAGACGGTCAGCTGCACGCCGTTCTCGGTCGCGGCGGCGAGCAGGCGATCGCAGCCCTCGACGCTCGGCGAGAGCAGCTTCTCGGTGAAGACGTGCTTGCCGGCGGCGAGGGTGCGGCCGAGCACGTCGTCGTGGTCGGTGGTCGCGGTGGTGCAGGTGACGCCGTCGAGGTCCTCGCGGGCCAGGAGGCCCTCGAGGTCGGCGGTGAACTCGACGCCGAGGGTGTCGGCGAGGGCCTGCCCGCGCTCGGCATCGTCATCCCACACCGCGACGAGCTCGGTGTCGGGGTGGTCGAGCGCGGCGCGGCCGTACTCCTCGGCGTGGACGTGCCACGCGCTGAGCACGGCGATGCGCAGGGGCTGGATCATGATGGGGGACTCCCGAAACTCGGAATCTAGGGTCGGACCAGGCATGATGCACCGGCCCTCGGGTTGTGACGTAGACTACTCACACTGTTGGACTAAATGCAACGGACGCCACCTCCGCGCACACCGGGAGTATGGGAACATCGCGGCATCCACCGGGCGGAGCAGGAGGTCCCACATGGCGCAGGGCGCATCGATGTCGGACCTCGGCGCGCGCAACGAACTCGTCGTGCTCGAGGCGATCCGCGGCGCCCGGGAAGGCAGCTCGCAGTCCGAGGTGATGCGGCGCACGGGGCTCTCGCGCCAGGCCGTCTCCCTCATCACCCGGCGCCTGCTCGAGCGCGGCCTGATCGAGACCGCCGGCACCCGCGGCGTGGGCCGCGGCAAGCCCCGCACCGTGCTGCGGATCGTCCCCAGCTCCCTGCTCGCCGCGGGCGTGCACCTCGACCCGGCCGGGATCTCCGTGGTGATCGTGGACCTGGACGCGCAGGTGGTCGCCGAGCGCACCCTGCCCCCGCCCGGGGACGACCCGTCGGGCGACATCCGCCGCATCGCCGCCGGCATCGAGTCGCTGCTGGAGGATCTGCGCCGTCACGGCTGGAGCACGGCCGACGGGCGGGACGCCGCCGAGGCCCTGCTCGGCATCGGCGTCGCCTCCCCGGGCGCGCTCGACGCCGTGGCCGGCGTGGTCCTGAACCCGCCCTGGCTGCCGGGCTGGCGGAACGTCTCCCTGGTGGCCGAGCTCTCGGCGGCCACCGGCCGCTCAGTGGTCCTCGACAAGGACACCACCGCCGCCCTGACGGCGGAGCTCTGGGCGGGCGGTCGGCGCGCCGAGGACGCGGCGGCGCCCGACCGGCCGACGGGCGAGGACACCACGCTGTACGTCTACGTCGGCGCGGGCATCGGATCCGCCGTCGCGGCGCGCGGGCGGGTGCATGCGGGCTCGACCACCCAGGCCGGCGAGATCGGCCATCTGCCGACGGGCCTGCCCGGGGAGCTCTGCCAGTGCGGACGCCTGGCCTGCCTGTCCACCTTCACGGACGTCGCCGGGATGCTGTCCCGCGCGGACGGCGAGGAGCCCGCCGCCCAGGCCTCCCCGTCGGACTCCTCCGGATCCGCGGAGCCCCCGAGCCCCGTCGGCCCCTCCTCGACCTCCGCACGCCTCGCGGCCCTCGCCCATCGCGCGACCGGCTCCGCGGACACGCCCCCGGACGCCCTCGCCCGGGCGCAGATCGAAGCGCACGGCACGGCGCTCGGCGAGGCACTGCGCTCGCTGATCTGGGTGCACGACCCGCGCCAGGTGCTGATAGGCGGCCCCTACTGGCGCATCCTCGAGCCGCTCGCCATGCCGCGGGTGCGGGAGCGGGCGCTGCCGGACGAGGGCGTGCCGGAGCGGGTGGTGCTGCGCTCCTCGACCTTCGGCGACGACGCCGCCGCGATCGGTGCGGCGACCCTCTACCTCGAGCACGAGCTCTCCCCCGCGGCGCGCTGAGCGGGCCGCTGGCGCTCGTGCTCCAGGGTGCGCTCAGACCGTCGAGCCGCGGACCTGCAGGCGCGGGGCGACGACGACGCGGGGTTCGGCGACCTCCCGACCCTCGATGAGGTCGAGCAGCATCTGCCCAGCGCGCCGGCCGATCTCGCCGAGGCAGAGGTCGACGGAGGTCAGCTGTGGCCGCGCGGCGAGGGCGATGACGTCCCAGTCGTCGATGCCAGTGACCGCGACCTCGCCGGGCACGTCGTGGTCGAGCTCCCGAAGCCGGTCCACCGCGCCGCGGGCGATCTGGTCGGAGCCTGCGCAGACCGCGTTGAACGCGGTGCCGGAGGCGAGGGCGAGGTCGATCGCGCGCCTCCCCCACTCCTCGCTCCACTCGCCGTGCTGCACGGCTCCGGTGAGGCGCTCCCCCGCGGCCCGCTCGACCGCCCGCGCCCGCAGCTGGGCCGAGCGGTGGCGGGCCGGTCCGGTGAGGTGCAGGATCCGCTCCCGGCCGAGGGAGAGCAGATGGCGCACGGCGAGCACGGCCGCCTCCTCCTCGTCGCTGAGCACGGCGTAGCCCGCGGGGTCCGTGGACGGAGAGAAGGCATGGACGACGGGCATGTCCACGGTGAGCGGCTCGCGGGGGTCGGTGCTGCGACCGGTGACCAGCAGGCCGTCGACGTGGCGGGCCCGCAGCGAGCGCAGCAGGTGCTGCTCCCGGGCGGGATCGTCTCGGGTGTCGGCGAGGATCACGGCCATCTGGCCGACAGCGAGGGCGTCCTCGGCCCCGCGGAGGATCGGCAGCAGGAAGCGGCCGAAGCTGTCGGTGGTCACGAACCCGACGGTGTAAGTGCGCCCGGAGACAAGGCCGCGGGCGCGCGCATCGGCGACGAAGCCGAGGCGGCGGGCGGTCTCCTGCACGTGACGCCGGGTCTCCTCGCGCAGGCTGCCGGTGCCGTTGAGGGCCTTCGAGACGGTTCCCACGGAAACTCCGGCGGCGCGGGCGACGTCGGCGATCCGCACGGCCTGGGAGGTGGGGCGCGTCGATGACATGGGGTGACTCTACGCGAGACTCTTGCGGCCGCGCGTCCCACGGAGAATACTGGCCGCCGCACGGCAAACGTTTGCTCCGTCTGCCGCCGACCGTCCGCCTCGAAGGAGAGCTCATGACCCCGCAGGACACCGCCGTCGCCCTCGCCCCGCCCGTCGCCCCCGTTGCGGCCACCGCCCTGCGTCCCCTCGCTCCGGGCGCCGGTCGCATCACCGGCGGCTTCTGGGCGCTGCGCCAGGACCGCAACCGCCACGACGCGCTGCGGGCGGGTCACCGCCAGCTCGAGGAGTCCGGGACGCTCGACAACTTCCGGATCGCGGCGGGCGCGGCGACCGGCGAGGCGCGCGGCATGATCTTCCAGGACTCCGATGCCTACAAGTGGCTCGAGGCGGTCGGTTACGAGCTCGGCCGCGGCGAGGACGCCGAGCTGCGCGGACTGCTCCAGGACGTGATCGCGGTGGTCGCCGCCGCCCAGCAGGAGGACGGCTACCTCAACGCCGTGCACCAGCTGCGCCACTCCCGCGAGGAGCGCTATTCGAACCTCGCCTGGAACCACGAGCTGTACTGCTACGGGCATCTGTTCCAGGCGGCGGTCGCGGTGTCCCGCTCCGCGGGCGAGGACTCCCTGCTCGAGGTCTCGCTTCGGATCCTCGACCATCTCGGCGAGGTCTTCGCCCCGGGAGCGCACCAGGGCGTGCCCGGGCACCCGGAGATCGAGATGGCGCTCGTGGAGCTGTTCCGGCTCACCGGCCGCCGCGACGCGCTCGATCTCGCCCGACACCTGACCGATGCCCGCGGCCGCAACGCGAACGCGATCTCGAATCCGGGCTACTTCTCGGACCGGGTGCCGGTGCGGGAGACGGAGACGGTCGAGGGGCATGCGGTGCGCGCCCTCTATCTCGCCGCGGGCGCCACGGACCTCGCGATCGAGGACTCGGACACGGACCTCCTCGAGCACCTGCGGTCCCTGTTCACCACCGCCCTGCACACCAAGGCGTACGTGACCGGCGGCATGGGCTCGCGCTGGGACTGGGAGGCCTTCGGCGATCCCTTCGAGCTGTCCACCGACCGCGGCTACGCGGAGACCTGCGCGGGGATCGCTGCCGTGCAGTGGGCCTGGCGCCTGCTGCTGGCCACCGGCGATCCCGCCTACGCCGACGCGATCGAGCGCCTCCTGTTCAACGCCGTGCTGCCGGGCGTGTCCCTGGCCGGCACCGAGTTCTTCTACGTCAACTCGCTGCAGCTGCGCGACGGGGCGATCGCCGACGAGGGCCGGTCCATCGTCCACGGCCGCCGCGGCTGGTTCGACTGCGCCTGCTGCCCGCCGAACGTGATGCGCACGCTCTCCTCCCTCGACCAGTACGTGGCGACCGCCGACGAGGCCGGGCTGCAGCTGCACCAGTACGCGAGCGGCAGCTGGTCCGGCGGCGCACTCGAGATCGCGGTCGATACCGAGTACCCGCATCGCGGGCGCGTGCGGATCCTGGTGCTCGCGGCGCCGGAGGAGCCGCGCACCCTCTCGGTGCGGGTGCCCGCGTGGGCGGAGGGCGCCACGGTCACCACGGCCGAGGGCGAGCGCGAGGCCCGGCCGGGGACGCTCCCCCTGCAGCGGGTCTTCGTCCGGGGCGAGGAGATCGTGCTGGACCTGCCGATGACCGCGCGCTTCGTGCGCGCCCCGCATCGTGCGGACGCCTCCCGTGGAGCGGTGGCCCTCGAGCGCGGGCCCCTGGTCTACGCCCTCGAGCAGGCCGATCAGCAGGGCACCGAGCGGGTCGACGACGCGCTCGTGGATCCCGCCGCACCGGTCGCCGAGCAGGTGCTCGAGGACCTGGACGGGGTGGTCGCCCTCGATCTCCCGGGCGCGGTCGCGGCCGCGCCTGAGGACGGCGTCTCTTATCTGCCCTGGGATGCCCCGTCGGCCGCTCCGACTCCGCACGCCTGGCGCGCGATCCCCTACTACGCGTGGGCGAACCGGGAGATCGGGCCGATGCGGGTGTGGCTGCCGGTCGCGCCGCGGGGGTGAGCTGGAAGGGCTCCCCCGCTCACCACGTCCCGCCGTGCAGCACGTACACCTCATGGCCACGCACCAGGAGCGGCCAGAGGTGCAGCGAGGCCGGCTCCTTGCCCTTGGTGTCCAGGCAGTGGCCGGTGCGGAGGTCGAACACCTGCTTGAACATGGGCGAGGCGACGGTCGGCACCTCGCCCCGGGAGCCGACGATCCCGCGGGACATGACCTGCGCCCCAGAGTAGGGATCGCGGTTGTCGGTCGCGACGATCGTGCCGTCGGCGAGACGGAAGAGGGCCAACTGGTCCTCGCCGAGGAGCACCGCGCTGCCGCGTTCGACGTCGAGGTCCGCGAGCGTGCAGACCCGCAGCCAGCGCGCGGCGGAGGCGAGGGGCTCCGCGGTCGTCGCGGTGCGGTCGGTCGAGGACGCGGGCGCGGTGTCGGTCTGCGGGGCGGTCATCAGCGCACCTCCAGGGTGGTTCCGGCGATCAGGACATGGCCCTCGCGGCGCTCCTCGGGGCTCGCGGGCCGCCGCTGCCCGCGCTCGGGGACGTAGGCGAGCGAGGGGTCGGGGGTGCTCGGGGCGTTGACGAAGGAGCGGAAGCGCCGCAGCTTCGCGGGGTCGGCGAGGGTCGCGGCCCATTCGTCGCGATAGTCCTCGACATGCGCCGCCATGGCCGCGTCGAGGTCCGCACAGATCCCCAGGGAGTCCTCGAGGATCACCTCCCGCAGCCCGTCGATGCCGCCCTCCAGCTCCATCACCCAGGGGGCGGTGCGCTGCAGCTTGTCCGCGGTGCGGATGTAGTACATGAAGAACCGGTCGATGGCCCGGATGAGGGCCTCGTCGTCCAGGCCCTCGGCGAGCAGGTCGGCGTGGCGCGGGGTCGCCCCGCCGTTCCCGCCGACGTACATGTTCCAGCCCTGGGCCGTCGCGATGACGCCGACGTCCTTCCCCCGCGCCTCCGCGCACTCGCGGGCGCAGCCGGAGACCCCCACCTTGAGCTTGTGCGGGGAGCGCAGCCCGCGGTAGCGCAGCTCCAGCTGGACCGCCATGCCCACCGAGTCGAGGACCCCGTAACGGCACCAGGTCGAGCCCACACAGGACTTCACGGCGCGCAGCGCCTTCCCGTAGGCCTGACCGGACTCGAAGCCGGCGTCGATCAGACGGCTCCAGATCTCGGGCAGCTGCTCGAGGCGGGCGCCGAACATGTCGATCCTCTGGGCGCCGGTGATCTTGGTGTACAGCCCGAAGTCCTCGGCGATGCGGCCCACGGCCACCAGCCCCGCGGGGGTCACCTCGCCGGCGGGCATGCGCGGCACGACCGAGTAGGTGCCGTCCTTCTGCATGTTCGCCATGACGTGGTCGTTGGTGTCCTGCAGGGAGGCGTTCTCCCCGTCGAGGACGTGATTGCGCACGAGCACGGCGAGGATGCTCGCGACCACGGGCTTGCACACGTCGCAGCCGCGGCCGGTGCCGAAGCGCTCGAGCACCCCGGAGAAGGTGGTGAGCTCGGCGACGCGCACCGCGTCGAAGAGCTGGCGGCGGGACATGTCGAAGTGCTCGCAGAGGGCGTTCGAGACGGTGTGCCCCATTTTGGTGAGCTCGGCGGAGACCAGGCCCTTGACCATCACCACGCAGGAGCCGCAGGTGGCGCCGGCGCGGGTGCAGGCGGTGACCGCCGCCGCGTCGGTGCAGCCGCCCTCGCGCACGGCGTGGCGGACGGTGCCGGCGGTGACCCCGGCGCAGGAGCAGACCACCGCCTCGTCGGGCAGCTCGGCGCGCGGCGCGGCCCCGGCCCCCTCGGGCAGCAGGTACGCCGCGGGATCCGCGCCGAGGGGGCCGCCGACGAGGGGACGCAGCGCCCCGTAGGCCGAGGCGTCGCCGACGAGCATGCCGCCGAGGAGGGTGCGCGCGTCGTCGGAGAGGACGAGCTTGGTGTGGACGCCGCGCACCGGATCGGCGTAGACGACGTCGAGGGCTCCGGGGGCGGTCGCGAAGGCGTCGCCGAAGCTCGCCACCTCGACTCCGGACAGCTTGAGCTTGGCGGAGAGGTCGAAGCCCTCGAAGCAGGCGCTCCCGCCGAGGAGCCGGTCCACGGCGACCTCGGCCATGGCGTAGCCGGGGGCGACGAGGCCCACGCACTGCCCGCCGAAGGCGGCGACCTCGCCGATCGCGAGGATCGCGGGGTCGCTCGTGCGGCAGCCCGCGTCGATCGCGACGCCGCCGCGGGGGCCGACGGCGAGTCCCGCCGCGCGGCCGAGCTCGTCACGGGGGCGGACGCCGACGGTGTGGACGACGAGATCGCAGTCCACGCCGCGGCCGTCTTCGAGCTCGAGCCCGAGCACCTCGTCCCCGACCCCGGTGCGGATGTGGCGGGTGCGGGCGGAGGTGAGGACGGCGAGGCCGCGCTTCTCGATCAGCCGCTGCAGGGCGGTGCCCGCAGGGAGGTCCAGCTGGGCGGACATCAGGCGGTCCCCGGACTGGAGGACGGTGGCCTCGGCGCCGAGCTGCTGCAGGGCGCCCGCGGCCTCGAGGCCGAGCAGGCCGCCGCCGATCACGGCGCCCCGGACGGGCCGGTCGAGACGGGCGGCGAGCTGCTCCACCTCCGCCCGCAGCGCCTCGACGTCGTCGAGGGTGCGGTAGACGAACCGGCCAGGGCCCTCGGCGCCCTCGATCGGCGGGCGGGAGGCGGAGGAGCCGGTGGCGAGGACGAGCTCGTCGTAGGGATGCTCCGCGCCGGAGGCGGTGCGGACGCTGCGGGTGTCCCGGTCGATCGCGACCGCCCGGTCGCCCGGGACCACCGTGACGCGGGGGTCCTCGAGCGGCGCGCGGTCGAGGGTGAGGGCCTCCGCGTCGGCGCCGTGGAAGTAGGAGGTCAGCCCCACTCGGTCGTAGGGTGCGCGGCCCTCGTCGCCCAGGAGGGTGAGGGAGAGCGGCTCCGCGGTGCGGGAAAGCAGGCTCTCGGCGAAGCGGTGGGCGACCATGCCGGCGCCCACGACGACGATGCGGCGGCTCATCGGGTGGTCCCCGCGGCGAGCGCCGGAGTGGGGATCGCGCCGGCGCGTGGGGCCTCCGGCGTGGGGGCCGAGACGTCCTTGCGGGCGCGGTGGGCGAAGTACAGCGGCAGTCCCACGAAGGTCAGGCCTCCGACGAGGTTGCCGACCACGGTCGGGATCTCGTTCCAGATCAGGTAGTCCATGAGGGTGAAGTCCGCGCCGAGCAGCAGGCCCGAGGGGAACAGGAACATGTTCACGATCGAGTGCTCGAAGCCCATGTAGAAGAAGAGCATCACGGGCATCCACATGGCGACGATCTTGCCCAGCAGGTTGTCGGTCAGGAAGGCTGCGACGACGCCGGTGGAGACCATCCAGTTGCACAGCACCCCGCGGACGAACAGGGTGAGCATCCCGGCGGCGCCGTGGTCGGCATAGCCGACGGTGCGGCCGTGGCCGATCTCACCGATCGCCTGGCCGACGGCGCTCGGCTCGCTCGAGAAGCCGTAGGTGAAGTAGATGGCCATGAGGACCGCGACGGCCACGGCACCGATCAGGTTGCCGAGGAACACCAGGCCCCAGTTGCGCAGCATCGAGGAGAGGGTGACGCCGGGGCGGCGGGCGATCCAGGCCAGCGGCACGAGGGTGAACACCCCGGTGAGCAGGTCGAAGCCCATGAGGTACAGCAGGATGAATCCGACCGGGAAGAGAAGCGCGCCGAGCAGCGGCTGACCGGTCTGGGTGGAGACCGTGACGGCGAAGGCGGCGGCGAGCGCGAGGATCGCCCCGCCCATCACGGCCCGCAGCAGGGTGGTGCCGGTCGAGTACCCGACCTTGGCGGCACCGGCGGCGGTGAGTCGATCGACTAGCTGGGTCGGGGTGACCGCGGTCATCATGGCCTCTGCGTTCATGGCGGCTCCTGTGTCAGGGCGGTTCCGGGATCCCCGGCGGCCCCGGGGAGCGGGGTGTCGGGGACCACAGCATGCGCGCATGTCACCTCGATGAGAAGTCTGCGGGGGTCCCGTGACCTTCCCGTGACCCGGCGTCCCATGGCCCGGCCTCGTCGGTCGCCCTTCTCCTGGCGGAGGTCCTGGCCTACCCTGAGCCCATGGACGAACTCGCCGCCGGGCGGCAGAGGATGACCCGTGACGAAGCCCTCTCCTGGAACTCCCGCTGGTCCGTCGGCGACGTCCGCCTGATCGGGGAGCACCTCGACCGCACCGGAGCGGAGCAGTTCTACCGCACCGCCTCCAACGGCTCGGTCACCGCCCTCGACGCGGCCGGCCGCTCCGTGATGCACCTGTACCCCGGGTACATCACCTTCGCCAAGGACTGCGCTCCCCCGGAGCTCGCCGAGGCCGACTGGAAGACCGGCCTGGAGCTCTCCTGCTTCCAGCGCCGCGGCGACGCGACCGCGGAGGCGGACCGTCCGCTCCCCGTCTGCCCCAGCTGCTTCCTCGCCCTGCCCGCGACCGGCGTCTGCGACGACTGCGACTGACCGGGACCCCGCCGCTCGCCGCTTAGGCTGGCTGGCATGACTGCTGGCCCCGACGCGCTCTCGATCCTCTCCACCGTCTTCGGCTATGACGCCTTCCGCGGCGAGCAGGCGGCGATCATCGAGCAGGTCGCCTCGGGCGGCGACGCCGTGGTGCTGATGCCCACCGGTGGCGGCAAGTCGCTGTGCTACCAGATCCCCGCGCTGCTGCGCGAGGGCACCGGCGTCGTCATCTCCCCGCTGATCGCCCTGATGGCGGACCAGGTCGCGGCGCTCGAGGCGGTGGGGCTGCGCGCCGCCTTCCTCAACTCGACGCTCGAGCCGCACGAGGCGCAGGCGGTCGAGCAGCAGCTGCTGGGCGGGGAGCTGGACCTGCTCTACATGGCGCCGGAGCGGCTGGTCCTCCCCCGCACCCAGGACCTGCTGCGACGGGCGCGGCTGGCCCTCTTCGCGATCGACGAGGCGCACTGCGTGTCCCAGTGGGGGCACGACTTCCGCCCCGACTACCTGGGGCTGTCGGTCCTCGCCGAGGCGTTTCCCGGGGTGCCGCGGATCGCGCTGACCGCGACCGCGACCGAGGCAACGCACCGGGAGATCACCGAACGCCTGGCGATGCAGGATGCCCGGCACTTCGTGGCGAGCTTCGACCGCCCCAACATCCAGTACCGGATCGAGCCGAAGGACCGCGCCCGCGAGCAGCTGCTGCGCCTGGTCCGCGCCGAGCACCCCGGCGAGTCGGGCATCGTCTACTGCCTCTCCCGGCGATCCGTCGAGCAGACCGCGCAGTGGCTCGTCGCCCAGGGAGTGCCCGCCCTCCCGTATCACGCGGGTCTCGACGCGGCCGTCCGGCACGAGCACCAGGAGCGGTTCCTGCGCGAGGAGGGGCTGGTGATGGTCGCGACCATCGCCTTCGGCATGGGCATCGACAAACCCGACGTCCGCTTCGTCGCGCATCTGGACCTGCCGAAATCCGTCGAGGGCTACTACCAGGAGACGGGGCGGGCGGGCCGCGACGGGCAGCCGTCGACGGCGTGGATGGCGTACGGGCTGGGCGACGTGGTCAGCCAGCGCCGTTTCATCGACGACGGCGAGGGCAGCGAGCAGTTCAAGCGCAACGCCCGCGCCCATCTCGACGCGATGCTCGCGCTGTGCGAGACGGTCACCTGCCGTCGCGCCCGCCTGCTGCGCTACTTCGGGCAGGAGCAGGCCGAGGAGCGGTGCGGGAACTGCGACACCTGCCTCAGTCCGCCGGAGACCTGGGACGGCACGGTCGCCGCGCAGAAGCTGCTCTCGGCGCTGATCCGTCTGGACCGGGAGCGGGACCAGCGCTTCGGCTCGGGGCAGGTCATCGACGTGCTGCTGGGCCGCGAATCTGATCGCTCGCGGCAGTCGCGGCACGACCAGCTGAGCGTCTGGGGCATCGGCACCGAGCTGACCGAGCGGCAGTGGCGCTCGGCCCTGCGCCAGCTGCTGGCCGGGGGCATCGTCGAGTCCGTCGGCGAGTACGGCGTGCTCGTCCCCGGCCCGGAGGCCGGCCCGGTGCTGCGCGGCGAGCGGACCCTCGAGCTCGCCGTCGACCGAGCCCCGACGAGGTCCGGGAGGTCCCGGTCCGCCCGCTCCGGGGGCGGCTCCCGGGCGGCCGACGCGCTCGAGCCCGCCGCGCGGGAGCGCTTCGAGGCGCTGCGCGCGTGGCGCACGGAGGTCGCGCGGGAGCGGCAGATCCCGCCCTACATGGTGTTCTCCGATGCGACCCTGGTGGGGATCATCGAGACCGCGCCGACGAGCGTCGACCAGCTCGGCACGATCAGCGGGGTCGGGGCGAAGAAGCTCGCCGAGTACGGCGAGGGAGTCCTCGAGGCGCTCACCTAGGATCGGCTCCATGACGACTCCCGCCCCGTCCCAGCTCGAGACCGGCGCCGTCCTCGAGCGCGTCGCCACCGGTGCCACCTGGGCGGAGGGTCCGCTGTGGATCCCGCCGCGGCGGGCGGTGCGCTTCAGCGACATCCCCGGGAACCGGATCCTCGAGTTCTCGGAGGCGACCGGGGAGCTGAGCGTCTTCGCCGAGGACGTCGAGTTCACCAACGGCCGCACCCTGGACCTCGACGGCACCGTCATCGAGTGCTCCCACGGCCGCCGCGCGGTGCAGCGCGACACCGCGGTCGAGCCGGGTGCCGTGCACTCGCCGCAGACCCTGGTCGACCGCTTCGGCGCGGTGCGGCTGAACTCCCCCAACGATGTCATCGTCGCCGCCGACGGGGCGATCTGGTTCACCGACCCGTCCTATGGGATCCGGAAGCCCGCCGAGGGCCACGCCGGCGAGGAGGAGTACGGGGACCGGTACGTGTTCCGCGTCGATCCCGCCTCGGGCGAGGTGCGCCCGGTGGTGATCGACGTCGAGGCACCGAACGGGCTGGCCCTCTCCCCCGACGAGTCGCTGCTCTACGTCGCCGACTCCTCCCTCTCCCCGGCCGACGAGGCGCTCTCCGCGGGCCGGCCGCGCGGCCACGCGATCCACGTGTACGACGTGGTCGACGGGCGGCATGCGAAGAACGGCCGGGTGCTGGTCGAGATCGAGCCGGGGCTGCCCGACGGGATCCGCGTCGACGTCGAGGGGCGGATCTGGAGCTCCTCGGGCTCCGGGGTGCAGGTCTTCTCCCCCGCCGGGGAGCGCCTCGCAGAGATCCCGGTGCCCGAGCTGACGGCGAACCTGTGCTTCGGCGGGGACGACGGCCGAACCCTCTACGTGACGGCCTCGACGAGCCTGTACCGGATCCGCACCACCACGAGGGATGCGGTCAGCCGGCGTCGCGCCACCATCTGAGCACGCGCAGCGCCTCGAGGGTCACCCACGCCGAGGGCTGTCCCACGGGGTTGTCGACCTCGAACCAGATGTGGCCCGGGAGGGCGTGCTGCTGCAGCCACGTGCCGTCGGCCTGCTGCGCCCGCTTGACCATCGCGATCGCCGTCGCCATTCGCGGATCGCGTCGGTCCGCGCGCCGGAAGTGGTCGAGCGCCCGCAGCGCGCTGTAGACGTGCCTCGGCGGGTAGAGGAAGTGGTCGACCCACGGGCCCCACTGCTCGCCCGTCGAGAGCCGATGGGTCAGCTCGCGCTCGAGCAGGTACTCCTCCCCCGCGGCGCGGGCCGCCCGGGTCTCCTCGGTGCCGCCGGTCGCCTGCTCGTGCAGGAGCAGGGCGCGCAGCGCGTTGAGGGTCGAGTGGACCGAGGAGCGGGTGCTGCCCTCGACCCATTCGCAGTTCCAGCCGCCGTCGGCCATCCGGTGCTCGACGAACCAGGTCGCGAGGTGCTCGACGTCGGCGCCGAGCCAGAGCCCGTTGGCCAGCGTCATGGCGTTGATGCAGCAGTCGACCTCCCCGCCCCAGTAGGGCAGGTCGTCGTACTCCCAGCGGGAGTTGCGCGCGAGCAGGCCGACGGTGTCGCGGGCGATCAGCGGCGCGGGGTCCATCCCCCACTCGCGCAGCGTGGTCATCGACCAGGTGGTCGCGGTCCACGGCTGGCCGGGGAGGTCGCGGGTCTCGGGGTCGTCGAAGAAGCCGGCGGGGAAGAAGGCACCGCCTGCCCATTGCCCGTCCTCGCCCTGGTGGGAGAGCAGCTCCGCGCCGAAGCCCTCGGTGGCGATGCGGGCCCGGGTCGCCTCCCAGTCGCTCGCGGGGCGGTCCAGCAGGTCGCGCTCGACCTGCCAGCGCAGGGTCGGATCGGAGTCCATAAGCCAGGCGATCACGTCGGGGACGGGGGCGGGACCTGCGGGGGCGGCGTCGCTCATAGGGGTGATCCTGCCACCGATCGGACGCGTCCGAGCGGCGGGCGCTGTCGATCATCGCGCCAGCGCGGACATACGCTCCGCCTCATGACCGACCTCGCCCGCCCCGTCTCCGCAGGCGTGGTCGCCGGTCTGGTCGCCTTCACCAGCTCCTTCGTGGTGGTGCTCGCGGGTCTGCAGGCGGTGGGGGCGAGCCCCGCGCAGGCCTCGAGCGGGCTGCTCGCGGTGAGCGTGCTGATGGGGCTGTGCTCGATCCTGCTGTCGGCGTGGTCGCGACTGCCGCTGACGATCGCCTGGTCGACGCCGGGTGCGGCGCTGCTGGCGACGACGGGGGCGGTCGGCGCTCGCGGGGGTGCTGCTGCAGCTGTGCCTCGGACCGGTGCTGGGCCTCGCCGCGAATCCGCTCGCCGTCGGCCCCGTGGTCGTCGTGTGGGCGCTCGCGCTGCGCCTCGCCCCGCGCTGGGCCTCCCCGCTCGCCTTCGCGACCGCGACCGCGGTGATCCTCGTGTCCGTGTTCCGCGCGGGCGCCGAGGTGCCGGCCGCGGCGCTCGTGCCTCGGGTGGAGCTGACCGTGCCGCAGCTCGACCTCGAGGCGCTCGTGGGGATCGCCCTGCCGCTGTACCTGGTCACGATGGCCTCGCAGAACGTGCCGGGCGTCGCGGTGATGCGGGGGCTGGGCTATGAGGTGCCGTGGCGGCGTTCGATGCTGGTCACCGGCACGGGCACCCTACTCGGCGCGCCGCTCGGCGGGCACGGCGTGAACCTCGCGGTGATCACGGCGGCGCTCGCCGCGGGGCCGGAGGCCGGGGAGGACCGCTCGCGGCGCTGGGTGGCGAGCGCGACCTACGGGATGGTGCTCGTGGTGCTGGGCCTCGGCGCGGCGGCCTTCACGCAGCTGATCGGTCTCGCCCCCGAGGGCGTCATCGCCGCAGTCGCGGGGCTCGCGCTGGCCTCGACCTTCGTCTCCTCGCTGAGGGCGGCCCTCGCCGAGCCCGCCGAGCAGATCCCCGCGGGGGTCACCGTGCTGATCGCCGCCTCGGGCGTGGCGGTCGCGGGGATCAGCGCGGCCTTCTGGGCGCTGCTCGCGGGGCTGCTGCTGCGGGCCTTGCTGCAACGCCGCTGACCCGCACCGGCGCCGGCAGGGATCAGAGCGGGTACGGCCCGAAGCGCGACCAGGCGAGCACCACGGAGGCGATCGCGAGCACGATCGCGGGCAGCGCCGCGGCGATGCCGTCCCCGCGGCGCACGTGCACCATGGCGGCGAAGACCATGGTAATCGCGAGACCGGCCGCCGCGGCGGAGACCAGCAGCGGCGCCACCCCGGTCACGGCTGGGAGGATCAGACCGACGGCGCCGAGCACCTCGAGCACCCCGATCCCGCGGATCCAGCTCTGCGGAAAGTCCTCGACATAGGGGGTGCGGCGGATCTGCTGCTCGCGGGGCGTGAGGATCTTCATCAGGCCGCTGCCCAGGAAGGCGGCGGCCAACACGATGGCCAGGATCCACAGGAACACGTTCATGGCGCACACTCCTCGGTCGCCCGGGCGGGTGCTCGATTCTCCTCCCCGCGGGAGGTTCTGTCACGCGGACTCGCTGGTGGAGCCGCCGTAGTGCGCCACGACGGCGCGCACCAGGGACCCCAGGCGCATCCGCTCGGGCTGCAGGCTCGGCAGCTCGCGCTCCTCGAGCGGGGCGGCGGTGACGGGCCCGACGGCGGCGAGCAGCAGCTCCCCCGCCCGGGCCCGCTCCCGGATCGCGGGGAGCGTGCCCGCGGCCTCGGCGTCCTCGAGCCAGGCCTGCGCACCGGGGGCGGAGGTGAAGACGACCGCGTCGGCCGTCCCGGAGCCGGCGTGCTCGACCGATGCGCGCAGCGCGGCGGCGTCCTTCGTCGGCCCCCAGCGATAGACGGTCAGGCTCACCACCTCGGCGCCCGCCTCCGTGAACAGGGCGTCCAGCCCGTCGGACCCCGAGCCGTGGTGCTGGACGGCGATCCGCGCGCCCGCGAGGTCGCGGGCGAGCAGATGCTCGGCGACCTCGGCGGCGACCTCGCCCTCCGCGGTCCAGGAGACGGGCAGGCCCGCCCGCTGCACGGCGCCGCGCGCCTTCGGGCCGCGGGCGACGATGCGGGCGCCGGCGAGCGCGGTGCGCAGCTCCTCGCCGATGCCGGCCGCGTCGGCCGCCTCCATCCACCCGCGGAAGCCGATCCCGGTGAGGGCGACGAGGATCTGCGGCGTCGCGGTGATCAACTCACGGCTGCGCGCGAGCAGCGCCGCATCATCGATGTGCGGAATGGTCGACATGGGCGGGGCGTGCTCGATCTCGGCGCCATGGCGGCGCAGGGCCGTGGAGAGCTCGCCCGCCTTGCGGTCCACGGCCACGACGATGCGGCGGCCGGTGAGCGCGGTCGAGAGCAGCGGGGCGGGGGCGCCGGCCGAATCGGGGGTCGGGGCGTCGGCCGAATCGGGGGTCGGGGCGTCGTCGGCGTTGTTCATGCGATCAGTCCTTCGCGCGGACGAGGCGCTCGTGCCCCGTCTCCTCGAGCTCGGCGATGTCGGCGTTGGCCTTGAGGAAGTCGGAGAAGCTGCGGTGGCCGAGGGCCTTCTCGCTGAAGCTCGGATCCATGCGGCGCATATGGGTCTTCACCGCGGAGGAGTGCAGCCACTCCCCGTCGCCGCGGTCGCCGAGCTCGAGCGCGCGCTCGAGGAGGGCGGCGGCGACGGCGTGGGGGTCGTCCTCGGCCGGCTCCTCCGCCGGGGTCGCGGAGTCCTCGCTGGTCCGGCTGCTCGCGGCGGGCTCGGGCTTCGCGCGCCGACGCCGACGGGAGGGGCCGGAGCGCTCGGTCCCGGTCAGCTCGACCCCGGGCAGGTTGTCGTACGACTCGAACTCGTCGCACGCGGCGGCGAGCGACTTCGCGGTCGAGCCGGCCACGCCCATGGCGACCACGTAGCGGCCGAGGCGCCGGCATCGCTGGGCGAGCGGGACGTAGTCGGAGTCGCCCGCGACGATGACCACGTGGGTGAGGTCGGGGGTGCGGAACATGTCCTCGACGGTGTCGACGGCGAGGCGGATGTCGGCGCCGTTCTTCGCGTAGGCGGCGGCGGGGAAGAGCTGGACCAGGTCGACGGCGCGGGAGACCAGCTGGTCGCGGTACTCGGCGTTGACCGGGGAGGACCAGTCGGCGTAGGCGCGGGTGAGCATCACGGTGCCGTAGGAGGCGGCGAAGTCGATGATCGCGCCGACGTCCACCGTCGCGGCAGCGAGACGCTCGGCGATCTCGGGGGCGGTGGGGTCCTCTGCGATCCGCTGCCGGTCGCGGCTGTACGCGTTGCGTCCGTGCACCCGGTCGTACCAGGACATGACGATGTTGTCGAAGTCGAGATAGACGGCGATGCGGGGGTCGTGGATCTCTGCCATGGGGTCAGTCTGCCCCAGGTGCGGGCAGGTCCTCGCGGCGGCCGATCCGCAGTGCCTGTCGACGGCGGTGCACGGTGAGGTACTCGAGCCCGTCGGCCCCGGCCCGGAATCCGCGTCGGGTGCGGCGCGGCAGGAGCGCGAGGTCGCCGGGGGCGAGCTCCTCCTCGCCGTCGTCGGTGACGAGCGTGCCGGAGCCGCGGACGACGTGGATCAGGGTGTCGACCTCGGCGCCGAGGTGGGCGGGGATCTCGTCCCCGGCGGGCAGGCGGATGAGGTTGGCGTCGAGCTCGCGCTCGTGGCCGGTGAGGGACCAGACGGCGCCGCGGCGCGGCAGGTCGGGCTGCTCGGAGGTGCGGGTGAGGATCGGCATGTCAGCTCCTGGGGGAAGGGGGCGAGGTGGCGACGTCGAGGAGGTCGGCGGCCGGGCCGCTGACGCGGCGCGGTCCCTTCCACACGGCGGTCAGAGGGCGGCGCAGGCGGGCGCCGCCGACGGGGACGCGGTGGAGCTGTCCGGTGCCGAGGGCGTCCCGGACGGCGAGCATCGAGAGCACGGCGCCGCCCGCCCCGGAGGCGACGGCGATGCGCACCGCGGCGTTGCTCCCGAGCTCCTGGACGGGGGCGGTGCGGGCGGCGGCGGGGACGAGCTCCTCGAACGCGTCGCGGGTGCCGGAGCCGCCCTCGCGCACCACGAGCGGCGTCGCGGCGAGCTCCGCGAGCGGCAGCGGCTCCTCCCGGGCGGCCCAGGGATGGTCGGGGGCGACGACCACCACGAGCTCGTCCTCGCGCAGCATGAGGGAGTGCACCGTGCGGGGCACGTGCGGGGTCTCGACGAAGCCGAGCTGCAGGTGGCCGTCGTGGATGCCGGCGAGGACGCGGGTGGAGTTGAGCACCTCGAGGTCGACCCGCACGCGGGGGCTGCGGCGCCGCAGCTCGGCGAGCCAGGCGGGCATGAGGTGCTCGGCGATGGTCATGCTGACGCCCACGTGCAACTCGCGGGAGTCCTCGTCGCGGCTGTGCCGCAGCCACGCGGAGAACTCCTCCGCCGCCGC
The DNA here is from genome assembly GCF_036311905.1 of Brachybacterium sp. J153. NCBI lineage: Bacteria > Bacillati > Actinomycetota > Actinomycetes > Micrococcales > Dermabacteraceae > Brachybacterium > Brachybacterium sp. J153. Next base: position 96,862 of record NZ_JAZDCH010000004.1, on the reverse strand, counting down.
GATCAGCTCCCGGGCATGGGCGGCGTAGAGCAGGCCGGCGGAGGTGGCGCGCGAGCCGCGGGGGTCGCGCTCGAGGAGGGCGGCGCCGGCCTCGGCCTCGAGCTGGGCGATGACCCGGCTGGCGTTGGGCTGGTGGAGGCCGAGGCGCCGGGCGCCCGCCCCGAGGCCGCCCTCGTCGACCACGGCGAGGAAGAGCTGGAGGGAAGCGAGGTTCGGGAGTCGGGAGGGCACCTCAGGCATATCAGAATCATATGCCCTGCTCGCGAACTGCTCTCTACCGGGCGCGTTCTCGCGCCGACACAGTGGGTCATATGCACGAGACCCTCTCCCCCGCCGCCTCGCCCGCCGACCTCCGGGACCATCACCCGTCCCGCGTCGCGGGGGACCTGCGGAGGATCGGCCCCGGCCTGCTCCTCGCCCTGGGCGTCGCGGGCGGCTCGATGCTGCTCGCCCCACTGCTGCCCGGGGTGAGCGCGCTCGTCGTCGCGATCGTCGTCGGCATCGTCCTCGCGAACGCCGTCCCGCTCCCGGAGGTGCTCGCGCCCGGTCTCTCGATCGCCTCTAAGCGCCTGCTGCGGATCGGGATCGTGCTGCTCGGACTGGAGGTCGCCCTCGGAGACCTGCTCGCCCTCGGCGCCCCGATGCTGCTCGTGGTCCTCGCCGTCGTGACCCTGGGGATCCTCGGCACGGTGGGGCTCGGGAGGCTGCTCGGCGTGGAGCGCGGACTGACCCTGCTGATCGCGTGCGGCTTCTCGATCTGCGGGGCCGCCGCCGTGGCTGCGGCCGCCGGGGTCACCGATCCCGAGGACGAGCACGAGGAGCGGACCATCACCGCGATCGCGCTGGTGGTCCTGTGCGGAACGGTGATGATCGCCGCAGTGCCGGCCCTCGCGGCGCTGCTGCACCTGGCCCCCGAGACGGCGGGCCTCTGGGCGGGGGCCACGATCCACGAGGTCGCCCAGGTGGTCGCCGCGGGCGGCGCACTCGGCGGCGGCGCGCTCGCCGTGGCGGTCGTGGTCAAGCTCGCCCGCGTGGTGCTGCTGGCCCCGGTGATCGCGGTGCTCGGCGTCCAGCAGCGCCGCGCGGGACGGACCGACGGGACCCGACCGCCGCTCGTGCCGCTGTTCGTGCTCGGCTTCCTGGCGATGGTGGCGCTGCGCTCGCTCGTCCCGTTGCCGACCCTCGCGCTCGAGGCCGGCTCCGTGCTGCAGACCCTGCTGCTCGCCGCGGCGATGTTCGCCCTCGGGACCGGGGTGCGGCTCCGGCGGCTCGTGCAGGTGGGCGGCCGCCCGTTCGCCCTCGCGGCGCTGTCGACGCTGCTGGTCGCAGGAATCGGCCTCGGCGGCGTGCTGCTGGTCGGCTGATCCGTCGGCCCGCCACCGCCCCCGCCGCGGCGCCCCGACGCACGCTGCACCCCGAGGACCACCCCGACCCACCACAGCCCGCATCTGCGGGCCTAGACTGGTCACCATGACGCAGCTGCGGGTACGTGAGGCGGCCACCTTCCTCGGGGTCAGCGAGGACACGGTGCGCCGATGGATCGAGAAGGGCACGATCACCGCGGGCACCGACGCCTCCGGGCGTCGGGTGCTCGAGGGGACGGAGGTCGCACGGCTCGCCCGCGAGCTGGCCGTGACCCCCGAGCTGCACGGGCAGACCGCCTCCTCGGCGCGCAACCGCTTCACCGGCCTCGTCACCCGTGTCGTGCAGGACACCGTCATGGCCCAGGTGGAGCTGCAGTGCGGGCCGTACCGGGTGGTCTCGCTCATGAGCAGCGAGGCCGCGCAGGAGCTGGGCCTCGAGCCCGGCAGGGTCGCGAGCGCCGTCGTCAAGGCCACCCAGGTCGTGATCGAGACCGGCCCCGAGCCGGCCCGCCCGGCCCCCGCCGTCGCGCGCGGGGACGCATGAGACGCCCGGCCCGACTGCTCGCGGCCGTCGCCGCCCTGATCCTGCTCGCCACCGGCTGCGCGAGGGGCTCGGGCTCCGACGGCGGCCCTGCCGCGGACCCGGTCACCCTGCAGGTCTTCGCGGCCGCCTCCCTGCAGGAGCCCTTCGAAGTGCTCGGGCAGCAGTTCGAGCAGGAGCACGAGGGAGTCACCGTCGAGTTCAACCTCGCCGGTTCCTCGACGCTCGTCGAGCAGATCCGGCAGGGCGCGCCCGCGGACGTCTTCGCCTCCGCCGACGAGCGGACCATGGCCACGCTCACCGAGGCCGGGCTCGCGGGCGCGGAACCCGTCGACTTCACGACGAACACCCTGATGATCGCGGTGCCCGCCGGGAATCCCGCGGGCGTCACCGATCTCGCGTCCCTCACGGAGGAGAGGCTGAACCTCGTGGTGTGCGCGCCGGAGGTGCCGTGCGGCGCGGCGACCGAGACGGTCGAGAAGGCGGCCGGCCTCGAGCTCTCCCCGGTGAGCGAGGAGCAGTCCGTCACCGACGTGCTGAACAAGGTCACGAGCGGCGAGGCCGATGCGGGCCTGGTCTACGTCACCGACGTCCGCAAGGCCGGGGACGCGGTGGAGGGCATCGCCTTCCCGGAGTCCTCGGAGGCGGTGAACGTCTACCCCATCACCACGGTGAAGGATGCGGCGAACGCCGAGCTGGGCCAGGAGTTCGTGGACCTCGTGACCGGCGAGCTGGGGCAGGTGGTCCTCGCCGACTACGGCTTCGGCGGCGCATGAGCTCCCTCCCCCGCTGGGTCCTGATCCCGGCCGTGCTCGGCGGGCTGTTCGTGCTCGTGCCGCTCCTCGCGCTCGCGAGCCGGGTGGAGTGGCGCGGATTCTGGGGGCTGATCACCTCGGAGTCCTCGCTCGCGGCGCTGCGGCTGAGCCTGCAGACCTCGCTCACCACCGCGGTCCTGTGCGTGCTGCTGGGCGTGCCGATGGCGCTGCTGCTGGCCCGGTCGAGGTTGCGCGGACTGTCGCTGCTGCGTGCGCTCGTGCTGATCCCGCTCGTGCTCCCGCCGGTCGTGGGCGGCATCGCGCTGCTGTCCACGATCGGGCGGCAGGGGCTGCTGGGCCGGCACCTCGAGGTGCTCGGGGTGCAGATCGCGTTCTCCACCACCGCGGTCGTGCTCGCCCAGACCTTCGTGGCGCTGCCCTTCCTGGTGCTCAGCCTCGAGGGGGCGCTGCGCACCGCCGGGACCCGCTACGAACAGGCCGCCGCCTCCCTCGGCGCCCGGCCCACGCGCGTCCTCACCCACGTCACCCTGCCGCTCGTGCTCCCCGCGCTAGGCTCCGGGACGGTGCTCTCCTTCGCCCGGGCGCTCGGCGAGTTCGGGGCGACGATCACCGTGGCCGGCTCGCTGCAGGGCACCACCCGCACCCTGCCGCTCGAGATCTACCTGCAGCGCGAGAGCGACCCGGACGCCGCCATCGCGCTGTCCTTCCTGCTGATGCTCGTCGCGATCGTGGTCATCGCCCTCGCGCACCGGCGGAGCGCGCCATGAGCCTCGTGCTGCGCGCCGCGGTCGCCGAGCGCGGGGTGGACCTGGAGATCGAGGTCGCCGCCGGGGAGACCGTCGCGCTGATCGGTCCGAACGGGGCCGGGAAGTCGACGGCTCTCGCGCTCGTCGCCGGCACCCTCCGCCCGTCCTCCGGTGAGGTCGCGCTCGACGGGCGGACCCTCTCGGGAACCCGCGACTGGGTGCCGCCGCATCGGCGCCGAGTCACGACCCTCGGCCAGGATCCGGTGCTGTTCCCGCATCTCACCGCCGCCGGCAACATCCGCTTCGCCCTGCGCTCCCAGGGGATGACGCGGTCGCGGGCGCGGGAGGAGTCCCGCCGCTGGCTGGACGAATTGGGGATCGGTGCGCTCGCGGGGCGTCGGCCGTCGCAGCTCTCGGGCGGGCAGGCGCAGCGGGTCGCGATCGCCCGCGCCCTCGCCGCGGATCCCCGGCTGCTGCTGCTGGACGAGCCGATGGCGGCGCTCGACGTCGACGTCGCGCCGACGCTCCGCGAGCAGCTGCGCGACTTCCTCGCCGAGCGGACCGCGCTGATCGTCAGCCACGACGTGCTCGACGTGCTCACCCTCGCCGACCGCGTCATCGTGCTGGACGGGGGCACGGTCCGGGAGCAGGGGCCGACGGCCGAGCTCCTCACCCGTCCCCGCACCGCCTTCGCGGCCCGCTTCGCCGGGCTGAACCTGGTCCGCGGCACCTGGGACGGGAGTCGCGTGGCGCTCGGGGGCGGGGAGGGGATCTCCGCCCGCTGCGGGCTCGCGCCGGGCGCGGCGGTCCTCGCCGCCTTCCGTCCGGCCGGGGTGCGCCTCGTCGAGGACCGCGGTCTGCGGCGCACCGTGCAGAGCCTCGCCCCGCGCGGGGACCTCGTGCGCGTGCAGACGGAGGACCTCGCCGCCGACCTCCCTCCCCAGGAGGTCGCCCGCCGTCATCTGGTGCCGGGCACCGCGGTGCGGCTGGCGGCCGCCGCGGAGGACGTGACAGCCTACGAGGCGTGATCGACCTCCGGGACCTGCAGCGGGAGCTGCTCGCCCGCCACGGCCCGCTGGGCTGGTGGTGGCCCGGGGAGGAGCCCTTCGAGATCGCGCTCGGCGCGGTGCTGGTCCAGCGCAGCCGATGGGAGCAGGCCGCCGCGGCACTCGCCGCACTCGCCGACGCGGGCCTCCGCAAGCCCGCCCCGCTCGCCGCGGCCGAGGAGGAGCGGGTGCGGGAGCTGGTCCGCGCCGCCGGCTTCCCGCGCACGAAACCGCGTCGCGTGCAGGCGCTGGCCACCTGGTGGGCGGCGCGCGCCGTCCGGGCGGCGGACCTCCCCGACGAGGCGCTGCGTCGCGAGCTGCTGGGCGTCGAGGGCATCGGCGAGGAGACGGCCGACGCGATCTCGCTCTACTGCTTCCGTCGGCCCGCCTTCCTGTGCGACGAGTACGCCCGGCGGGCTCTAGCAGCCCGGGGCGCCGAGGTGCCCGGGTCCTACCGAGCCTTCGCCCGGGCGATCCGCCCCGCGCTCGCGGTGGCGGGATTCAGCGTGCCGGAGCTCGCGGAGCTGCACGGGCTGATCGTCGAGGAGGGGAAGCTCAGAGGAGCTCGAGGAGCCGCAGCACCTCGCCCGTGAACCGCTCCGGCGCCTCGAGGTTCGGGTAGTGCGCCGCCCCGGGGATCTCGACATGGCGGGAGGGCCCGCCGACCGAGCGGGCGAGCCGCTCCCCCATGGCGCGATGATCCACCCCGTCGAGCGCCCCGGAGAGCGCGAGCACCGGGACGGTGATGGACCCGAGCCGATCCCACGTCCCGGTGACCGGCGTGGGCGGCACCGGCGGCAGCGGCAGCCCGTCGGGCCCGACGCGCAGGTGCTGGGCCAGGGTGTCGCGGGCCATGGTGTCGATGAGCTCCCACACCGCCGGATCGACTTGCTCACGGGTGCGATGCGGGCCCGCCGTGAAGCGCTGGAAGACAGCGATCCACGCCTCGGCGTCCCGGCCCTGCTCCGCCTCGCGCCAGTCGGCGAAGGCCTGCAGCGCCCAGGGGTCGGCGAACTCCGGCTCGCTGGTCCCGGTGCCGCTGATCACGGAGTACAAGGCAGCGCTCGGGGCGCTCTACCCGCTCGCCTACCGGCTGACGTTCCGCTCGACGCGGGAACTGGGCCGGGATGACGTGGTCCCGCCGCTCGAAGGTCTGTGGTGGGCCGAGGATATGGAGGCCTTCACCTCCCGGCGCGACAAGGACCGCTGGCAGTGGCGGCTGATACTCATGACGCCCGAGTGGATCACCGCCGCCGACGTGGACGCGGTGAGGGAGGGCTCCGCGGTCCGTTGGGAGGAGTTCGAGGAAGGGCTCTGCGTGCAGACCCTGCACGTCGGCCCGTATGACGCCGAGGGGCCCGTGCTCGAGCGGATGCACGATGAGGAGATTCCGTCTCGCGGCCTCGAGCGGACCGGCCTTCACCACGAGATCTATCTCGGGGATCCGCGACGGGCCGCCCCAGAGCGTCTGCGCACGGTGCTGCGCCAGCCGGTGCGCCGACTCCAGCCCTGAGGCGAGACCGTCCCGGGACGGCTCGGCTCAGTCCAGGCCGTCCGCCACGAGCTCGCAGCTGGCCTCGGTGATCTCGTGTTCCTGTCCCCAGCCGCCGACGATCCGACTTGTGCTCGTCACGCGCAGCCGATCCCCGTTGCGCGTGATGCCGAATCCGCCGTACATGCCCGGGAAGGCGAGCCAGAGCCGCAGGTCGCTCTCGCGGGCCAGGAGCTCGGTGGGCACCGGCCGGAGCCGCACCGGGTCCAGATGCGCGGTGCGCGCGGCAATTAGGGCGGCGAGGTGCCGGTCCCAGGCGTCATGGCGGTGTACCTCTCCGGGCTCGAGATCCGCCACGGCGAGCAGATCCTCCAGGTGGTCGTGCCTGCGCCGGGTCGAGAGATCCACGGGCCGGTCGCCGTCGGCGGTGCGCAGCGACCGCCACGCCCCACGGCGCAGGAGCGCCTCCACCACGTTCCGCGGCGCCCCCCGCCAGGCGGCCTGGTGCAGCGGGGCTTACCAGGAGTCGCTGCCGATCCGCCACTGGTTCACGGTGAGCCAGTGGGAGGAGTCGAGCGCCTCGAGCACCTCCGGCCACGCCCCCGCCCGTGCCGCATCGGCCAGGCGATGCACCTCCGCCACGAACCCGGAGGACAGCGCCTCCGGGTCGATCACCCCGGGCCAGTCCGCATATCCCACGCCGCTCTCCTCTCGACCCGCTCCGCCCTGCACGTCCCCGATGCGCACCAGTGTCCCTCCCGCGACCCCCGCGCGTCCGGCGAGCGCCGCCCTAGACCACCCGCGCCCTCCCCCGGACGGCATCGCGTGCTGCATCTGGACCGGATTCCGAGGGCGGAAGTGGTTCAGACGCAACACTCGGCGAGAAAGGCGGGCCATCGCGCGGCCGAGTCGACGAGGCACGAAGCCGAGGGAGCTTCAGAGAATTGAATCAGCCGATCAACGCTGTACAGCTGCGTGGAGCAGCCGGAGCTGCGGTTGGCCGTGGCCGAAGACGCGTGAGTCCTGGGACGAGTGAGGGAGGCGTTATGGGTGCGTCAGCCAGCGCTGATCGGCTGTCGACTGTCCCTCGGGCACCCCGCTCGACGTCTTCTGTCCCTTGGAGCGGGATGCGCACCCCAACAGGAGTGCCACTCCGATGACGAGTGTCGCACCGACCGCCGCCAAGAACAGGCTTTCGCGATAGGCAGCGCCGCGTAGCGGTGACGCCGAGGAGTCGGCGCCGATCTGGCGTTGACCCTCGGCCTTAATCGGGCGGTTGCGCGGAGATCGTCACCTCGCCGCGAAACCCTGCGGCATGGATTGCGAGGACCGAGAGGTCGATGAGGTAGGCGCCGTGCAGCTCGGTCCACCTCATCTCCTCGACGAGCAGGCCCACACGGGACGACGTGGCCTCAGTCGAGCGGGGATAGTCCCTGCCTCCAAGGGAGAGAAGCTCACGGATTCCGTCCCCGAACTGGCCTGTAGTGGGAAGGACGTCGGCGCCCGTCGCTGAAGGGCAGTGCAGCGACACCCTGATTCCTTCTGCACTGTCGGTGCGATGGGCGAGGTTTGCAATCCAGCTGCTCGGCTGCCAGCTCGGTTCGGTGTCGGTGATCTCAGTCGAGACCCGTAATCCAGTGATCTCGGCCCGGCCGCAGGCACGAAGCACCTGCGCGACGCTGAGGACCAGGCTCGTCAGGAGGGCATCTTCGGCGGGTGCAGTCGTCTCAATGATCGCCAGTGGTCCGTCAGTTCTGGACGCGTCCCGGAGCTGGGCGTCGAGCCCCGAGAACCACCCGGCCCGCCCTTCCGGCGGCCAGAGCATCCGTCCGTACGCGACCAGGAGGCTCCATAGGTCTTTCCCGCCACGCGCCCTTTTTGCCAGCGGCCCGTTGGGATCGGTTTGCAGCTCCCCGAGAACTTCGAGCCGGGTCACCATGCCTCCATGCGTAGGGACGGGATCAGACCGCGCATCGGTCCCGACGGTTCAACCTGACCTCGGAGTTCACCGGCATCTACGAGACCATCCTCGACCCCACAAACCGACTCACGCCGAGTTCTGGCAACGCACCGGCCAACTCCACCCCGACATCTACTTGGAGCACAACGAAGAAACCCTGCCCCACGATCAGTGGGGCAGGGTTGGAACTTCGACCAGATGATGGACCTAGCGGGAGGCTTGTCGAAACCTGCCCCCTCACTGGTTCGCATGGGCTCGATGCATCGGTCGATCCGCGTCCGTCAACGCCGGGTCCGTCCTCTCGAGCCGCGCGCCCGAAAGCTCCCTCGCGTGAGCGAGGAGATGCTGGCTCGAGCAGAGGCACGCTACGCGGCGGGCGCCACGTTACGAGAGATTGCAAAGGAACTCGGACTTGGGCGGGAGCGGCTGGCATCGCTGCTGCGATCGCGGGGTGTGCGATTGCGGCGTGCAACGCCATCGAACAGGGAGGTCCGGGAAATGAGGCCCTTCGCAGATGAGGGGGTAGCTGCGGAGTGTGGGGTGGGCGCGCCGGTGCCGGGATAGACGTCGAGGTCTCCCGATGATGGAAGTTCTCACGCTCGCCATCAGGACGACCTCGACGTACCCAACGCTACCTTCGACAGCCCCGATCTGACGACCTTCACGCGCCTGGACGAGCTCGGCCTCGTCGCTGTCGGTCAGTGGCTCACGACCGAGCGGGCGGTGCTCGAATGCCGACTCGCCGAGGAAGTCCGTGGTGCCGCGCCTGCGGAGCGAGGTCGACCTCGCGCGGCACGATCGCCCGGCCCCTCGCTCACCAGCCGTTCGGCCACCGGCCCACGACGCTGCTGGTGCGGATCCGGCGGTACCGGTGTGATCACTGCGGGAACCGCTGGCGCGAGGACACCACTCGCGCAGCACCCGAGCGGGCGAAGCTCTCTCGCGGCGGGATGCGGTGGGCACTGGAAGCCCTGGTCATCGATCACCTCACGATCGCACGGGTCACCGCCAGGCTAGGGGGTCGCCTGGCACACCGCCAACGACGCCGTCCTCGCCGAGGGCCAGCGGCTGCTGATCGATGACCCCGCCCGCTTCGACGCCGTCCGCGTGATCGGGGCCGACGAGCACGTATGGCGCCACACCCGGCGCGGCGACAAGTACGTCACCGTGATCATCGACCTCACCCCAGCCAGGGACAAGACCGGCCCGGCGAGGCTGCTGGACATGATCCCCGGCCGCTCCAAAGCAGCGTTCAAGGCCTGGCTCGAGGCCCGCCCCAAGGCATGGAAGGACCGCATCGAGGTAGTGGCGATGGACGGGTTCACCGGATACAAGACCGCCGCCGGCGAGGCCCTCCCAGGCGCGGTCGCGGTCATGGATCCCTTCCACGTCGTCCGCCTCGCCGGAGACGCACTGGACGACTGCCGACGACGCGTCCAGCAGCAGCTCCACAAGCGCAGGGGCCGCAAGGACGACCCCCTCTACAAGACTCGCCGCACCCTCCACACCGGCACCAAGCTGCTGACCGACCGCCAACGCCAGCGCCTCAGCAGCCTGTTCGAGCGAGAGAAGCACGTTGCGGTCGAGGTGACCTGGGAGATCTACCAGGCGATGGTCGCCGCCTACCGAGAACCCGACCGGGCGAAAGCCAAAGCGAAGATGGGTAAGCTCATCACCGCGCTGAGCAAGCGCGTCCCGGACGCCTTGCCCGAGCTGGCCAAGCTCGGCCGAACACTGACGAAACGCGCAACCGACGTGCTGGCCTTCCTCGACCGACCGGGCACCAGCAACGGTCCGACAGAGGCGATCAACGGCCGGCTCGAACACCTCCGCGGCTCCGCCCTCGGGTTCCGCAACCTCACCCACTACATCGCCCGCAGCCTCCTCGAAGCAGGAGGCTTCAGGCCCCACCTACACCCTCAAATGCGATGAGCCGGATTACGAGACTCGACACCCCGTATCATCCCAGGCCAGGAGCACCTTTCTCTATTACGCCCACCCGTCGAGACCACACCCCAGTGAAATCTCGAGGTCAGCGGGTGCTCGTGGCAGGGCCTGAACTGTGGGCCGTACACTCCTACTCATGGATGTGCTTGATATTGGACGGGTCGTGATCGGACTGGTGCTGCTGGTCTTGGGTGGGGAATTTTTGGTGCGTGGGGCGTCAGCACTGGCCGGACGTTTCGGGATTTCGTCATTGGTGATCGGTCTCACCGTAGTGTCAGCGGCGACGTCGGCACCCGAGTTCGCAGTGAGCGTCGGTGCTGTACTGCGTGATGAACCGGGGCTTGCCGTGGGCAATGTGGTTGGCAGCAACATCGTTAATGTCCTGCTCATCCTGGGACTGTCCGCGCTGGTCGTTCCCCTCGCTGTAAAGCGGAGGCTGGTCCGCTTTGACCTGCCCCTGATGGTCGTCTTGTCAGTTCTACTGCTCCTTGTGTCCCTGGATGGGAGGATCAGTGCGGTGGACGGGCTGATACTATTTTTCGGTGTGGTGGTCCATACAAAAATGACCGTGGTGATTAGTCGGCGGGACGCCAAGACCGCGGTGAATACCCGGGAAGGGACAGGAGATTCGGCAACCGTCGATCCAGCCGACGAGGAAGGGGCTGCGCTAGGCGCCTCGGTCGGCAGGTCGCTCTTCTTCGTGCTGCTGGGGGTCGCGTTGCTGGTCGCCGGTGCCACGCTGCTCGTGGAAGGAGCAGTGAACATAGCCACCACGTTGGGCGTAAGCAGCCTCGTGGTCGGACTGACCGTTGTGGCTGTCGGGACATCGCTGCCCGAGCTGGCGACGTCCATCATTGCCGTGCGTCGCGGTGAACGGGACCTAGCGGTGGGCAACGTGGTCGGCAGCAATATCTTCAACATAGGGGTAGTGCTAGGACTACCCGCGCTCATCTCTCTTGAGGGCATTCCCGTATCCGGCGCCGCAGTGGCCTTCGATATCCCAGTAATGCTGGCGGCCGCAGTGGTACTGCTGCCGATCGCGTTCACGGGCTTCGCGGTGGCGCGTTGGGAGGGCGGCTTGTTCGTGGTTTTGTACGCCGCCTACACCGGATACCTCGTTCTGGCTGCCACAGCGCACGATGCACTGGAGGGATTCACCGTAGCCATGGCATGGTTCGTGCTGCCGTTAATCGCACTGACGCTCATTTCCTTTACAGCCTACGAAATCGGGCTCCGCAAGGGACGCCGAGACCTGGACCAGACCACGACTTCGACGTAGACCGTCGAGTGCATTCGGCTGCTGGCTTCATTCAGGTCGTCGGCTGAATGTAAATCGGCAAGAGATGACTGTCGGTTGGTGGTGTCATAGCGTCGTAGCAACACTCCCGGTCCGTGGGGGCTCGAGGCGAGGAGGCCTGGGATGGTGCGGCGGCGACTCACGTTCACGGAGCGGATGGAGATCTCGACGGGATCGAAGGCCGGGTGGGGAGTCCGGAAGATCGCGTCTCACCTGGGTAGATGCCCTTCGGTGGTCTCCAGAGAGCTTCGACCGAACTCGACGAAGACGCGCGGCTATCAGGCTCTTCAAGGTTCGTGGTGAAGGAGAGCGTCGCGTCGCTGGCGTAGAACGGCCCGTGGTCCTGCTGTGATGGGTGTTGTCAAGACATCCACACCTCAGAGGACCACGAGCCTGTGCACGAGAATACTGGTTCGCAGCGTGATGCTGCGAGCACGATCTTCAACTTGCCCGATTACCGCGTCACAGACGCGATCGACCTGCCCGACGGAGGCCGTCGAGTGGTGATCGAATCCATCGAGCCGCCGGGCTGTCCGTCCTGCGGGGTGCTCGCGACCAAGGTCCACTCCCGCCGGTCCCAGAAGGTGCGCGACGTCCCCGTGGCCGGGGCGGTGGAGGTGGTGTGGGCCAAGCGGCGCTGGTTCTGCCTCGAGCCGGCCTGCGCCCGGCGCACGTTCTGGGAAGCCACCGATCAGGTCCCTTACCGTGCGCGTTCGACGACCCGGCTGCGGGATCAGGTCGTCTCCGCGGTGCTCACCTCGGGCCGGGCTGCCTCCGAGGTCGCCCGGGCCCATGGCGTCTCGTGGTGGCTGGTCCAGTCCGCGCTGGCGGCGGCCGCAGTGGTCCTCCCCGCCGCCGAGGACGTGCGAGTGACGCGCCTGGGCATCGATGAGCACCGCTACCGGTCGGTGCGCTGGTTCCGCACCGATGAAGGTGCCTGGAGACGGTTCGAGCCATGGATGACGACCCTGGTCGACCTGACCACCGGACAGGTCCTCGGCGTCGTCGACGGCCGGGACTCCACCGCCGTCGGTGACTGGCTTGCCCAGCGCTCTGAGGACTGGCGGGAGCGGATCGAGATCGTCGCGATCGATCCCTCGGCCGCGTTCCGCAAAGCACTGCGGACCTACCTGCCCCGCGCTGCGGTCTCGGTCGACAAGTTCCACCTCGTCAAGCTCGGGAACGACATGGTCACCGCCGTGCGGCAACGCCTGGCCCGCACCCATCACGGTCGCCGGGGTCGGAAGGATGACCCGGCCTGGGCGCACCGGATGCTCCTGCTGCGCGGCGCTGACACCCTCACCCCGAGGGCGTGGGAGCGGTTGGAGAGGGTATTCCGCACCGATGACCCCACCGACGAGCTCTCCGCCGCCTGGGGCATCAAGGAGCAGCTCCGCCGCCTGCTGGCCACCGACACCCTCGCCCAGGCCTGGAACGAACGGATGCGGATGGGCTACTTCGTCCAGATCGCGAACATGCCCGAGGCGACCAAGCTCTACGACACCGTCGTGACCTGGTGGGACGCGATCGAGGTCCTCATCGTCACCGGCGCGACCACCGCCCGGGTCGAGGCCGCGAACACCGGCATCAAGAACATCAAACGCATCGGCCGTGGCTTCCGCAACGCCGAGAACCACCGGATGCGTATCCTGCTGACCAGCGCCGCGAAAACCGTAGCGTGAATACCCGCCACAGCAGGGTCATTCACCACGAACCGCGAAGAGCCCGGTTGACCCCCATCGAATACGAGACCATCATGAATCCCGCCGTGGACCTCGCGGCCTGACACCCCAACTGTCACCTGATCGTGCGGCAGTCCCCGGGGACCGCTACGAGTACTTCACCTGCTCCGGACGACGCCGCAAGACCACCAACTGCACCCGCTCCGCGATCCTCGCCGAACGCGCCGAAGCCGAGATCGAACGCACCTACCAGCGCAACTCCCTCAGCCCAGCCCAAGCTGAGCACGTCCGGAAAGTCCTCAACGACGTCTTCGACCAGCTCGAAGGATCCAGCGAGGACGAACGCAAGCTCCTGACCGTCCAACGCGACAAACTCGAAGCCGAACGCCTCAAACTCGTCCAAGCTCACTACGCCGACGCGATCCCCCTCGACCTCCTCAAAAGCGAACAAGACCGCATCCGCGCCAGCCTCGACCAGATCACCACCCGGCTCGACAACCTCACCGACACCTACGCCGACGCCCGAACCGGCTTGGACCAGCTCACCGACCTCCTCGTCGACCTCGACGACCTCTACAACAAGTGCGAACCAACCGAACGACGCATCCTCAACCGCGCCCTGTTCACCCGCATCACCATCGACGACGAAGAGAACGCCACCTACACACCCGAGCAGACCACCGCCAGCATCCTCGCCCACACCAACATCGACGCCCCGGCGGACGTCACCGCATAAACAAAACTGCCCCGCCATCAGGCGGGGCAAGTTTCGATTTTCTCATCTTACGTGGAGCTAAGGGGATTCGAACCCCTGACCTCTTCCATGCCATGGAAGCGCGCTACCAACTGCGCCATAGCCCCGTGCGGTGCTCTCGCACCACGTCGGTGCCGCCCCTCGAGGCGACTCGTCGATATTACATCGTCCCTGGACTCAGGTGAAATCGGGACTGAGGTTGTGTGACAGCAACCTCATCCGCCGCCCCTCGGGGTCCGCGGAGAGCGGCTCGAGCACCGAGCGGTGACAGTTCTCGAGGCCGGCGAGGCCGCGGAACTCGGAGGTGTGCAGGCCGAGCAGCTCGGTGATGCCGAGGGTGATCGCGGCGCCGTGCGCGACGATCAGGACGGTCCGCCCGGGGTTCTCCCCCACGTGCCGTAGGCAGCTCGCCGCGAAGCGCTCGGCGACCCCCTCGCGGCTCTCGATACCGAGCCCGTCGACCCGGCGATGCTCGCGGTGGTCGGCGAGCTGCTGCGGCCAGCGGGCGCGGATCGCATCGCTGTGCAGGCCCTCCCAATGTCCGAAGCCGCGCTCGACGAGCGCCTGGTCGGTGCTCACCGGGAGTCCGCACGCCTCGCCGATGGTCCGCGCCGTCTCGAGCGCGCGGCCGAGCGGGGACGCGAGGATCAGATCGGGCGGGTTCTGGGCGACGGCGCGTGCGACCGCCCGTGCCTGCGTGCGACCGGTCTCGTTCAGGGGGATGTCGACCTGCCCCTGCAGGCGGCCGTCGCGGTTGTAGTCCGTCTGGCCGTGCCGCACCAGCACCAGCCGCGTCGGGGCGGCGGAGCTCATTCCCCGCGGTCCGCGTCGATCTGCAGATCGATCACGGGGGCGTCGCGCCACAGCCGCTCGAGAGCGTAGAAGGCGCGGTCCTCCGCGTGCTGGACGTGCACGACGATGTCGCCGTAGTCGAGCAGCACCCAGCGGGCGTCGCGCTCCCCCTCGCGGCGCAGGGGCTTGCGGCGGCGCTGCTTCAGCAGCTCCTCCTCGACGCCGTCGACGATCGCGGAGACCTGCCGCTCGGAGTCGCCGCTGCACACCAGGAAGACGTCGGTGATCACGACCTGCTCGGAGACGTCGAGGCCGATCACCTCCGCCGCGAGCTTGTCGGCGGCGGCCTGGCCGGCCACGCGGGCGAGATCGAGGGACTCTTCGGGGGCGCTCACGCGGATGCTTCCTCCAGGAGGGGCGGGACGAGGGACGGGTCGATCGGGTGCACGGGCAGCAGCCCGGCGAGGGCCTGCGCCTGGGCGGGGCCGATGATGCCGGTCAGCAGCAGGACCACGAGAGCCACCAGGGCCGCGGCGATGAGGATCCACACCAGCCACAGCAGCGGGCGACCGCCCGAGCGCTCGGGGCGGTGCAGCACCTGCCCCTCGAAGCGGGGCGCGGGGCGCGGATCGGGCGCCTCGGAGACGGAGAGCTCGCCGAGCTCCACGCCGTCCTTGTCGCGGTCGATGACGACGGTCGCGGTCGTGGATTCAGCACCCGCCGTCTGTCCCGACGCGGAGTCATCCGCCGCGGACCCCTCGACGGGCGCGCTCGGCACGGACTCGGGCGCCTCGCTCAGCTCGATGATGCGGGCGCGGCGGCCGAACTTGCGCAGGGTCGGCACGGGGGCGTCGGCCGTCGGCGCGGCGACCGCTCCCCGGATCCCCGGGGCGGCCGTCACAGCGACGGGGCCGGTGATCTCCTCGGGCGGCAGCGCGCGGGCGCGCCGGCCGTGGCGCGGTGCGCTCTCAGTCGTCTCCGACTCGGTCATCGCGGTCACCTCCTGTGTAGAGGGCGTACTTGTTGATGTACTGCACCACCCCGTCGGGCACGAGGTACCAGACGGGCGCACCGGCGGCGACCCGCTCGCGGCATGCGGTCGAGCTGATCGCCATCGCCGGCACCTCGATGAGGGTCACCCCGTCGGCCGGGAGCCCCTCGGTGTCCAGCTCGTGGCCGGGTCGGGTCACGCCGACGAAATGCGCGAGGGAGAAGATCTCCTCGGAGTCCTTCCAGGTGAGGATGGACTGCAGCGCGTCGGCGCCGGTGATGAAGAAGAGGTCCGCGTCGGGATGCTGGCGGCGCAGGTCGTGCAGGGTATCGATGGTGTACGTGGAGCCGGGCCGGTCGATGTCGACGCGGGAGACCGTGAACACGGGGTTCGCGGCCGTCGCGACGACGGTCATCAGGTAGCGGTGCTCGGGATCGGAGATCTCCCGATCCGCCTTCTGCCAGGGACGACCGGTGGGGACGAAGACCACCTCGTCGAGGCCGAAGACGCTCTGCACCTCGCTGGCCGCGACCAGGTGCCCGTGATGGATCGGATCGAAGGTCCCACCCATCACGCCGATGCGTCGGCGCTGCAGCTCCACGCGCTCAGTGATCGCCGGAGTGGTCGTTCTCCCCGGACCGCTTGCGCTGGTTGAGACCGCCGGTCAGCAGGGTCACGCCGAGCAGGATCATCAGGGAGACGAACATGCCCAGGCCGATCACGGCCGGGGGAAGACCGCCCTCGGCGGAGTGCGAGCCGGCTTCGGCGAGGATCAGGAGCTGGTCGATCATTGTGAACGGGGCCTTTCCATGGTGGACCGGGCCATCATCCCACAACCGCCAGGCCTCACGGGCGCACGTGCCCCTGTCCCACGACGATCCACTTCCCGGTCGTGAGCTCCGTCAACCCCATCGGCCCGCGGGCGTGGAGCTTCTGGGTGGAGATGCCGATCTCGGCGCCGAACCCGAACTCCCCGCCGTCGGCGAAGCGGGTCGAGGCGTTCGCCATCACCACGGCGGAGTCGACCTCGGCGAGGAAGCGCTGCTGGCTGGGGAGATCCCTGGTCAGGATCGACTCGGTGTGCCCGGTGGAGTGCTCGCGGATGTGCTCGAGGGCCGCGTCGAGATCCTCCACCACCGCGACGGCGAGATCGAGGGCGAGGTACTCGGTGTCCCAGTCCGCGGGCTCGGCCTCGGTGCTCTCGACGCCCGCCGTGGCGAGGATCTCGCGGGCGGCGGGATCCGCGTGCAGGGTCACGCCGGCGCCGACGAGGGCGGTGCCGAGGCGGGGCAGAGCCTGCTCGGCGATCCCGCGGTGGACCAGCAGGGTCTCGAGCGCGTTGCACACGCCGATCCGCTGCGTCTTCGCGTTCAGCACGATCGCCTCCGCCTGGTCCAGGTCGGCGCTCGCGTCGACCAGCACGTGGGTGTTGCCGGTGCCGGTCTCGATGACGGGCACGAGGGAGTTCTCGACGACGCGACGGATCAGGCCCGCCCCGCCGCGCGGGATCAGCACGTCCACCAGGCCGCGGGCGCGCATCAGCACGTCCACCCCCTCGCGGCCGTGCTCGTCGATCCCGACGACCAGGTCCTCCGGCAGGCCGTGCTCGGCGAGCACCGAGCGCAGCACGGCGATCAGCGCCGTGTTGGAGTGGAGGGCGGCGGAGCCGCCGCGGAGCACGACGGCATTGCCGGACTTCAGGGCGAGGCCCGCGGCGTCGACGGTGACATTGGGCCGGGCCTCATAGACCATGCCGACCACGCCGAGCGGGACCCGCACCTCGCGCAGCTCGAGCCCGTTGGCGAGCACGGAGCCCCGGATCACCTCCCCGACCGGATCGGGCAGGGCGGCGGCGTCGCGCAGCTGCTGGGCGATGCTCGCCACCCGCTGCGGATCCAGGGCGAGGCGGTCCCGCAGGCCCGCGGCCATCCCGGAGGCGTCGGCGGCCGCGAGGTCCAGCGCGTTGGCGGCGGTGATCTCGTCCGCGCGGGCGACCAGGGCGTCCGCCATGGCGAGCAGGACCGTGTCCTTGCGGTCCCGGTACAGGCGCGCGAGCTGCGGCTGGGCGCGCTTCGCAGCACGGGCGGCGTCGGTCACGAGGGTCTCAGCGTCCATGCGGGGAGTCTACGAGGGTTCCCCCAGGTGGGGTCCGTAGCGTCTGGTCAATGGACTCCGTGATGCACCTGCTCGACGTGGTCATGGCGTCGCCATGGCTCTACCTCGTCGTGCTCACGGTGGTGGCGATCGACTCCGTGCTCCCGGTGATGCCGGGCGAGACCGTGGTGATCACGGCGGGGGCGTACGCCGTGGTGCAGTCCTCCCCCGAGGCCTGGTGGCTGCTGGCCGCGACGGTCGCGGGCGCCCTGATCGGCGATGTCACGGCGCACCACCTGGGTCGGCGGGCCGGGCCCCTCGCCCAGCGCCTGCGTCGGTTCCAGGCCGGGGAGAAGCTCTTCGCCTGGGCCGAACGGGGGCTGCTCGGCCGCGGCGGCATGCTGATCGTCGGCGCCCGCTTCATCCCGGGCGGCCGCACCGCGACCTCGCTCGCCTCGGGCATGGTCCGTTACCCGCGCTGGCGGTTCGTGGCCTGGGCGCTGCTGGCCGGTTCGGCCTGGGCGATCTACAACGTCGGGATCGGCATGATCGGCGGGCTCGCCTTC
Source organism: Brachybacterium sp. J153 (assembly GCF_036311905.1). NCBI lineage: Bacteria > Bacillati > Actinomycetota > Actinomycetes > Micrococcales > Dermabacteraceae > Brachybacterium > Brachybacterium sp. J153. Next base: position 78,814 of record NZ_JAZDCH010000004.1, on the reverse strand, counting down.
CGCGACCAGCCGCTGCTGGGCGTGCTGCTCGGCGTCGGCTTCGCGCTGCTGGTGGGCCTGATCATCGAGCGGGTCCGCACGAGCCGAGCCGCCAGCGGAGACCGCTCACCCGGCGTGGTCCTCCCCGAGGCCTGAACCTCAGGCGCTCGCGTCGGTGGGGCGCAACGGGGAGCCGAGGATGACCATCGCATCGCGATGCACCACCGAGCGGCCGTAGTTCTCCCCGAGCCGCTCCCGCAGCTCCGCGGTGGTCAGCCCGGCCATGACCCGCAGGTCCTCGCTCCCGTAGGCGACGAGGCCGCGGGCGATCACGGTGCCGTCGGGCGCGGCGATGTCGACCGGCACCCCGGCGGAGAAGGCGCCGTCCACGGCGGTGATGCCCACCGCGAGGAGCGAGCGTCGGCGCGAGCTGATCGCGGCGGCCGCGCCCTCGTCCAGGCGCAGGGTGCCCGCACCGCGGGTCGCGTACCGCAGCCACACCAGGCGCGAGCGGCGCCGGCCGGTCTGCGCCGGGAAGAAGGTGCCGACGTCCTTCCCGCTGACCGCTTCGCCGAAGCGGGAGGCGCGGGTGAGCACGGTGGCGGTGCCGGTCGTCGCGGCGTGGTGGGCGGCGTCGAGCTTGGTGACCATCCCGCCCGTGCCGACCTTCGAGCCGACCGAGCCGACCTTGACATCCACGAGGGCGGCGAAGTCGTCGACCACGCTGATCCGCTCGGCATCGGGGTCGGCGGGGTTCTTGGTGTACAGCCCGTCGACGTCGGTGAGCAGCACCAGCAGGTCCGCGCCGAGCAGCTGGGCGACGAGCGCGGCCAGGCGGTCGTTGTCGCCGAAGCGGATCTCGTGGGTGGCCGTGGTGTCGTTCTCGTTGATCACCGGGATGACGCCCATGGTGAGCATCGCCTCGAGGGCCGAGCGCACGTTGCGATAGGTGTCGGGGCGGATCACGTCGGCCTCGGTGAGCAGCAGCTGTCCCGAACGGCGGCCATGGGCACCGAAGGCCGCCGCCCAGGCGGTCGCGAGCAGGGTCTGGCCGACGGCCGCGCAGGCCTGCTGGGTGGGCACGTCCCGGGGACGCGTCTCGAGTCCCAGCGGGCCGAGCGCCGCGGCGATCGCGCCGGAGGACACCAGCACCACGTCCCAGTCCTGGCGCAGGAGCTCGGCGACCTGGTCGGCGATGAGGCGCAGCGCCGTCTCGTCCAGGTGCCCGTCGGCGCGGGTGAGGCTCGAGGAGCCGATCTTGACCACCGCGCGGCGCGGTCCGGGGATGTCGGTGCGCGCGAGCAGACGCGCCGGCTGATGCGGCTCCGCGGGGACGGTGACCATGGTCAGTTCTCCTCGTCGTCGATCGTCGGATCGGCCCAGTGGCCGGCGCGGCGCTCCTCCTCCATCGCCGAGAGACGGGCCAGGCGGGAGGCGGTGCGCTCCTTCTGCTCCTCGCGCTTCTGATCGCGCGTGGGGCGGTGGTGGTCCTCGAGCCGGCGGTCCGAGCCGCGGGCGCCGAGCAGCTCGGCGCCGCCCACCATTGTGGGCTCCCAGTCGAAGACCACGGCGTCCTGTCCAGGACCGATGATCACGGCCGAGCCGGCGACCGCGCCGGCGGCGAAGAGCTTCTCCTCGACGCCGAGCTTCGCGAGGCGATCGGCGAGGAAGCCGACGGCCTCGTCGTTGGTGAAGTCGGTCTGGCGCACCCAGCGCTCGGGCTTGTCTCCGCGCACGCGGTAGGCGGTCGCGCCGTCGTACTGCTCGGTGACCACACGGAACTCCTCCGCGTCCACGGCCTCCGGGGTCAGCACGATCGGGGCCACCGGAGCGGCGGGCAGCGCCGCCCGTGCCTGCTCGACCAGATCGCCGAGCACGAAGGACAGCTCACGCAGGCCCTTGCGGGAGACGGCCGAGACCTCGAGCACCGGCACCCCGCGCTCGGCGAGGCGGTCACGGACCATCTCGCTCATGTCCTCGCCGTCGGGGAGGTCGGTCTTGTTCAGCACGATCACGGAGGGGCGGTCCATCAGCGGCAGCTCGGCGTCGTAGGCGCGCAGCTCCGCCTCGATGGTCTCGAGGTCGCCGACGGGGTCGCGGTCCGTCTCCATCGTCGCCGCGTCCAGGACGTGCACGATCACGTGGCAGCGCTCGATGTGGCGGAGGAAGTCCAGGCCCAGGCCCTTGCCCTCGCTCGCGCCGGGGATCAGCCCGGGCACATCGGCGATCGTGTAGCGGTGGTCCCCCGCCTCGACCACACCGAGGTTCGGGACCAGGGTGGTGAAGGGGTAGTCGGCGATCTTCGGCCGGGCCGCGCTCATCGCGGCGATGAGCGAGGACTTGCCGGCGCTCGGGAAGCCGACGAGGGCGACGTCCGCCACGGACTTCAGCTCGAGGGTGAGGGTGCGCTCCTGGCCCGGCTCGCCGAGCAGGGCGAAGCCCGGGGCCTTGCGCTGCTTCGAGGCGAGGGCCGCGTTGCCGAGGCCGCCGTTGCCGCCACGGGCGGCGATGAAGCGGGTGCCGATGCCGACCATGTCCGCGAGGACGCGGCCCTGGTCGTCGCTCACCACGGTGCCGTCGGGCACGGGGAGGATGAGGTCCTCGCCGCGGGCCCCGTGGCGCAGGTCGCCCATGCCGAAGTGGCCGCCCGTCGCGCGCTGGTGGGGCTTGTGGTGGTAGCTCAGCAGGGTCGTGGTCGAGGCGTCGACCTCGAGGATCACGTCCCCGCCGCGGCCGCCGTTGGCGCCGTCGGGGCCCGCGAGGGGCTTGAACTTCTCACGCCGGATGGAGGCGGCGCCGTGGCCGCCGGACCCGGCGACGACCTGGAGGACGACGCGATCGACGAAGGTGGCCATGGGTGGGATCTCCCTGCTGCTGGGGTGGGATGCCGCGAGGGGCGGAGCACGGTCGGCTCCGCCCCTCGAGGGAACGCTGAGTGTCCCGGCGGGCCGGGACGGGTGAATCAGGCGGTCTCGACGACGCTGACCACGCGACGGTCGCGCTTGCGACCGAACTGGACGGTGCCCGCGGTGAGCGCGAACAGGGTGTCGTCCTTGCCGCGACCCACGCCGTCACCGGGGTGGATCGAGGTGCCGCGCTGGCGGATGAGGATCTCGCCGGCGCCGACGACCTGGCCGCCGAAGCGCTTCACGCCGAGGCGCTGGGCGTTCGAGTCGCGACCGTTCTTGGAGGAGCTTGCGCCCTTCTTATGTGCCATGAGGGATGACCTTCTCTCGAGTCTTCAGACGTCTCTGGGGGTGATCAGGCGATGCCGGTGATCTTGAGGCGCGTGAGCTCCTGGCGGTGGCCCTGGCGCTTCTTGTAGCCCGTCTTGTTCTTGTACTTGAGGATGCGGATCTTCGGGCCGCGGAGGTCCTCGACCTTCTCGGCGGAGACCGTCACCTTGGCCAGATCGGCCTGGGCGGAGGTCACCTTGTCACCGTCGACCAGCAGCACGGGAGCGAGCTCGATGCTGTCGCCCGTCTCGCCGGCCACGCGGTTGATCACGATGGTGTCGCCGACCGACACCTTCTCCTGACGACCGCCTGCGCGGACGATTGCGTACACCACGTCACTGCTCCATCTTGTGAGTTCTGCTCATGAGTCATGCGCCCCGCTCGGAGCGAACCGCGGACCTGCGACCGTCGACCGCCCGAGAGCGGGAGATGCGGTCGCGCGGTGCACACCGGGGACACGACTGCGACGCGTTTGCGCCAGGGATCAGCTTACGATCCCGTGAACGGCCGGTCAACCACTGGGAGCCTGCGACCTGCGAGAACGCGGTCACACCCGGTGTGGAACGGGTCACTCCCCCGCGGATCCGGTCTCCGGCGAGGTCTGGGACTCGCCGTCAGACTCCGCCTCGGGCGTGTCGCCCGACGCGGGAGCCGCGTCCTGCGCGACCGCCACGACCTCGCCGTCCACGGTGACCTCGGGGGCGGCATGCCCCGCGGAGGCCGCCGCGATCGAGGCGATGGTCGCGCGGGCGAGGGCGCGGGAGTCGGCGTCGCCGGCGAGGCGGTGGACCTCGCCGTCGAGCTCCTCGTGCGAGGTCGACTCCTCCTTCGCCCCGCCGCGGGAGCGCCGGCTGCGCCGCTTGGAGGACTTCGAGGAGCCCTCCTCGCCGGATCCGCCGCCGCTGCCGCCCGAGCCGTTGCCTCCGCCGGAGTGCTGGTGCTCGCCGTCGAGGTCGACGACGAGACCCCGGCCGTGGCAGTGCTCGCAGGTGGTGGAGAAGGTCTCGACGAGTCCCTGGCCCACGCGCTTGCGGGTCATCTGCACCAGGCCGAGCGAGGTGACCTCGGCGACCTGGTGCTTGGTGCGATCCCGGCCGAGGCACTCGACGAGGCGACGCAGCACGAGGTCCCGGTTGGACTCGAGCACCATGTCGATGAAGTCGATGACGATGATGCCGCCGATGTCGCGCAGCCGCAGCTGGCGCACGATCTCCTCGGCCGCCTCGAGGTTGTTCTTGGTGACGGTCTCCTCGAGGGAGCCGCCGGAGCCGGTGAACTTGCCGGTGTTGACGTCGACCACGGTCATGGCCTCGGTGCGGTCGATCACGAGCGAACCGCCGGAGGGCAGGTAGACCTTGCGGTCCATAGCCTTCAGCAGCTGCTCGTCGATGCGGTGCTTGGCGAAGACGTCCTTCTCCCCCACGTGGCGGGTGACCCGCTCGAGGAGATCCGGGGCGACATCGGAGACGTATTCGTGGACGTCGTCGTGGACCTGGGCGCCCTCGACGATGAGCGAGGTGAAGTCCTCGTTGAAGACATCGCGCACGACCTTGATGGCGATGTCCGGCTCCTGGGAGAGGGCCACCGGCGCGGACTTCGACTTCTGCGCCTTGGTGATCTTCTCCCACTGGGCGCGGAGGCGCTCGACGTCGTGGGTCAGCTCCTCCTCGCTCGCGCCCTCGGCGGCGGTGCGCACGATGACGCCCGCGTCCTCGGGAATCAGCTGGCGCATGAGCTTCTTCAGGCGCGCCCGCTCGGTGTCGGGCAGCTTGCGGGAGATGCCGGTCATGGAGCCGCCGGGCACGAAGACGACATAGCGCCCGGGCAGGGAGATCTGGCTGGTCAGACGCGCGCCCTTGTGGCCGATCGGGTCCTTGGTGACCTGGACCAGCACCGAGTCGCCGCTCTTCAGGGCGAGCTCGATGCGGCGCGGCTGCCCCTCGAGGCCCACGGCATCCCAGTTCACCTCGCCCGCGTAGAGCACGGCGTTGCGGCCCTTGCCGATGTCGACGAAGGCGGCCTCCATCGACGGCAGCACGTTCTGCACCTTGCCGAGGTAGACGTTGCCGACCATCGAGGTCTGGGCCTTCTGCGCGACGTAGTGCTCGACGAGCACGTCGTCCTCGAGCACCGCGATCTGGGTGCGGCCCGGACGCTCGCGCACGACCATCGAGCGCTTGACCGACTCGCGGCGGGCCAGGAACTCCGCCTCGGTGATCACGTTGCGGCGGCGGCCCGCGTCGCGGCCCTCGCGGCGGCGCTGGCGCTTGGCCTCCAGGCGGGTCGAGCCCTTGACGGCCTTGACCTCGTCCCGGGCCTCGCGGACCTTGACCACCGTGTTCGGCGGGTCATCGGGCGAGGTGGAGTCGTCGGAGGAGCTGCCCGAGCGGCGGCGGCGACGCCGACGGCGGGAGCTGGTGGAACCCGAACCCGAGCCGCCGTCCTCGCCGCTCTCGTCCTCGGAGTCCCCGGTCTCGGAGGTGTCCGTGGCGTCGGCGGAGTCGCCGCGCTCCGCGGAGCGCTCGGTGTCCGCGGCGGAGCCGGAGTCCTCGCTGCCCTCGGTGGAGTCCTCGTCCTCGCCGCGGCCGTCCTCGCCCCGGCCCCGGCCGCGACGTCCGCGGCCGCCGCGGCGACGGCGACGGCGGGACCCGCCGGACGAGCTCTGCTGCTCGTCGGAGGAGTCCTCGGTCGAGCCGTCGCGGTCCTCGCCGTCGGAGGAGTCGCTCTCGTCCCGGTCGTCCCGGTCGTTGCGGTCGCGGCGGGAAGCGCGATCAGCCCGGTCAGACCGTTCCTGCACGTCGTCGTCCTCGTCCTCGGCGCCGCGGCGCGAGTCCTCGGCGGAGCGCTCGACGGCGGGACGCGGGGTGGGTGCCTGGAAGAGCAGGGACGCGAAGTCGAGCTGCACCTGCTCGCGGCGGCGGGCGCGGTCCTCGTCCTCGTCGGCGTTCTCCTCGGAGCGCGAAGAGGCCAGGGCCCGGAGGTCCTCGACCACGGAGTCGGGGCGCGGCTCGGTCTCCGTCGTCTCCTGCGCCTCGCTGGTATCGCTCGACTCGTCGACCTCGTCAGCCGCGTTGATCTCGTCGGCCCGGTCTACCTCCTCGGCCACACGGCTCGACGCGGCCGACGGCTCCGGTGCGGCGACCGGCTCGGGGGCACCGGCGGGTGCGCCGGCCCGACGACGGGTGCGCTTGGGGGCGATGATCGTCGGCTCCGCGGGCTCCTCGCTCTGCGCGGCGACGACGGTGCGGGGCGCGCTCGGCGCGGCCTCCTCGACGACGACCGGGGCGGGAGCGCCAGCGGGGGCGCCCGCAGCGCGGCGGCGACGACGCGCGGGGGCCGGGGCCTGGGGGTCCTGTCCCGTCTGCTCGGGATCGGGGGTGGTGGTGCTGTCAGCCATGGGGGCCGTCTCCTTCTGGCGGGTCCAGCGCACCCTGGTCCCGGATGATCATCGTCCCTGGGGACGGAAGTCTGAGGCCCTCGCCGTCGCGCAGCTCCCTGGGAGGGAGCGCAGCGATGCCGGTCGCGGGAGCACAGCGGTCGCGAGGTTCGCGTGGCCGGTGCACCGACGGGTCCGACGCCGGGAGGTTCCTCCACCCGGTGCGGGGCGGAGGAGCGCCGTGGTCAGTATGGCACAGCGAGGGGCGCCCGCCCCGGTGCGTCGGGTCTCCGGTCCGGGCGTGCCCCGCTGGCCCTCGGGAGCACGGGAGAGGACCATGGTCCCCGAGGTCCCGCGACCTGCGCCGTAGGTTTCGTGACAGCGTGTCGTACTCCCGGGAGGATCCCTATGGAAGCCCTCGATCTCGCACGGTGGCAGTTCGGCATCACCACCGTGTACCACTTCATCTTCGTGCCGCTGACCATAGGCCTCTCGCTCATGGTCGCCCTGCTGCAGACCTTCGCGGTCCGGGCGAAGGACCCCGTCCGGAAGGACGCCTGGACCCGCGTGACGAAGTTCTTCGGCTCGATGCTGATCGTCAACTTCGGCATCGGCGTCGCGACCGGCATCGTCCAGGAGTTCCAGTTCGGCATGAACTGGTCCGAGTACGCGCGCTACGTCGGCGACGTCTTCGGCGCGCCGCTCGCCCTCGAGGGCCTGGCGGCCTTCTTCCTCGAGTCCGTCTTCCTGGGACTGTGGATCTTCGGCTGGGGCAAGCTGCCCGAGAAGATCCACCTGTTGACGATCTGGGCGGTCGCGATCGGCACCATGCTCTCGGCGTACTTCATCATCGCCGCGAACTCGTTCATGCAGCACCCCGTCGGCGCCGTGCTCAACCCCGAGACCGGGCGGGCCGAGCTCGACCCCTCTCAGGGCTCGCTGTGGGCGGTCCTCACCAACATCACCGCCCTCGCCGCCTTCCCGCACGTCATCTCCGGGGCGTGGCTCGTGGCGGGCGCCTTCGTCACCGGCATCGCCGCCTGGCACATGGTCAAGCATCATCGGAAGGCCGACGAGCTGGGCCGCGAGACCGCCGAGGGGCGCGATCACCATCTCGCCGCCCGCGACCTCTTCCGCCCCACCCTCCGCTTCGGCGTGGCGATGATGTTCCTCTCCGCCGTAGTGCTGGTGATCTCGGGTGACTTCCAGGCCCAGATCATGTTCAAGCAGCAGCCGATGAAGATGGCGTCGGCCGAGGCGCTGTGCGTGACCGAGACCGGGGCGAGCTTCTCGATCCTCACCGTCGGCGGCCCCGACGCCTTCTCCGAGCAGTGCGAGGACGTCACCCACCTCATCGAGGTGCCGTACGTGACCTCCTTCCTCGCCACGCACACCTTCGACGCGACGTTGATGGGCGTGGAGGACCTCAACGAGCTCTACAAGGAGGAGTTCGGCGCCACCGCGATCGACGTGCACGGCAACGAGGTGGAGGTCGACTACCGACCGAACCTGTTCGTCACCTACTGGTCCTTCCGCCTGATGATGGGGCTCGCCGCCTTCAGCGGGATCCTCGCCGTCTGGGCGCTGTGGGTCACCCGCGGGAAGGGCGAGAACGCCCGCACCACCGGGTCGAGGGCCCTGAAGTGGTTCGCGGTGCTCGCGATCCCGATGCCCTTCCTCGCCAACGCCGCGGGCTGGGTGTTCACGGAGATCGGCCGTCAGCCCTGGGTGGTCCACCCCAATCCGGACGATCCGACGGTGCGCCTCATGACCCTGCAGGGCGTCTCCGGTCATCCCGCGTGGATGGTCGTGACCTCGCTCGTCGCCTTCACCCTGGTGTACGGCGTGCTCGCGGTGATCTGGTTCCGGATGATGCAGCAGGCCGCTCTGAAGGGCGTGCCGCTGCCGCAGCGGGATCCGGACACGGACGAGCTGGACACCCCCACCCTCGCCTTCGACTACTGAGAAGGGACCCGACGATGCTCGATCCGACTCTCCTGCAGACCGCCTGGTTCGCGATCATCGCGTTCTTCTTCGCCGGCTACTTCGTCCTCGAGGGCTTCGACTTCGGCGTGCAGATGAACGTGGCCGCCTCCTGGCGGCGCGGCTCCGGTGCGCGCGGCACGATCCTGAAGACCATCGGCCCCGTCTGGGACGGCAACCAGGTGTGGGTCATCACCGGCGGCGCGCTCCTCTTCGCGGCCTTCCCCGAGTGGTACGCGACGCTCTTCTCCGGGTTCTACCTGGCCCTGCTGCTGCTCCTGCTGGTGCTGATCGTGCGGGTCTGCGCCTTCAAGTGGCGGGACAAGGTCGACTCCGAGCGCTGGCGCACCTCCTGGGACGTGGTCCACGTGATCGGCGGCTTCGCCCCTGCACTGCTGTGGGGCGTCGCCTTCGGCAACATCGTCGCCGGCGTCGCGATCGACCAGAACCACTGGGTGACCACCTCCCTGCTGGGCCTGCTCAACCCCTTCGCCCTGCTCGGCGGCGTCGTGTTCGTCCTCCTCTTCTGGCTGCACGGCACGGTGTACCTGACCCTCAAGCTCGAGGGGCCGCTGCGCGAGGACATGCACCGCCGCGCCGCGGTGCTGGTCTGGCCCACGATCGTCGCCGGCGCCGCCTTCCTGCTCTGGTTCCAGCTCGCCCACTCCCGCTCGGGCCTGACCTGGATCCCGCTGCTGCTCGCCGCCCTGGCCCTGGTCGCGGTCGTGCCGCTGACCCGGATGCGGCGCGAGGGGCTCACCTTCGGCGCGACCGCCACCGCGATCATCGCGGCCGCGGTCACCCTCTTCGGCGGCCTGTTCCCGTACGTCCTGCCGGCCACGAACGATCCGGCGAACTCGCTCACCGTCGTGAACGCCTCCTCGACCCCGCACACCCTCACCCTGATGCTGGTGGCGCTCGCGGTACTGCTCCCGATCGTTCTGGCGTACACGATCTGGACCTACCGGGTGTTCCGCCATCGGATCGGCGAGGACTCCGGCCCCGCGTCCGGCTCCCCGCTGATGGAGCGGGCCCGCGGCGCCTACCGTCGGGCGTTCGAGCAGTCCTGACCCCGTGAGCAGCTCCTCCCCGGCGCGCCGGGCGCCCCTGGACCCCCGCCTCGTGCGGGAGGTGCGGGCCGCCCGGCGACATGTCGCGCTCACCGTCGTCCTGGGGCTGGTGCAGGCGGCGGCGGTGATCGCGACGGCCCTGCTGATCGCTCGCCTCGGCGCGGTGCTGCTCGTCGACCACCGCCTGCCCGCGGACGCCCCCGCCCTGCTCCTCGGGCTCCTCGGAGCGCTCGCGGTCCGTGCGGCGGCCGTGCTCGTCGAGCAGCGGACCGCGCACCGGGCCGCGACCGACGCGATCGGCGAGCTGCGCCGCCGGGTCGTCGCGCATGCGGCCGAGCTCGGCCCGCGTGCCGGCGCCGGTCGCGGCGCCGACCTCGCGGCGCTGGCCACCACGGGCCTGGAGAAGCTGCGCCCGTACCTCGTGGGGTACGTCCCGCAGCTGCTGCTCGCCCTCACCGTGACCCCGCTGTGCCTGCTCACGATCGGCCTGCTGGACCCGCTGAGCGCCGTCATCGCGGTGGTGACGCTGCCGCTCGTGCCGCTGTTCATGATCCTGGTCGGGAAGCTGACCGTCGGCCGCTCCGAGGCGCTGATCGCCGACATGCGCGCGCTGTGGGCCCAGCTGCTGGACCTCGTCGACGGGCTGCCGACGCTGCGGGCCCTCGGCCGCGAGCGCGGCCCCGAGCTGACCGTGCGCACCCTCGGCGACCGCCACCGGGCCTCCGCGATGGGCTCGCTGCGCTACGCCTTCCTCTCCTCGATGGTGCTCGAGCTGCTCGCCACCCTGTGCGTCGCGCTCATCGCCGTGAGCATCGGCATGCGCCTGGTCTACGGCGAGATGGACCTCGCCCCCGCCCTCGCGGTGCTGGTCCTCGCCCCGGAGCTGTACCTGCCGCTGCGCAACGTCGGCGCCCAGTACCACGCCTCGACCGACGGCCTCGCCGCGGTGCACGCCGCCTTCGAGGTGCTCGAGGAGCCGATCCCGGAGGACGGCACCCTCCCCGCCCCGGACCTGCGCGGCGCGACCCTCGCGCTGCGCGGGGTGTCGGTCCGCTCGCGGGACGGCCTCGCCCCCGAGCAGGCGGATCTCGAGCTGCGCCCCGGCCTCGTCCACGCCCTCACCGGGCCCTCCGGGAGCGGCAAGACCACCGCCGTGCAGGTGCTCCTGGGCCTGCTCGCCCCCGATGACGGCCGGGCCGAGGTGATCGCCGCCGACGGCACTGTCCATGACGTGCGCGAGCTCGAGCGCCGCAGCCTCTGGGACCAGGTCGCCCATCTCCCGCAGCGTCCCGTGCTGCCGCCGGGCACCCTCTGGGAGGTGCTCCGCTCCGCGCGCCCCGAGGCCACCGAGGCAGAGCTCGCCGCGGCCGCGGCGGCCACGGGCCTGGACCGGGTGATCGCCGCCCGCGGCCGGGACGCCGTGCTGGGTCGCGCAGGGCACGGGCTCTCCCTCGGGGAGCGGCAGCGGCTCGCGCTCGCGCGGGCGCTCCTCTCCCCCGCCCCGCTCGTCGTCCTCGACGAGCCCACCGCCCACCTCGACGGGGCGTCCGAGGCGGTCGTCCTCGACCTCATCGACACTCTGCGCGCGCAGGGGCGGACCGTTCTGGTGATCGCGCACCGATCGGCCCTCGTCGCCCGCGCGGACGACGAGACCGCGGTGGCGCGGGCCGACACCGAGGCGGCCCTGGCATGATCCGCTCCCTCGAGATCCCCGTCGGCCGGCTGGCCGCGGCCGTGCTCGCCGCCTGTGCCACCCTCGGCGCCGCCTTCGCGCTCGCCGCCGTCTCCGCCTACCTGGTGACCCGCGCCTGGACCATGCCGCCCGTGCTCGACCTGACCGTCGCCGTGGTCGGCGTGCGCGCGCTCGGCGTCTCCCGCGGCGTCTTCCGCTGGCTGGACCGCATGCTCACCCACGACGTGGCGCTGCGCGGCGTGGTCTCGCTGCGCACGAACCTCTTCACCGCCCTCGCGACCCGGCCCGGTGATGTCCTGACCCGACTGCGCCGCGGCGACCTCCTCGCCCGGCTCGGCGACGACGCCCAGGAACTCGGCGACCACGTCATCAAGGCGGTCGTGCCCGCCCTCGTGGCCGCGGTGATGGCGGTGGTGGTCCTCGCGACCTTCGCGCCGCTGTCCCTCGCGGCGACCGGAGCGATGCTCCTCTCCCTCGCCGCGGCGAGCCTCCTCGCCCCGTTCGCCGCGCACCGGGCCGCGCGCCTCTCCGAGGAGGCGGTGCTCGAGAGTCGTTCCGGAGTGACCGCCGCGGCGCTCGAGGCTCTCGACGACGCGACCTCGCTGCGTCTCGACGGTCGACTCGAGGAGGCCCTCGTCGAGCTCGCCGCGCGCCAGGAGGGCCATGACCGGGCCGTGGACCGGGCGGCCCTGCCCGCCGCGATCGCCGCCGCCGCGGTGCCCGCCGCGATGGTCCTCGCGGTCCTCGGCTCGCTGCTCGCCGCGGGCGCGGCCTGGGAGGCGGGAGCGCTCTCCGCGGGGCAGATCGGCATCCTGCTGCTGCTCCCGCTGTCCTCCTTCGAGGCCTCCACGGCCCTGCCGGCCGCGGCCTCGCAGCTCGCCCGTACCCGGGCGGCGGAGCGGCGGCTCACCGCGCTGCTCGGCCCCGAGGGCGAGAGCGAGCCGGCCGTCCCCACCGAGCGGCCCGAGCGCGCGCGGCTCACGGCGCGCGGCCTGACCGCGGGCTGGAGCGCCGACTCGCCGCGGGTGCAGGATCTCGACCTGGACCTGGCACCCGGGGCGCGCCTGGCGATCACGGGCGGCTCGGGCGTCGGCAAGTCGACACTGCTGGCGACCCTCGCGGGGCTCCTCTCCCCGCTCGACGGCACGGTCACCACCGACGCCGGCTCGCTGCGCGAGGCCGTCACCTTCTTCGCCGAGGACCAGCACGTCTTCGCGACCACGCTGCGCGAGAACCTCAAGGTGGTGCACCGCGACGTGACGGACGAGGAGGCGCTCGCGGCCCTCGCCGCCGTCGGCCTCGAGGACTGGGCGGGGCTCGATGCGATGCTCGGGCCGGACGGCACCACCGTCTCCGGCGGCGAGCGACGCCGCCTGCTGCTCGCCCGCGCCCTGCTCCGCCGCGGCCCCGTGCTGCTGCTCGACGAGCCGACCGAGCATCTCGACCCCGAGCGGGGCGACGCCCTGCTCCGCGCGCTCCTCACCCCCGGTGATGAGAGCCTGGTCCCGGCGGCGTCGACGGTCGTGGTGGTCACCCACCGCACCGAGGCGATCCCCGCCTCCGCCCCCGTCCTGCACCTCGAGGAGAGCCCATGAGCCCGACCGTGCCCCCGGCGCGCGCCGACCGCCCGCGCATCCAGGACCTCGCAGGCGCCGTCCTCGCCGGCGGGGACACCGAGGACCTGCTCACGCTCCTGGTGGGCTCGGCCCGCACCGACCTCGCGGCGAGGAGCGCCCTGCTGGTGCTCCCCCTCGAGGAGGGCCGCTGGTCGGTCGAGATCGTCGAGGGCGCCGACCAGCAGAAGCTGCTCGGGGAGGAGATCGGCCCCGGAGGTCCGCTGGGCCGGGCCCTGCTCGAGGCGGATGCGGAGCGGATCGAGGCGATCGGCGAGCTGCTGGGGACGACCGCGCTGTGCGCGGTGATCGACGGCGCCGAACAGGGACAGGGAGCGCTCGCGGCGATCCGCGGAGAGGACGCCGCCCCGTTCACCGCCGCGGACCGGGAGCGGCTCGACGCCCTCGCCGGCCTCATCGCGCTCGCCCTGCGCGTGCCGTCGCTGCGCTCGTCCGCGGAGCTCGACGACGAGCGCTCGCGGATCGCCCGCGACCTCCACGATCTCGCGATCCAGGAGCTGTTCGCCGTCGGCATGGAGCTCGAGGGGCTCACCGATGCGCTCTCCGACAAGGGCGAGCCGCCCTCGAACACGCGCCTGCGCGCCTCGATCAGCTCCTCCGTGCAGGGGGTCGAGAACGCGGTCGCCCAGATCCGTCAGATCGTGCAGTCGCTGCGCCGCGAGCGGGCGGAGGCGACCCTCACCGAGCAGCTGCGGCACGAGGTGGGACTGGCGACCTCAGGGCTCGGCTTCGTGCCGGCGCTGCGGCTGCCCCCGAATCCCGCCGAGATGGATGCCGAGCTGCCGCCCGAGATCGCCGAGGACGTCGTCGCGGTGGTGCGCGAGTGCCTCGCCAACGCCGCCCGCCACGCGCACGCCACGGCCGTCGCCGTCTCGATCAGCGTCTTCTCCGAGGGGGTGGACCGGGTCGTGCAGGTCAACGTCTCCGACAACGGCCGCGGCATCGATCCGACGGTGCGGCGCCGCTCGGGCCTCGCGAACATGTCCAGCCGCGCCCGCCGTCACTCCGGCTGGGTCGATGCGATCAGCCTCGAGCCCGGCACGATGATCTCGTGGCGGGTCACGCTCCCGACGGGCTGAGGCGCGTGCCGCTCACCGGCGGCGCGGGGTCACTTCCAGCCGGCGCGCCGACGGGCCGCGACCATCGCCGCGACCTGGGTGCGGCGCTGCATCCCGAGGGTCTGCAGGATGACGGTGACGCGGTTCTTCACGGTCTTCTCGGCGATGCCGAGCTGCTCGGCGATCTCGCGATTGGAGTGGCCGTCGCCGATCAGGTCGACGATCCGCTGGTCCGAGGGGGACAGTTCCGGGGTGCCCTCGTCCTGATCGGCGGGCCACAGGGTGCGGCCCGCGCGGACAGCCCGGATCGCCTCGACGATCTCCTGCGAGCGCGCGGACTTCAGGATCAGGCCGCGGGCGCCGACGGCCTGCGACTCGTGCAGCGCGGCGTCGTCGTCGAAGCTCGTCAGAACCAGCATCTGCTGCTCGGGGTCGAGCTCGCGAGCGGTGCGCATGACGTCGATGCCGGTGCCGTCGGGCAGCTGCAGGTCGACGACGAGCACATCGGGACGGATCGCGGGCAGTCGACGACGGGCCTCGGCCACCGAGGACGCCTCCCCCACCACCTTGAGAGACGCGGACGCCTCGATCGCCATGACGATGCCGCGGCGGACCACCTCGTGGTCATCGACCAGCATCACGCGGATCGGGGCCTGCTCGTCGGTCGCGCTCACTCGGCGTCCTTCCTGGTCACGCCCGTGCTGCGCTGACAGCGGGGGCAATAATGGCTACTTCGGCCCTGGGAGATGGCCCGCTCGATGAATCTACCGCACCGTCGGCACGGCTCCCCCTCGCGTCCGTAGGCGGCGAGGCTGCGGGCGAAGTACCCCGGCTCCCCCTGCGCGTTGACGTAGAGGGCGTCGAAGCTCGTCCCGCCCACGTCGAGGGCCCGCTCCATCACGGCCCGGGCGGCGCGCAGCAGCGCGAGCGCCGTGCGCTGGGAGAGGGCGGAGCCGGGGGGGTCGTAGCGGACCCGGGCGGCCCACAGCGCCTCATCGGCGTAGATGTTCCCGATCCCGGAGACGATCCCCTGGTCCAGCAGCAGCGACTTCACCGCGCGGCGACGGCCACGCAGGGTCCGCGCGACCTCCGCGAGGTCGAGAGCGGGATCGAGCAGGTCGCGGGCGATGTGCGCGGCGTCGACGGGCAGCAGGGCATCGGGGCTGCCGAGCGCCGCGAGGCGCCCGTCGGCCGCCTCGACCAGATCGCTGCTCCAGAGCCCGCCGAAGAGCCGCTGGTCGATGAAGTCCACCCGCGCCCCGTCGTCGAGGGTGAGGCTCACCCGGCGATGGCGCTGCGGATCCGGGCCGCCGGGGGTGACCAGTCGCAGCTGGCCGCTCATGCCGAGGTGGGCGAGGAGAGCCTCGCCGGACTCGGCGCCGTCGGCCTCGGCGAGCCGCCACCACAGGAACTTGCCGCGGCGCGCGGCCGCGGTCATCGAGCGACCGACGAGCAGGGCGCGCAACCGGTCCTCACCCCCGTCCTGGCGGCGCAGGGACCGGGCATCGAGGACCTCGAGTGCGGTGATGGTCCGACCGACGGTGCGGGGCGCGAGACCGCGCCTCACCACCTCGACCTCGGGCAGTTCGGGCACGCTCAACCCCGCGGGATGAGGGACTCGCCGCGCTCGGCGAGGACGGCGCGGACCGCCTGCTGGGCGGCCGCGAGCTCGGCGTCCTTCTTCGAGGCACCCTCGCCGCTCGCGGTGACCACCCCGGCGACGGTCACCGTCGCGGTGAACACCTTCTGGTGCTCGGGCCCGCCCTCGGTGAGCACGTAGGACGGGGACTGCCCGGCGGCGGCCGCGATCTCCTGCAGGCGGGACTTGAAGTCGTAGCTGGTCTCGAGGAACTCGTCGGAGCTCAGCAGCGGCTCCATCAGCTCGAGCACGAAGCGCCGCGAGACGGACTGACCGAGTGCGAGATGGACCGCGCCGATCACGGCCTCGGCGGTGTCGGCGAGGATCGAGGCCTTCGCCCGGCCGCCGGTGAGGTCCTCCCCGCGGCCCAGCTTCACGTACGCGCCGAGGTCCAGGCGGGAGGCGATCACGGCGAGCGCGCGCGTGGAGACGGTGCCGGCGCGGCGCCGGGCGAGGTCGCCCTCCGGGAGGGTCGGGTGGTCGGCGTAGAGCTTCTCGGTGATCGCGAGCTGCAGCACGGCGTCGCCGAGGAACTCGAGGCGCTCGTTGTGGGGCACCTCGTCGTTCTCGTAGGACCACGAGCGGTGCGTCAGGGCGAGGTCGAGCAGGCCCGAGGCGCGCAGATCCGCGGACTGCGCACCGTCGAGCGGCAGACGATCCAGCAGCCCCGCCGGGTCGGCGGCTTCGGTGGCGCGGCGCCTGCGCGCCATCAGCGCTCCTCGCCGGCGTCGAAGAAACCCTCGAGCGCCGCGAAGCGCGGATCTGTCACGTCGTGGCCGTGCTCCGGGTCGTCCTCCATGCGGAAGCCGCACTGGGGGCAGAGGCCGGGGCAGTCCTCACGGCACAGGGGGCGCTCCTCGGCCTCCATCGCGAGGCCGTCGCGCACCAGCGGACCGAGGTCGACCTCGTCGCCCTCGAGCAGCACCGAGTCCTCGCGGTCGGCGGCCTTGACCTTCTCCGGGTACAGGAACAGCTCGTCGACGCGGGCGACGACGTCCTGCTCGACGGGGTCGAGGCAGCGGGAGCACTCGCCCTGGAGGCGGGCGGTCACGGTGCCGTGGACGTAGATGCCCTCGACCACGGACTCGAGCTCGGCCTCGACGGCCAGCTCGCCGCCCTCGGGGACGGACATGGCGACGGCATCGCTCTCGGGGGCGCCGGCGGCGACGGTGCGCTCGACGTGGCGGTGGGATCCGGTGCGGCCGATCAGGTCGACGGCATCGAAGCGGAGGTCGGACGCGACGCTCATGGGAGGGGTCCTCTCGGGAGTCGGATCAGGAGGCGGCGCGGAGCGCGGCCAGGGCGGGGGCGGGGAGCATGTCGGAGACGTCGCCGCCGAGGGCATAAACCTCGCGCACGAGGCTCGAGGAGATGTGGGCGAGGGTCGGGTCGGTCAGCAGCAGCACGGTGTCGACCCCGGCGAGGTGGTGGTTCATCCGCGCCATCGGCTCCTCGTAGGCGAGGTCGAGCTGGGAGCGCAGGCCACGGATGACGGCGCCCGCCCCGACCTCGCGGCAGAAGTCCACCAGCAGGCCCGCGGGGAGGGTGCGGACCTCCGCGGAAGTGTCCAGGTGCTCGGCCGCGAGCGTCTCGGAGATGACCCGGCGGCGCGCATCGAGGTCCAGCAGACCCTGCTTCGCGGGGTTGTGGGAGACGGCGACGATCACGTGCAGGTCCAGGGCGGCCGCGCGGCGGATCAGGTCCACGTGTCCCAGGGTCAGGGGGTCGAAGGACCCGGGCAGGACGACGGTGCGCATGCCGACACTGTAGTGCGGTCAGCCGAGGGTGATGCTCACCGTGTGCACGCCGGCGTCGTCGATCTCGCCGATCTCGAGGGTGCCGGTGAGGCCCGCGAGCTCTCCCGTGCCGGAGCCGGGTGCGAACGCGTAGCGCAGCTCGGGCTCACCCTCGGCCATGGTGCCGAGCTGGAGGAGGGTCACGGCGCCGCGGCGGTCGCCCATCGTGCCCTCGAAGCGCTCGAGGGCGACGTAGCCGGCGCTGCCGGTCGCGGGATCACCGGCGGTGAGCATGAGGCCGCGGCTGGTGCCGTCGAGATCCCCGGTCCAGGTCTTCTCGAGGTCGAGGCGGGCCTCGGCAGGGTGGAGTCGGTCGCCGGGGGTCATCGCGATGGTGAAGGTGGCCGTGAGCGTCGTCATGGGGCCATCCTGCCCCCTCCGCTGCGCTGCTCCCAGTACTCCTCGGCGAGGACGGCGTAGGAGGCGCCGTCGAGCCACTGCCCGCTGCGGTGCAGGGAGTCCTGGCGGCTGTGCGCCTCCTGGCGCATGCCGATCTTCTCCATGACGCGGCGCGAGCGGACGTTGTCGGCGAAGCACTCGGCGGTCACGCGGCGCAGTCCGAGGTCCTCCACGGCGATCTGCAGCAGGGCGGCGGCGAGCTCGGTGCCGAGGCCCTCGCCCTGGTGTCCGGGGTCGAGGGTCCAGCCGAGCTCGGCCACGGTGCCGCGGGCCCGCTCGACCATGTCGGCCTGGCTCCAGGCGTCTCCGACCTTGATCATGCCGGTGCCGACGATCTCCTCGCCGCGCAGGGCGACCAGGGTCGATCCGAGCCGGTCCGGGTCGGCCCACCAGGCCTCGAGGGCAGGGAGGTCCTCGGGCAGGGTGGTGGTCCACTCCTGCACCTCCGGCCGTCCGTACCAGGGCCAGATGCGTGCGGCGTCGGCGGCCTCGGCGGGGCGCAGCGCGAGGCGGTCGGTGCGCCTCGGCCAGGTCAGCTCGTGCAGGGTGCGGGTCACACGCTCAGGCTAGTCCTCCGCGTGCGCCGTGCCGTCGACGCGCACATCGGGCCCGCCGAACTGCAGCACCGTCTCGCCGTAGGTCTTCGTGCCGTCGTCGGTCCAGCCGGCGGGCCAGGTGATCGGCGAGGTGCGGCTCGAGCGCTCGATCACCACGAGCGCCTCGTCGGCGAGGGCCGGACGGAGGACCTCGAGCAGTTCCTCGAGGGCGGAGGTGGGCACGTCGTAGGGAGGGTCCAGGAAGACCAGGTCCCAGTCCGCGCCGGGGGCCAGCTGTGCGGCGACCGTCTCGGCGCGTCCGGCCCGGACCTCCGCGCGGCCGCGCAGGCCGAGCTCCTCGATCGTGCGCCGCAGTTGCTTCGCGGTCGGCGGATGCAGCTCGACCAGCAGGGCGCGGGCCGCGCCACGGGAGAGGGCCTCGAGCGCGAGGGCGCCGGTGCCGGCGTAGAGGTCCAGGACGCGCGCGCCGCGCAGCGCGTCCCAGCCGTCGAGGCGGGAGAAGAGCGCCTCCCGCACCCGGTCGGAGGTGGGGCGGGTCCCCTTCCCGGGCGGTCCGGGGATGGTGCGTCCGCCGAGGTCTCCACTGATCAGCCGCGGCATCTCAGCTCCTTTCCACGTCGGGGTCGGCATGGCGCAGGCGGTCCGCGATGGCGGCCGCGAGCGCCGGGTGGTCGGTCAGCTCGGGGTCCTGCTCGAGCAGGGCGAAGGCGTCCTCGCGGGCCTGCTCGACGAGCTCGGCGTCGCGCCGCAGGTCGAGATGGCGCAGGGTGCGCTGCAGCCCGGACTGCTCCTCCCCCACGAGGTCGCCGGCGCCGCGGTGAGCGAGGTCCTTCTCGGCGAGCTCGAAGCCGTCGGTCGCCCCGGCGATGGTCTCCAGGCGCCGGGACGCCTCGGAGCCGGGCACGGCGCGGGTGTCGAGGAAGGCGAGGCCGGGGTGCTCGCCGCGGCCGACGCGGCCGCGCAGCTGATGCAGCTGGGAGACGCCGAAGAGCTCCGCGTCCAGGACGATCATCACCGATGCGTTCGGCACGTCGACCCCGACCTCGATGACGGTGGTCGCCACCAGCACATCGAGGCGACCGTCGAGGACGCGCGCCATGGTCTCCTGCTTCTCCTCGGCGCTCATCCGGCCGTGGAGGACGCCGATCCGGGCGCCCCCGAGCTCGGGCCGACGGGCGAGCCGCTCGGCGGTCGCGAGCACGCCGCGAGCAGGCTCCTCCCCCTCGGGGACCTCCTCGTCCTCGTCGATCCGGGGGCAGACCACGAACACCTGGCGGCCCTCGCGGATCTCCTCCCCGGCCCGCTCCCACATGCGCCGCTCCCACGCGGGGAAGGACTCGTGCACCGCGAAGCTGGTCACGCCGCGGCGGTGCCCGGGGCTCTCCCGCAAGGAGAGGACGTCGAGATCGCCGACGGTCGCGAGCGCCGCCGTGCGCGGGATCGGCGTCGCCGTCATCACCACGACGTGGGGACTGCGCCCCTCGGGCCCCTTGGCGCGCAGGCGCCGACGGTGATCGACGCCGAAGCGGTGCTGCTCGTCGATGACCACCAGGCCCAGGGCCGCGAACTCGACGGTCTCGGTGAGCAGTGCGTGGGTACCGATCACGATGCCGGCGGCACCGCTGGTGACGTCGAGGAGCGTCTCGCGGCGGTCGGCGGTGCGCTGGGAGCCGGTGAGCAGGCGTACCCGGGTCGCGTCGGCGTGGCCGTCGAGACGCCCGGCCCCGGCGAGATCGCCGAGGAGCGCCGTGATCGTGCGGTGATGCTGCTCGGCGAGCACCTCGGTGGGAGCGAGCAGCACCGCCTGGTGACCCGAGTCGACGGCGCGGAGCATGGCCCGCAGCGCGACGACGGTCTTGCCGGAGCCGACGTCACCCTGGAGCAGCACGGAGGTGGGGTGCTCGCGGGCGATGCGCTCGGCGATCTCCTCGCCGACCGTGATCTGGCCGGCGGTCAGGGCGAAGGGGAGCCGGGCATCGAACTCGCCCTGCAACGGGCCATCCGCCCGCAGCGCAGGGGCTGGGGTGCGCTCGTCGCGGGCGCGGCGCTCGGCGAAGATCGCCTGCAGCACGAAGGCCTCCTCGAAGGCGAGGACGTCGCGGCCGCGCCGCGCCTCGTCGAGATCGGCGGGATCGTGGAGCAGGCGCACCGCGTCCTCGAGGGCGGGCAGCCCCCGGGCGTCCAGGACCTCCGGAGGCACCGGGCGACGCAGCAGCTGCGCGTTCTCGAGCCCGGTGGCGGTCGCCGAGCGCATGGTGGCCTGCGCGATGTTCTTCTTCAGCGGGTAGACGGGCCGGGGCCGCAGCGCCTGGGCCCGCGCGGCCGGGGTGTCGTCGACGGGCTCGTACTCCGGGTGGGCGATCTGGAAGCGGTCCCGCCGCGGATCGCGGTGCGCGGTGCCGCGCACGAGGATCGTGCCGCCCTCCCCCATCCGGGCGCGGTGCCACTCGGCCTGGCCCGCATGGCTGAGGAAGAAGACCAGCTCGAGGGTGTCGCTGCCGTCGGAGACCTCGACCTCGAGCAGGTGGCCGCGGCGCGAGCGCATGCTGCGGTCCCGGATCGAGCCGACGGTGACGATCGCCGAGACCTCCTCGCCGTCCTGCACCTCGCGCAGGGAGCGGAGCGGCGCGGGGGTGACGTAGCGGCGCGGCGGGAAACGCAGCATCTCGTCGAGGTCGCGCACCGCGAAGGACGCCATCGCACGGGACTCCTTGGAGATCAGCAGCTCGGAGAGCGGCATCGATCCCGAGGTGGTCCGGGGCGTTCTGGCCATCCGCTTCCTCCGTCCGACGTGCGATGATGTGCCCATCGTGCCACCTGGCCGTTGGGCTGTGTCAGAGTCCACAGGCCGTCGGACCCCCTCTCCCCTTCAGTCGGGAGGCGGGGATGGGCTACGATGCCGTGGTTGCCCTGACCTCCGAGGTCGCCGACTCTGCACCCCAGAGATGGTCGGGCACCTCGATCAGCATTCGACTTTCAGGAGACGACAGTGGCTTCCACGTGTGACATCTGCGCCAAGGGCCCGAGCTTCGGCAAGAGCGTGTCCCACTCGCACCGCCGCACCTCGCGTCGCTGGAACCCGAACATCCAGTCCGTCCGGACCGTGATCAACGGCACCAGCAAGAAGGTGAACGTCTGCACCTCCTGCCTCAAGGCGGGCAAGGTCAGCACCCTCGGCGCCTGAGCGAGACCGCCAGGACCTTTTTCGCAGGAGCCCCCACCCGATCGGGTGGGGGCTCCTGTGCGTCCGGGGGCGGGGTGAGGACCGCTCAGCGCACGACGTCGGAGACCTGGGCGAGCAGGGCGGCGCAGCGCTCCTGCTCGCCGGTCCGGTGGAGGTGCGCGGCGGTGAAGAAGACCTCGTGGACGAGGTGCGCGCGGCGGCGCTCGAGGACGGGGCCGACGGGCTCGGACGGTGCGCCGGAGCGACGTGAGCGCTCGGCGAGGTAGTGGGCGGTCTGATCCCGCAGCAGATCGTCGTCCAGGGCGGCGTACCAGGGCTCGGCGGTGATCGGGCCGCCGATGAAGGCGAGGTCCCGGGCGGGATCGCCCCGCTGCGCCCATTCCCAGTCGACGAAGCGCACCGTGCCGTCATCGTCCACGAGCAGGTTCGCGGCGACGGGGTCGCCGTGGAGGAGGACGGGGGCGACGTCGTCGAAGGCCACTGCCGCGAGCTGCTGGTGGCGGCGCACCGCCGGCCAGAGATCGGCGAGGACGCGTGCCGATCTCTGTTCGTTCTCGCGCCACCAGTCGTGGGCGAGGTCCGCGGCACCGACGGGGTCCGGGCGGCCGGGGTCGGGCAGCCCGGCCTGGTCGCCGGCGTGGTGGAGGTGGGCGAGGCTCGCCGCGAGGGCGCTCAGGAGCTCCGCGTCTGCCCAGTCCGCTGCGGGCAGCACGCGGCCGGGGACGCGGGTGGTGACGGACCAGGCCCGGAGGTCCTCTGTCGTGGGCTGGTGGACGGCGACGGGTGCGGCCGCGAGCCCGGCGGGAACCCGGCCGAGGATCTCGTGCTCCGCCTCGAGGGACTGCGGCAGCTCGTCGAGGGGCTTGTGCGGGATGCGGAGGACGAGCTCCCGCTCCCCGCGGCGCAGCAGATGGGCGGCGAAGGACTCGCCGCGGCCGAGGGGCCGGACGGTGATCTCGCCCGACGCGCCGGCCCACCATTCGGGGTGGTCGTGGGCGAGGGTGCGGAGGGGGTCGGCGGAGGTGGCCATGGGGGATCCTTCGGAGACGTCGAGCGCGAACGCACCCGCCGCCGTTCTCAGATGTTTATCGTTGTATTGAGCGATACCGCCCATTGGTGTTGTGCCTCGGAAGGGGCGACGGTCCGTCGCGGGGACGGGACGGACCGCCGCCCAGACCGTCACTCCGCCGCGGCACCCGCGAAGGTGGAGGTGTCGATGACGGCGCGGAAGAACACCTCGCCGGCGACCACGCGGTCGTAGGTCGCGTCGACCTCGTCGACGCCGACGACCTCGATCTCGGCGCCGAAGCCGTGCTCGGCGCAGAAGTCGAGCATCTCCTGGGTCTCGGCGATGCCGCCGATGTTGGAGCCGGCGAGGACCCGGCCGCCGCCGATCAGCGTGCCGAAGGAGAGCTGCTGCTTCGCGGGCGGCAGGCCCACGACCGCCATCACGCCCCGCGGCACGAGCAGGCGCAGGTAGGCGTCCACGTCGATGTCGGCGCTGATCGTGTTGAGGATCAGGTCGAACTCGCCGCGGTGCGCGGAGAAGAAGTCGTCCTCGGTGGTCGAGAGCATGCGCTGGGCGCCGAGGTCGAGGGCGAGCTGCTCCTTCTTGCGGGAGCGGGAGAGCACGGTCACCTCGGCGCCCATGGCGGCGGCGATGCGAACGCCCATGTGTCCGAGACCGCCCATGCCGAGCACCGCGACCTTCTTCGGCGAGCCGTCGGCTCGCTTCTCCGCGGCGCCCCAGCGGGCCAGCGGCGAGTAGCTGGTGATACCGGCGCAGAGCAGCGGCGCGGCGACGTCGAAGTCCAGGGCGTCGGGGATGCGCAGCACGAAGCGCTGGTCGACCACGACCTTCTCGGCGTAGCCGCCCTGGGTGATCGTGCCGTCGACGTCCTTCGCGTTGTAGGTGCCGACGTTCCCCTCGAGGCACGCCTGCTCCTCGCCCGCGAGGCACTGCGCGCACTCGCCGCAGGAGTCGACCATGCAGCCGACGCCCACGCGATCGCCGACCGTCCAGTCGGTGACCTCGGCGCCGACCGCGGACACGACGCCCGCGATCTCGTGGCCGACGGTGAGGGGGAAGTGCG
This sequence comes from Brachybacterium sp. J153, assembly GCF_036311905.1. Classification (NCBI taxonomy): domain Bacteria; kingdom Bacillati; phylum Actinomycetota; class Actinomycetes; order Micrococcales; family Dermabacteraceae; genus Brachybacterium; species Brachybacterium sp. J153. The sequence goes on along the minus strand of NZ_JAZDCH010000004.1, from coordinate 55,117 downwards.
CCTCGCCCCATTCGTTGCGGATGGTGTGGATGTCGCTGTGGCAGATGCCGGCGGCCTTGATGTCGATGACGACGTCGGTCGGGCGCGGATCGCGGCGCTCGATGGTGGTGACGCGGAACGGCTGCTCCGGGCCGGTCTTCTGCAGGGCCTTCACGGTGATCGGCATGGATGTCTCCTTCGGGGGAACGGACCGTCGTCCAGCCTACGACCCGTCGTCGAAGTGGTCGAAGCCGCGCCCGGGGATCCTCTCCCCGCCGAGCAGGACCGTCGGCTCCTCCCCCGGTGCCGGGGGGCGTACCGCGCCGAGCACCCGGAAGCCCGCGGGGACCGCGCCCGGCGGGAAGGTCGCGAGCATCGCATGCTCCTCGCCGCCGTGCAGCACCCAGGCGCTTGCCTCGGCCTCGTCCCGCGCCGAGGGCCGGAGTGCCGCGATGTCGGGGGTGAGCGCCGCCGGGTCGAGGTCGAGGACCACGCCGGAGGCCGCGGCGATCCGCCCGCCGTCGCGCACGAGCCCGTCGGAGAGGTCGAGCATCGCGCTCGCCGCGCGCCCGACGGTCCAGCCGAGGCGGAGGTCCACCTCCGGGGCATGGTGGAAGGCCACCAGCTCGGCGGGCTCGTCGCGGCCGGCGAGCACGGCAGCGAGTCCGGCGGCGGAGCGGCCCAATCGCTCGGTGCCCACGGCGAGCAGATCCCCGGGGCGGGCGCCGGAGCGCAGCACGGGGGCCTCCCCCGCGGCGAGGGTGCCGAGCGCCGTGACGGTCAGCGAGAGCAGGTCGCCGCGGCCCAGGTCGCCGCCGACGACGTGCGCGCCGTCGGCCTCCGCGCGAGCTCCGAGGGCGGCGGCGATCTCCTCGAAGACGCCCCCGTCGGTCCCCGCGGGGGCCGAGACCGAGACGACGAGGGCGTGGGGACGGGCGCCCATCGCAGCGATGTCGGCCAGGTTCTGGACCGCGGCGCGGCGGCCGAGCTGGGTCGGGGTGATCACCCCGGGCAGGAAGTCCACGCCCTCGGTGAGGGTGTCGGTCGAGACGACCAGGCGCGAGCTGGGCAGGCGGAGCACCGCCGCATCGTCGCCCGGACCGACCTCGGCGAGCGGGGAGGGGCTCAGGTGCGGGAGCATGCGGGCGAGCAGGCCCGCCTCCCCGGAGGGCGGCGTCGAGGTCATGGGGCCAGTGTGCCGTAGGCTCGACGGGTGCTCGTCCCCCGTCGTCCCCTCGCCCTGGCCGCCGCCGGCGTGCTCGCCGCGACCCTGACCGCCTGCGGCACCGTGACGGTGCCCTCCGGAGAGTTCGCCGCGGACCCCACCTGCGCCGACGTGGTGATCGGGGCGCCGCAGGAGGTGCTGGGCCTGGCGCGCACGGAGACCTCCAGCCAGGGCACCGCCGCCTGGGGCTCCGGCGAGGACACCGTAGTGATGCGCTGCGGCGTGACCCCACCCGGCCCCACTACGGAGCGGTGCACGACCCTCGAGGACGGGGACGGGGTCCGGATCGACTGGATCGTCTCGGAGATCGACGGCGGTTTCCTCTACACCACCTACGGCCGGGAGCCCGCGATCGACGTGTCGGTGCCGAGCTCGGCCGCCCCGGACCAGCCCTCGGCGGCGGCGCTCGACCTCTCCCGGGTGGTCAGCGCGAACACGGTCGCCTCCACCTACTGCATCGGTCCGGGCGACGCTGCCTGAGGCCGTCGGCGGCCGGGACACGACGCCCCGCGCTGCCCCGGGCCGCGCCGCTCCTCCGGCTCAGCGGGGGCCGAGCCGCCGTGCCGCGGCCTGCTCGACCAGGTCCGCGATGAGGTCCGCGTAGGACAGTCCCATGTTCTTCCAGAGCACGGGGAACATCGAGTACGGCGTGAAGCCGGGCATCGTGTTGACCTCGTTGATCACCACGCGGGAGTCCTCCGTGACGAACACGTCCACCCGGCCGAGACCCTCCAGCCCCAGGGCGGTGAAGGCGCGGGAGGCGACCTCGCGCACCTCTTCCAGGACCGCATCGGGCAGGGCGGCCGGCACGTCGATGGAGACGGTGCCCTTCCCGAAGTACTTCGACTCGTAGTCGTAGAACTCGAGGTCGTCACCCACGGTGACCTCGCCGGGGATGGTGGTGCGCACCTCGCCGCCGTCGCGTCCCTGCAACACCCCGCACTCGACCTCGCGGCCGACGATGCCCTGCTCGATGAGCACCTTCGGATCCTCCGCGAAGGCGGTCTTCATCGCGGCGCCGAGGTCCTCCGGGCGGGAGACGCGGGAGACGCCGAGGCTCGAGCCGGCGCGGGCGGGCTTGACGAACCAGGGCAGCGGGTGGTGCTCCCGCAGGTGGGCGAGGACGCGGCCCTCCTCCCGGGCCCAGCGATCCTCGTGCACGACGATGCCGGGGGCGCACTCGAGGCCCGCGGTGCGCAGCAGGGTCTTCGTCGCTGCCTTGTCCATGCTCGCCGCGGAGGCCAGCACGCCCGAGCCGACGTAGGGGATGTCGAGCATCTCGAGCTGGCCCTGGACGGTGCCGTCCTCGCCGTAGGCGCCGTGCAGCAGCGGCCAGACCACGTCGACCTCCGCCAGATCGCGGACCGCGCCGTCCTCGAGCGCGCGCAGCACGATCGGCTCCCCCGCCCGGTGGCGGACGGCGGGCAGCAGCACCTCGACCCCGGTGTCGTGGACCTCAGGGGCGTTGCCGTCGACGAGCGTCCAGTCGGAGGGGTCGGCGGAGACCTGCACCCAGCGCCCCGCCCGCGTGATCCCGATCGCGAGCACGTCGAAGCGCTCCCGGTCGATCGCGGAGAGGATGCCGCCGGCGGTCACGCACGAGATGCCGTGCTCGCCGCTGCGGCCGCCGAACAGGAGGGCGACGGTGGTTCTCATGCTGGCCAGGGTAATCACTCGGGGCGGATCGACCGCGACAGCAGGGCCGTGGTGACGTCCTCGATGCGGGCACCGTGATCGACGACATCCACGACCGCGCGGGTGATCGGCATGTCGACCCCGAGCCGTGCCGCGAGATCGCCGACGGCGCGGGCCGTGGCGACCCCCTCGGCCGTCTGGCCGACCTCCTGCGCGGCGGAGGTCACGTCGAGCCCGCGTCCGAGGGCGAGGCCGAGGCGGTGGTTCCGGGAGAGCGGGGAGGAGCAGGTCGCGACCAGGTCGCCCATCCCCGCGAGGCCCGCGAAGGTCTCGGGGCGGCCGCCGAGGGCGACGCCCAGCCGGGTGATCTCGGCGAGGCCCCGGGTGATCAGAGAGGCGGTGGTGTTGTGGCCGTGCCCCAGCCCGGTCGCGGCGCCGACGGCGATCGCGATGACGTTCTTGACGGCTCCGGCGATCTCGACCCCGATCACGTCGGTGGAGGTGTAGGCCCGCAGGTAGGGCGTCTGGCACCACATGGCGAGCGACTCGGCGAGGGTATGGTCGGGAGCCGCGACGACGCTGCCGCAGGGCTGGCGGCGAGCGATCTCCCCGGAGAGGTTCGGGCCGGAGAGCACCCCGATCCGTGCGGGGTCGGTGCGGCCGGCCTGGGCGATCACCTCGCTGATCCGCGCGTCGGTGCCGCGCTCGATGCCCTTGATCAGCGACAGCACTGGCACCTCCGGGAGCGCCGGCCAGGCCGCGAGGGTCGCGCGCAGCGACTGGGCGGGGACGGCGAGGACGATCCCGTCGGCCCCCTCGAGCGCCTCGTCGATCCGGGAGGTGGCGCCGACCGTCTCGGGGAGCAGGAGCTCGCCGAGATACGTGCTGTTGCGCTGCTCGGTGCGGACCTCTGCGGCGACCTCCTCGCGGCGCGCCCAGAGCATCACCTCGGAGCCGCCGTCGGCGAGCACCTGGGCGAAGGTCGTCCCCCAGCTGCCCGCGCCGAGGACCGCGAGGCGCCTCATGACCGCTGCCTCGGAGGTCGGAAGCCCGGATCGGTGCGGCCGATCTCGGGGCGGTGCGTATCGCCGCGCGGATCGTGCAGGGCCGACGGCGGCTCCTCGCCGCGGATCTCGCCGAGCAGGGCGGTGATGCGCCGCATCAGGTCCTCGGTGATCCGCAGCGCCGCCTGCTGCTCGGTCTCCCCCGCCAGGCGGGAGACGGAGTACGCCTCCCCCACCCGCACGGTGAGGCGGCGGCCCGGGCCGGGATGCGGTATCGGGGAGCCGACGGGCCAGAGGCGGCGACCGCCCCAGCTGGCGATCGGCAGCAGCTGCGCCCCGGTCGCGAGGGCCAGGCGCGCCGCCCCGGTGCGGCCCTGCATGGGCCAGAGCTCGGGGTCGCGGGTGTAGGTGCCCTCGGGGAAGACCATAAGCATCTCCCCGCGGCCGAGCGCCCGCCTGGCGGCCGCGAGGGCGTCGGCGCCGCGGCCCGTGCCGCGCGAGACGGGGATCTGCTGGGCGCCGCGCAGCAGCGCGCCGAGCACGGGCACCTGGAACATCGCCTCCTTGGCCAGGAACCGCGGGGCGATGCCGCCGGCCTGCAGCAGATGGCCGTAGGAGAGCGCGTCGAGGGCGCTGAGATGGTTCCCGCACGCGATGACCGCCCCGGTGGGAGGGAGGTTCTCCACCCCGATCCAGCGGGGCCGGGTCAGCAGCGCGAGGAGCGGGCGCAGCGGGATCTGGGCGAGGGCGATGACCCATCCGGCCCGGCGGCTGACATCGCGCCGCGGCATGTCAGTCCTCCGTGGCGGTGGAGCGGCCGAGGGCCTTGCGGGTCGCCTGACCGGTGAGGTGGCGGACCGTCGAGGTCGACGTGACGGTCCGGCGGCGCAGCGTCGTCGGCGCCCGACGGGCGAGGGTGTTGACCGCCGCGGCATGCATCAGCCGACGAGGGGCGAAGGCGATGCGGCCCCGCACCGAGCGGTACTTCACGGCGGTGGTGACCTGGAGCAGGTCCCCGCCGGGCAGCAGGGCGATCCCGATGCGGACCTGCAGGTTCGCGTCGTCGTCCTTGATCAGCGCCTCCGAGCCCACCACCTCGTCGGCCACGAAGTCCTTCTCCGGCGGCGGCACCATGTCGAAGAGGCGGATCGCCTCGTCGCGCAACGCGAGCATCCCCCGCTTCGACAGCGGCGTGTTCTCGTGGGAGAAGATCGCCTCGGCCCACACCCGCGGATCCGACTCCTCGACCCCGCGGGTGGGGACGATCACCACATCGCAGTAGTCGGGGATCGGGATGTCGCGCAGGGCCAGCGAGCCGGCCGCGCCGCGGGAGCCGTCGAGGGTCATCAGGTCACTTCTCCCAGAACTCGGCGCCGAGCGCCGTCAGCTTGTCGCGGAAGGACTCGTAGCCGCGGTCGATCAGGTCGATGCCGTGGATGGTGGACACGCCCTCGGCCCCGAGGGCGGCGATCAGGTACGAGAACCCGCCGCGGAGGTCGGGCACGGTGATCTCCTCCCCGCGCAACGGCTTGGGGCCGGAGATCACGGCGGAGTGGTTGAAGTTGCGGCGGCCGAAACGGCAGGAGGACCCGCCGAGGCACTCGCGGTACACCTGGATGTGGGCGCCCATGTCGTTGAGCGCCGAGGTGAAGCCGAGCCGGTTCTCGTAGACCGTCTCGTGGATGATCGAGATGCCGTCGGCCTGGGTCAACGCGACCACGAGCGGCTGCTGCCAGTCGGTCATCAGGCCGGGGTGGACGTCGGTCTCGACCGCGATCGCCCGCAGCGGAGTGCCGGGGTGGAAGAAGTGGATGCCGGCCTCGGTGATGTCGAGGCCGCCGCCGATCTTCCGGAAGGTGTTCAGGAAGGTCGACATCGGCTTCTGCTGCGCCCCGCGCACGAACACGGACCCCTTGGTGACCAGGGCCGCGCAGGCCCACGAGGCCGCCTCGATGCGATCCGGGAGGGCCACGTGCTCGTAGCCGCCGAGGTGGGCGACGCCCTCGATGGTGATGGTGCGGTCGGTCTGCAGGGTGATGAGCGCGCCCATCTTCTGCAGCACCGAGATGAGGTCCTCGATCTCGGGCTCGACCGCGGCGTTGGTGAGGACGGTGATGCCCTCGGCGCGGACCGCGGTCAGCAGCACCTGCTCGGTCGCCCCGACGCTCGGGTACTCGAGGTTGATGGTCGTGCCGTGCAGGCCGTTCGGGGCGGTGATGTAGATGCCCAGCTCGCGCTTGTCGACCTCGGCGCCGAAGCTGCGCAGCACGTCGAGGTGGTAGTTGATGGGCCGGTCGCCGATGCGGCAGCCGCCGAGGTCGGGGATGATCGCCTCGCCGAGACGGTGCAGGAGCGGGCCGCAGAAGAGGATCGGTATGCGGGAGCTGCCCGCATGGGCGTCGATCTCCGCGGCGTGGGCACGCTCCACGTTGGACGGGTCCATGCGCAGGACGCCGCCCTCCACGTCGCGCTCGACCTTCACCCCGTGGATCGAGAGCAGCTGGGAGACGATCTGGACGTCACGGATGTCCGGGACCGAGTGCAGCACGCTGGGGGCCTCGCCGAGCAGCGCCGCCACCATCGCCTTGGAGACGAGGTTCTTCGCTCCGCGGACGGTGATCTCGCCGTCGAGCGGCCGTCCGCCGCGCACATGGAAAGTCGAGCTCATGGTGTCCTGTCCTCGGAGGTCGGGTGCCCAGGCACCCGGGTCTGACCGGCACACCATACCGGAGCGCCCTGGCCCGCCCCCGACCTCCGGGAGAGGATCACTCCGTGTCGGCGGTCCGGGCCGGGAGCGTCTTCGGCATCCACGAGGGGCGCTTCGCCTCGAACGCGGTGATGTCCTCCTCGTGGCGGAGGGTGAGGCCGATGTCGTCCAGCCCCTCCATCAGGCGCCAGCGGGTGTAGTCGTCGATCTCGAAGCGGAAGACCGCATCGCCGGCGCGCACCTGGCGCGCCTCGAGGTCCACGGTCACCTCGGTGCCCGGGGCCTCCTCGAGGATCTTCCACAGCTGCTCGATGTCGTCCTGGGCGAGGACTCCCGCGACCAGGCCCTGCTTGCCCGCGTTGCCGCGGAAGATGTCCGCGAAGCGGCTCGAGAGGACGGCCTTGAAGCCGTAGTCGCGCAGCGCCCAGACGGCGTGCTCGCGGGAGGAGCCTGTGCCGAAGTCGGGGCCCGCCACGAGCACGGAGCCCCGCGAGTAGGGCTCGCGGTTCAGCACGAAGTCGGGATCGTTGCTGCGCCAGGCGTTGAAGAGGCCGTCGTCGAAGCCGGTCTTCGTGACCCGCTTGAGGTAGACGGCGGGGATGATCTGGTCGGTGTCGACATTGCTGCGGCGCAGCGGGACGCCGATGCCGGTATGGGTGGTGAAAGCTTCCATGGCGGGCTCCTCAGGCGTTGGTCAGCAGGTCGGACGGCGACGAGAGGGTGCCGCGCACGGCGGTCGCGGCGGCGACCACCGGGGACACCAGGTGCGTGCGACCGCCCTTGCCCTGCCGGCCCTCGAAGTTGCGGTTGGAGGTCGAGGCGGCTCGCTCGCCGGGCTTGAGCTGATCGGGGTTCATGCCCAGGCACATGGAGCAGCCGGCCTGACGCCACTCGGCGCCGAAGTCGAGGAACACCTGGTCCAGACCCTCCTGCTCGGCCTGGATCCGCACGCGGGCGGAGCCGGGGACGACCAGCACCCGCACCTCGGGGTGCTTGCTCCGCCCCTTGATCGTCTCGGCGAAGGCGCGGAGGTCCTCGATGCGCCCGTTGGTGCACGAGCCCATGAACACGGTGTCGACCTTGATGTCCTTCAGCGGGGTGCCGGGGACCAGATCCATGTAGGTCAGCGCGTTCTCGGCGGCGGTGCGCGAGGTGTCGTCGGTGAAGTCCTCGGGGGCGGGGACGGTCGCGGAGAGCGGCAGGCCCTGGCCGGGGTTCGTGCCCCAGGTGACGAAGGGCTCGAGCTCGTCGGCGTCGATGATCACCTCGGTGTCGAAGACGGCGTCGTCGTCGCTGCGCAGGGTCCGCCAGTAGGCGACGGCCTCGTCCCAGTCCGCGCCGCGGGGGGCGTGGGGGCGGCCTTTCACGTACTCGAAGGTGGTCTCGTCGGGGGCGATCATGCCCGCGCGGGCGCCGGCCTCGATGGACATGTTGCAGATGGTCATGCGGCCCTCCATGGAGAGGGCGCGAATGGCTTCGCCGCGGTACTCGAGCACGTAGCCCGCGCCGCCGCCGGTTCCGATCTTCGCGATGACGGCGAGGATGATGTCCTTCGCGGTCACGCCGGGGCGCAGCGAGCCGTTCACGGTGACGGCCATGGTGCGGAAGGGCTTCAGCGGCAGGGTCTGCGTGGCGAGCACGTGCTCGACCTCGGAGGTGCCGATGCCGAAGGCGAGTGCCCCGAAGGCGCCGTGGGTCGAGGTGTGGGAGTCGCCGCACACGACGGTGATGCCGGGCATGGTCAGGCCCAGCTGCGGTCCCACGACGTGGACGATGCCCTGGTCCTTGTCCCCGAGGGAATGGATGCGCACGCCGAACTCCTCGGCGTTGCGGCGCAGGGTGTCGATCTGCGTGCGCGAGGTGAGGTCCGCGATCGGCTTGTCGATGTCGATCGTGGGGGTGTTGTGGTCCTCGGTCGCGAGCTGCTGGTCGAGACGACGGGGGCTGCGCCCCTCCTGCCGCAGGCCGTCGAAGGCCTGGGGGCTGGTCACCTCGTGCAGGAGCTGGAGGTCGATGTAGAGCAGGTCCGGCTCCCCGTTGTCTCCGCGACGGACCACGTGATCCGCCCAGACCTTCTCCGCGAGAGTCCCCGCCATGTCGATCCTTCCCTGCCCCCGGGGTCGGGGACGTGTCCGCCTGCTGGAACGCGCTCGGGGTGCGAGCGCCCGACCATCGTCATCCGACGGGGAGACCCCTGCACTTGCGTCTCAGGGAATAAGACGGCAATATCGGAGCATGGACAACACCCCGGAGGAGAACGGCAGCGGCGTGGGCGTGCTCGACAAGGCCGCCGTCGTGCTCGGCGCCCTCGAGGCGGGCCCCGCGACCCTGGCCCAGCTCGTGCAGTCGACCGGTCTCGCGCGCCCCACCGCCCACCGCCTCGCCGTCGCCCTCGAGTTTCACCATCTGGTCGCCCGCGACATGCAGGGCCGCTTCATCCTCGGTCCGCGCCTCGGCGAGCTCGCCGCGGCCGCCGGCGAGGACCGTCTGCTCGCGGCCGCCGGCCCCGTGCTGGCGGCGCTCCGGGACCACACCGGGGAGTCCGCCCAGCTCTACCGGCGCCAGGGCGACCACCGCATCTGCGTGGCCGCGGCCGAGCGCCCCATCGGCCTGCGGGACTCCGTCCCCATGGGGTCGACCCTCACCATGAAGGCGGGCTCCGCCGCGCAGATCCTGCTCGCCTGGGAGGAGCCGGACCGGCTCCACCGCGGGCTGCTCGGCGCGCGCTTCACCGCCACGCAGCTGTCCGCCGTGCGCCGGCGCGGCTGGGCGCAGTCCATCGGGGAGCGCGAACCGGGCGTCGGCTCCGTCTCCGCCCCGGTGCGCGGCCCGAACGGCCGGGTCGTCGCGGCGCTGAGCATCTCGGGGCCGATCGAGCGTCTCACGCGGCAGCCGGGGCGCCTGCACGCCGCCTCGGTGATGAGCTCCGCCAATCACCTCACCGAGCTGCTGCGCCGCGCGGGCGGCTGATCGCCGCCGCGATGTGACGGCGGACCGAGCGAGCGTCCCGGTATCGGGTCAGGCTCGTTCGATCCACACCGGTGCGTGCGCATAGCGCAGCACCGTCACGAGGCGACGCGGCGCGGAGATCGGCCCGTCGGGTCCCTTGGCGTGCTCTCCCGCGACGACGATGAGCGCCGCATCCTCGCTGGCCCGGATCAGCTCCTTCGCGCTCTCGGTCGCGGCGACGGTGACCCCGCGCACGAACACGCCGGGATGTCTCAGCGCGAGGCGCTCGGCGACCTCGACCCTGATCGACTCGGCGGCATCGGCGGCGGTGTCCGCCCGCAGGATCAGGTGGAGGTCCCGGTCATAGGCGGCGGCGAGATCCGCGGCGCGTTCGAGGGCGACGGCGGTGGTGCCGTCGTAGACCACGCCGATCGGCCCCTCCTCCCCCAGATGCCCGCGGACGACCACGACGGGGCAGTGCGCGCGGGCGGCGAGGGCGAGGCTCTTCGAGCCGACGACGAGGGTCATGAGCCGTCCCAAGCCCCGACCGCCCACGACCATGACCTCGGAGCCCGTGCTGCCGGCCACGAGGACGGGCACGGCGTTGCCGTCGACCACCTCGGAGGTGATCTCGAGATCGGGCACCTCGGCGCGGGCGATCGCGACGGCTTCCTTCACGAGGGTCTGGGCGGCCTGGCGGATGCCGGAGCCGACCATCCCGGGGATCGGGTCGGTGTCGACGTCGAGCTCGGTCCACATGAAGGCGTGGAGGAGGTGGAGGGTGCCTCCGATGTGCTGTGCGTGCCGGGCCGCCCAGCGGACGGCGAGGTCGGACTCCTCGGCATCGGCGAGGCCTACGGTCACTCTCGGCGGTGAGGTGTTCGTCATGTCCCGACGATACTCCGGATGACCTGCGCGGGGAACGCGGATCGGGAAGGACGCGGAGGGGAACTGCGCGAACCGTGAGGACTGAGCTTTCGCGACGACCGACGAGGGCCGAGAGAGCAACGAGCGCAGCAAGCGCAATGAGCGCAAAGAAAAAGGAGCCGATGCCAGTGGCATCGACTCCTTGTCCGTACCCCGTACCGGATTTGAACCGGTGTTACCGCCGTGAGAGGGCGACGTCCTGGGCCGCTAGACGAACGGGGCGCCGCGAGATCCGAGGATCTCGCTCGTACCCCGTACCGGATTTGAACCGGTGTTACCGCCGTGAGAGGGCGACGTCCTAGGCCGCTAGACGAACGGGGCGCGGACTGTCCATCTCCCGAAGGAGACGTTCAGCGCTGGGGTACCAGGACTCGAACCTAGAATGACGGTACCAGAAACCGTTGTGTTGCCAATTACACCATACCCCATGGTGAGAGCACGATTCCGAGGTGTTTCCCGGACCTTCGGGCCCCTCTGGAGCCCTCCGGTTCGCGATCTCCCGCGGTGCCGTACCGAGGTACAACATTAGCGGCTCGCGGCCGGAGGGGCAAAGCGAGAGGGGCCTTTCGGGCTGTGAGGCTCGGCACCCCCTCGCGTCACCGTCGGTTCACTCCGGAGACACCGCGCTCAGCCGGTCGCGCAGCGCCCGCAGGCGCGTCAGGCTCGAGGGCTTGCCGAGCAGCTCCATCGACTCGAACAGAGGCGGCGAGATGCGACGGCCGGAGATCGCGCTGCGCAGCGGTCCGAAGGCGAGGCGCGGCTTGATGCCCATGTCCTCGACGATGGCCTGGCGCAGGGCCGGCTCGAGCAGCTCGGCGGTGAAGGAGTCCGCCGGCACGGCCTCGATCTCGGCGATGGCCCGCTCGAGCACCGCGACGGGGTCGTCGCCGATCTTCGCGAGGGCCTCGTCCTGGACCTCGAGGTCCTCATCGGCGGCGAAGAGGAAGCGGAGCAGGTCCGGTGCCTCGCCGAGCAGGTTCATCCGGGTCTGCACGAGCGGCGCGGCCGCGACCAGCAGGGCCTGCTGCTCGGGCGTGACGACGTCGCCGAGGACTCCGCCGGCCTGGAGGTAGGGCACGAGGCGCTCGACGAACTCGGCCTCGGGCAGGAGGCGGATGTGGTCGGCGTTGATGGCCGTCGCCTTCTTGCGGTCCACGCGCGCGGGGTTGGGGTTGACGTCGGACGCGTCGAACCGCTCGACGAACTGCTCGCGGGAGAAGATGTCCTGGTCCGCGCTGTAGCCCCAGCCGAGCAGGGCCAGGTAGTTGACCATGCCCTCGGGGGTGAAGCCCTGGTCCCGGTAGAGGAACAGGTTGGACTCCGGATCCCGCTTGGACAGCTTCTTGTTGCCCTCCCCCATCACGTACGGCAGGTGACCGAACTGCGGGATGCGATCGGCGACGCCGACGTCCATGAGGGCCCGGTAGAGCGCGATCTGGCGCGGCGTCGAGGAGAGCAGGTCCTCCCCGCGCAGGACATGGGTGATGCGCATGAGGGCGTCGTCGACGGGGTTGACGAGGGTGTAGAGCGGCTGCCCGTTGGCGCGCACCACGACATAGTCGGGGGTGGAGCCGGCCTTGAAGGTGATCTCGCCGCGCACCAGGTCCACGAAGCTGAGGTCCTCGTCGGGCATGCGCAGGCGCCAGGTGGGCTCGCGGCCCTCGGCACGAAAGGCGGCCTTCTGCTCCTCGGTGAGCTCGCGGTCGTAGCCGTCGTAGCCGAGCTGCGGGTCGTGGCCGGCGGCGCGGTGCCGCTCGGCGATCTCCTCGGCGGTCGAGAACGACTCGTAGATGTGCCCGGCGTCCTTGAGCTTCGCGATGACGTCCTGGTAGATCTCGCCGCGCTGGGACTGGCGGTAGGGGCCGTCGGGTCCGCCCACCTCGACCCCCTCATCCCAGTCGATGCCGAGCCAGCGCATGGCCTCGAGCAGCTGGTGGTAGGACTCCTCGCTGTCACGGGCGGCGTCGGTGTCCTCGATGCGGAAGATCAGCTTGCCGCCGTGGTGGCGGGCGTGCGCCCAGTTGAACAGGGCGGTGCGCACGAGGCCGACGTGGGGAGTGCCGGTCGGGCTCGGGCAGAACCGGACGCGGACCTCGTCGGAGGGCGCGGTGGAAGGGACGACGGGGGCGGTGGTCACGCGGGACGCTCCTGGGGTGTGCGGTGGGCGCCGTTCAGCGGCGCACGAGGGGGTTGCTGAGGGTGCCGATGCCCTCGATGGTCACGTCGATGACGGCGCCCGGCTCGACCGTGCGCACCCCGGCGGGGGTGCCCGTGAGCACGAGATCGCCCGGCAGCAGGGTGACGACGGAGGAGATCTCGGCGACGATCTCGGCGACGGAGCGGATCATGTCCGCCGTGCTGCCCTGCTGGGCGGTCTCGCCGTCGACCGCCGAGGAGATGGAGAGGCCTCCGGGGCCGGCGACATCGAGATCGGTCTCGATCCAGGGACCGATCGGGCAGGAGGTGTCGAACGACTTCGCGCGGAACCACTGCTTCTCGCCGCGCTGCGCGTCGCGGGCGGTGAGGTCGTTGGCGCAGGTGTAGCCGAGCACATGATCGGCGACCTGCTCCGGGGAGAGATCCTTGGCCATGCGCTTGATGACCACGGCGAGCTCCGCCTCGAGGCTCACCTCCTGACTGTAGGAGGGCACGACCACCGGGTCTCCGGGGCCGACGACGGCGGTGTTGGGCTTGAGGAAGAACAGAGCCTGGTCGGGCACCTCGTTGCCGAGCTCAGCGGCATGGGCGGCGTAGTTGCGACCCACGCACACCACCTTCGAGCGCGGGATGACGGGGGCGAGCAGGCGCACGTCCTCGAGGGGCGTGATGGTGCCGGTGGGGCGGATCTCGGTGTACAGGGGGTCGCCGGTGATGCCGTAGACCATGTCCCGGCCGTCCTTCTCCTGGACGATCCCGTACATGGGGTCCTCACCGGTGGTGAATCGGGCGATGCGCATGCTCGCCAGTCTAGGTCCCGGCTCCCGACGGGCCGACGCGGGGCCTGTCCCTCCGGGGCCCGATGCCATATGCTTCAACTATCAACTACCTCTCGTCGGGTCCTGACCCGGGACGGAGCATCATGAGCACCACCGACCGCACGAGCAGCAGCGACAGCACCGCTCCCGCCGACCGCGCCCCGCTCGATCCCGCGCGCATCACCTTCGGCCTGGACACCTTCGGCGACGTGACCGTCGATCTCGACGGGAACCCGGTCGCCCCCGCCCAGGTGATCCGCGACATCGTCGCCCAGGGCGAGCTCGCCGACCGCGTCGGCATCGACCACTTCTCGATCGGCGAGCACCACCGCCCGGACTTCGCCGTGAGCGCCCCGGACACCGTCCTCGCCGGTCTCGCGACCCGCACCGAGCGCATCACGCTCGGCACCGCCGTGACCGTGCTCTCCTCCGACGACTCGATCCGCGTGTTCGAGCGCTTCTCGACGCTGGACGCCCTCTCCGAGGGACGCGCCGAGATCACCGTCGGCCGCGGCTCGTTCACCGAGTCCTTCCCCCTGTTCGGGTACTCGATGCAGGACTACGAGATGCTCTTCGAGGAGAAGCTCGAGCTGTTCGCGGCGCTCCTCCCCCAGGAGCCCGTCACCTGGTCCGGCACCCACCGGCCCGGACTGAAGGACCAGCTGGTGCACCCGCGCATGGAGCGGACGCTGCCCACCTGGGTGGCCGTCGGGGGCAGCCCCAACTCCGTGATCCGCACCGCCCGTCACGGCCTGCCGCTGATGCTCGCGATCATCGGCGGCCCGGCCGAACGCTTCACTCCCTTCGTCGACCTGTTCCACGACGCGGTCGCGCAGTTCGGCCACGATCGGCTGCCGGTGGGGGTCCACTCCCCCGGCCACGTCGCCGAGGACGATGCCACCGCCCGGGAGCAGCTCGCCCCGCACTGGATCCGCAATCGCACCGAGATCGGCCGCGAGCGCGGCTGGCCGCCGGCGGGGATGGCGGAGTTCGACCAGGAGATGCACCACGGGGCGCTCGTGGCCGGCGGCGTCGAGACCGTCGCCCGGAAGATCGCAGGGACGATCCGCACCCTCGGCATCGATCGCTTCGACCTCAAGTACGCGAGCGGACCGATGCCGCACGAGCAGCTCATGCGCTCGATCGAGCTCTACGGCACCGAGGTCATCCCGCGCGTGCGGGAGCTGCTCGCCTCGTGACGGCCGCGGCGGGAGGGGCGAGCCCGCGCCCCACCCTCAGGCCGCGAGGTCCGTCAGCGCCAGGGAGCGCACCCGCAGCTCCGCCTCCTGGCGGCTGATCCCGTCGCGCAGGTCGCGGGCGAGCGGATGCTCCGAGAACGGGTCGGGCACGATCGTCGTCGGCTCCCCCTGCTCCCGAGCGATCAGACGCACCGGCTGCCCGAGGCTGTCCGGGTAGTCGGGAAGGGCCGTCGCGAGCACGCCGTCGAACTCGGAGAGCACCGGGTGGCGTCGCCGCGCGCTCCGGCGGGCGCGGCGCCGCTCCGCCTCCCGGAGGGCCGCCATGTGCTCGAGCAGATCCTCGGGGGCGACGCGCGCCCACGGCGCGTAGTGCAGCGCACGTCCTGGTTCCCCGAAGACGGGAAGCGTCAGCAGCACCTGCACGTAGCACTCGATGCCCTCGGGTCCGGCGACGAGGCAGAGGCCGCCCTCGAGGAACAGGGACATCATCTCCAGCGGCCCGAGCTCGGCGAGCACATCCGGCCCCAGGTAGTCGTGCACGGGCCACGGGGCGTGCTCGGTCCCGTCGGCCCCATGATGCGTGCGCAGGCAATCGTCGCAGTAGAAGTCCATGGCAGTCCCCTCGTGATCGGTCGGTCGAGGCGGCGCGCCCCGGTCCGTCCGGGAACCGTAGGTCGCCGGGCGCTCCCGTCACCGGGCGCGGGGCGGCGGTGTGGACAGCAGGGTCCTGGGGAGGAACGGTCCCCGGGGACCGGGTCCGTAGGATGTCCCCGCCCAGCGACCGGAAAGAGGAGGAACCGTCATGTCTCCCGTCCTCCCCCGCCCGGCCGTCGTGCTCGACGCCGCGGCGGCCCGCGCTGCCCGCCAGGCCCACGAGGAGCGCACGGACGCCCTGACGGCGGCGCATCGCGCTCGAAAGGCGCGCGGGGAGAAGCATCCCGTCGAGGACTTCCTGTTCACCTACTACCCCGTTTCCCCCGCGCGGCTGCGGCGCTGGCATCCCGGGTGGGGCACCGCGTACGAGGCCGCCGCGGATCGCGGCGCCGACGGCACCCCCACGATCGCGGACGTCGACGAGCAGGGCCGGCGCTCCTGGTACGTCGACCTGCCCGGCGAGCCGCAGCGCCGCCGGGCCGACGTCGGCCGCTTCCTGACCGAGCGGGCGGATGCTCTGGGCTTCATGACCCGCCTCCTGCGCGCGTCCTCGCTGACGAACCGGCGCCCCGAGTTCGGATGCTTCGGCCTGCACGAGTGGGCGATGGTGCACGGCCTCCGCCCCGGCGAGCAGCGCCATGAGGACCTCCCTCTGCGGCTCGGCCAGGCGGAGACCGATGCCGTGGTCGAGCGGGAGAACCTGATCTGCTCACACCTCGACGCCTTCCGCTTCTTCACCCCCACGTCGGCGCCCCGGAACGCTCTCCGACCGACCCGCGCGCGGCAGGTCGAGCTCGACAACCCCGCGTGCCTGCACGTCGGGATGGACCTCTACAAGTGGGCGGCGAAGCTGACCCCGCTGGTCCCTTCCGAGCTGGTGCTGGACTGTTTCGAGCACGCGCGCGCGACCCGGGTGCTCGACATGGAGGCGAGCCCCTATGACGTCCGCCCCCTCGGCTACGGGGTGGTGCCGATCGAGACCCCGGCCGGCAAGGCCGAGTACGTCCGGCGACAGCGGGATCTCGCAGTGGCGGCCGACGCCCTGCGCGGGAGGATCCTCGCGGCGCTGGCGGGACTGCCCGCACACGGGGACTGACCCCGTCAGGTTGCAGGACGACGGCCGCACCGGACGGACGTCGACGATCGCGGGGACGACGAAGGGCCGGCAGCCCGCGGCCCGTGGACCTGCAGAATGGGGGCATGATCGATCGCGGCGACATCCTCTCGACGTCCCAGATGCACGGTGCCCTGCGGGTGACACAGCGGGTCGGCGTCGTGATCGTCGCGTGCATGACCCTCGCCCTCGTCGGAGCCCTCGCCGGGCTGGCGGTCCTCGCCGATCTCCCGCCGCTCGGCCGCGTGCTCCTCGCCGCTCTCGCCGTGCTCTTCCTCGTCCTGTTCGGCGGCCTCTGCTGGTCCTCGGCGCGCCAGTCGCGGATGGCGCTCGTGGTCCGGACCGCCGGGATCGAGGTGCGCGGCGCGTGGCGCGACCACTGGATCCCCTGGGAGCGCGTCGCCCGGATCGAGACGAGCGAGCACTGGTACTGGCGCCGCGCGACGCAGATCGTCACCGTCGACGGCGAACGGATCATCGCCACCGTGACCTCGTTCCAGAATGCCCTCTTCCGCGGCGAGGAGACCGATCCCTCCTACCGCGACCACCGCCTCCACCAGCTGCCCACCCGCCAGGCGATCGACGCGCATCGCCGCTGGCTGTCCGCCCAGTGGCGGCGCTGACTGGCAGACTGGCCCCATGGCGACCCTGACCCCGTTCCTCCCCCCGAGCTCCCCCGCGAACGGACAGGACGCGATCGTCGACGGCTTCGTCGCCGCCCAGGAGGCGGTGGGCCGCACCCTCTATCCCCATCAGGAGGAGGCGCTGCTTGCCATCGCGGCGGGCGACCACGTCATCGCCGCGACGCCCACCGGCTCGGGCAAGACCACGATCGCCTACTCCGCGATCTTCGCCGCGATGGCGCGGGGTGAGCGCTCGTACTACACCGCCCCGATCAAGGCTCTCGTGAGCGAGAAGTTCTTCGATCTCGTCGCGCAGTTCGGCGCCGAGAACGTGGGCATGATGACCGGTGACTCGAGCGTCAACCACGACGCCCCGATCATCGTGTGCACCGCGGAGATCTTCGCGAACCACGCCCTGCGCGACGGCCCCACCTCCGACGTCGGCCTCGCCGTGATGGACGAGTTCCACTACTACGGCGACCCCCAGCGCGGCTGGGCCTGGCAGGTGCCGCTGATCGAACTGCCCGCCTGCCAGTTCGTGCTGATGAGCGCGACCCTCGGGGACGTCACGGCGCTCGTCGACGACCTCCGGGCGCGCACCTCCCGCGAGGTGAGCGTCATCGCCGACGCACCGCGGCCGGTGCCCCTGGACTTCCGCTGGGCGCTCACCCCGCTCCCGGACACGATCGCCGAGATCCTCCAGGATCGCGACGCCCCCGTCTACATCGTGCACTTCACCCAGAAGGAGGCGCTCGAGCAGGCCCAGGCGCTGCTGGGACAGAAGGTGCTCACGCCGGCGGAGAAGGAGCAGGTGCGCGAGATCATCGGCGACTTCCGCTTCGCCAAGGGCTTCGGCCAGGTGCTCTCCAAGCTCGTGCGCGAGGGCATCGGCGTGCACCACGCGGGCATGCTGCCCAAGTACCGCCGGCTCGTCGAGAAGCTCGCCCAGTCCGGGCTGCTGAAGCTGATCTGCGGCACCGACACCCTCGGCGTCGGCATCAACGTGCCGATCCGCACCGTGCTCCTCACCGGGCTCGCGAAGTTCGACGGCAACCGGATGCGGCTGCTGAACGCCCGCGAGTTCCACCAGATCGCCGGACGCGCGGGCCGCGCCGGCTACGACACCATCGGCCACGTCGTGGTGCAGGCGCCGCCGTGGACCGTCGAGTTCGAGCGGCAGCTCGCCAAGCAGCGCGCCCGCGAGGAGTCCGGCACCGCCCCGAACTCCGCCAAGAAGCGGAAGAAGGAGCCGAAGCCGAAGGTGCCCGAGGGCGCCGTCTCCTGGTCCGAGCAGAACCTCACCAAGCTCGTCGAGAACGCGCCGGAGCCGCTGCGGCCGCACCTGAAGATCACCCCCGGCATGGCGCTCGCCCTGATCGCCCGCCCCGGGGACGCGATCGCCGCCGGACGGCACCTGATCCGCGCGAGCCACCAGACCCGCGCCCAGAAGCTGCGCCTGCAGCGGGAGGCGCTGACGATCCTGCGCGGCCTCCTCGACGCCGAGATCGTCGAGCGACTCCCCGATCCGGACCACCTGGGACGGCGCCTCGCCCTCACCGAGGACCTCCAGCTGGACTTCACCATGAACCAGCCCCTCGCCCCGTTCGCGATCGCGATGATCGACTCGCTCGACGAGGAGTCCGAGAGCCTCACCCTGGACACCGTCTCGATCATCGAGGCGATCCTCGAGGATCCCCGCCAGATCCTGCTCGCCCAGCAGAACGCTGCCAAGGGCGAGCTGCTCGCGGAGCTCAAGGCCGACGGGGTCGAGTACACCGAGCGGATGGCACAGCTGGACGAGGTGACCTGGCCGAAGCCCCTCGCGGAGGATCTCGAGGCGGCTCTCGCGATCTATGCCCGCACCCGGCCGTGGGTGCGCGAGGACGACCTCTCCCCCAAGTCGATCGTGCGCGAGATCCACGAGACCGGACAGACCTTCTCCGAGTTCGTGCAGCGGTACGGGCTGCAGCGCTCCGAGGGCATCGTGCTGCGCTATCTCTCCGACGCCTACCAGGCGCTCCGCCGCACCATCCCCCAGGACCTGCGCACCGAGGAGCTCGAGGACCTCATCGAATGGCTCGGAGTGCTGGTGCGCGGCATCGACTCCTCGCTGCTGGACGAGTGGGAGGCGCTGAGCCATCCCGAGGACGGACCCGCCGCCGAGGAGGAGGTGCGCCCCAGCACCCTGCGCGGCCTCTCCGCGCAGACCAAGGTGCTGCGCACGATGGTCCGGGCCGCCATGTGGCAGCGCGTGGAGCACTTCGCCTTCGAGCGGGAGCAGCGCCTCGCGGAGCTCGACGGCGCCTCCGGCTGGGACCGGGCCGCGTGGGCCGAGGCGATGGACGCCTATTACGACACCTACGACCACGTCGGCATCGACGCCCCCGCCCGCTCCCCCAAGCTGTTGCAGATCACCGAGGAGTCGCGGCGCTGGGAGATCCGGCAGGTGCTCGACGACCCCGACGGCAACCACGACTGGGCGATCGAGGCGGAGCTCGACCTCGAGGCGACCGACGAAGCCGGGGAACCGGTCCTCGCCATCACCCACGTGGGGGACATGAACTCCCGCTGACGCCCTGGCGTCCCACGCGCACGGTGAGGATCATCGCCCCGACCGCCGCGAGCAGCAGCGCCACGAGCGCCGGCGCATAGCTGCCCAGACCCTGCATCGTCGCCGCCATGAGCAACGGTGGGACGAATCCGCCGAGCCCGCCGGCAGCGCCGACCACGCCGGTCACGGCGCCGATCTCCCCGGCGGGGGCGACGCGGGCGACGAGAGCGAACACCGCGCCGGCGCCGAGGCCGAGGGCGCCGGCGGCGAGCAGGAGCGCGAGCGTGCCGGTGGGGGCGAGCGGCGGGTGCAGCGCGAGGACGGCGGCGGCGAGGGTCAGCGCCGCGTAGGACACCAGGAGCGTGCGGGCGGCGGTGAACCGGTCCGAGAGCACCCCGCCGAGCGGGCGCAGCAGCACCGCCATCACCACGAAGCCCGCGGTGCGCAGAGCCGCCTCCCCCGGCTCCAGGTCGTACCAGCGCACGAGCAGCGTCGGCAGGAAGACGGAGAACGCGACGTAGCCGCCGAAGGACAGCGCGTACAGCGCGCTCGCCTGCCAGGTCACGGCCAGGCGCAGAGCCGCTGCCGTCGCCCGCGCGGGGTTGCCGAGCGCCGGGCGCCACGTCGGCGCGGTGCGCATCGACGTCGCCGCGACCACGGCGAAGACGACGAGCGCGGCGGCGGCCACGAGGAAGGGCGCCGCCTCTCCGCCGGCCCGCACGAGCGGCACCGTGGTGAAGGCGGCGATCGCCGTGCCTCCCATGCTCACCCCGTAGACGCCTGTCGCCATCCCGCGCCGCGAGGGCGGGAACCAGGAATTCACGTAGGGGATGCCGATCGCGAAGGCCGTGCCGGCGATGCCGAGCAGCAGCCCGCCGAGCAGGAGTCCGGCGAGCGAGTCCTGGCCGACGAGGCCGAGCAGCAACACCGGCACGACGGCGGCGAGCGACACGGCCGTGAACATGACCCGACCGCCGAGCCGGTCCGTGAGCGCTCCGATCGGGACCCGGCCGAGCGCGCCGACGAGCACGGGCACGGCCACCACGAGAGAGGCGTCGGTGATCGTGCCGCGCTCCACGAGCACCGGACCGAGCGGGCTCAGCAGCGCCCAGGCCCACGAGCTCACGCCGAAACCGAGCGTGGCGAGCACGAGGGCGCGCACCGCCCCGGTGGGCAGGGCGACGCTCGGTGCTGGGGGCGGGGCGAGACCGGCAGGCGGGGCAGGCGGGGCGGGCGGGGCGAGCGGCGACGAGGTCACGGGAATCAGCTCTCACGGGACGGCGGGTGAGCCCTCAGCGTGGGAGCGCCCGCGCCCCCGGACCAGTCCCCCGGTCACTGACAAGACCGTAGATCACGATTCGGTCACGAAGCCCTCGACAGCTCGTCGGCTCAGGACACCGCGGCCGCCGCCCGGGCGCGGGTGAGCTCCTCGACCGCTGCACAGGCTTCCTCGAGGCCGGCACCCCGGGCGACCGCCGCCCCGACGAGGAACGCGGCGATCGGTGCCATCGAACGCTGCACGCCCTCGGCGACGACGCCCGTCATCCGGTGCACCCGGTCCACGTCGAGGTCCACGCCGCCGACCTCGAGCAGTGTGGAGGTCTCCCGCAGCCAGGGCAGCAGCTCGGTCTCCCAGTCGCACTGCCGGGTCACGGGGGTTTTCGCCGCCATCAGAAGTCCACCTTCTCCCACCCGCGGCGCTCGGACTCCCGTCGCGGGTCCTTGCTGCGGTAGACGATGTACGGCCGGTTCAGGTACCCCACCGGGGCGGCGAAGACGTGCACCAGGCGAGTGAAGGGCCACACCGCGAAGAGCAACAGCGCGGAGAGGATGTGCAGTTGGAAGAAGATCGGGGCCTCTCCCATCAGCGACGGATCGGGCCGGAAGGTCCAGAAGTCCCGGAACCAGATCGAGACGCCCTCTCGGTAGTCGTAGGCGCCGAAGGTGGTGTGCACCAGCGTGGCGAGCACCCCGCAGAGGATGGTGGAGGTCAGCAGCAGGTACATGATCTTGTCCCCCACTGTGGTCGCGCCGAACACGCGGGTGTTCGTGCGCCGGCGGTACAGCAGGATCAGCAGCCCGCCCACGCAGGCGACCGCCGCGGCGAGTCCGATGGTGACCGCCATGAGGTGGTAGAGGTGGTCGGAGATGCCGAGGAAGCGGGTCCAGGACTTCGGGATCCCGAGCCCCACCACGTGGCCGAAGAAGATCCCGATGATGCCGAAGTGGAACATCGGCGAGCCGATCGAGAGCAGTTTGGACTCGTAGATCTGGCTCGAGCGCGTGGTCCAGCCGAAGCGGTCGGCGCGGAAGCGCCACACGTGCCCGAGCACGAAGACCACCAGCACCATGTAGGGCAGCACCACCCACAGCAGCAGGTCCAGGGTCGAGGTGTCGGTCATGACGGTCGTCCTCTCAGGAGGTCCACGGGAACCGGGCCGGGGGCGGTGGCCCGGGAGTCGCAGCCGTTCGCGGCGAAGGTCTGTCCGCCCAGCGCCGCGGCGTCGGCGTCGAGCCCGTAACCGTCCAGGCCTACGGTCTCCTCCTCCGGCCCCTCCTCCGCCAGGCGCAGCACAGCGGCGCGGTCCTCGGCATCCAGGGGCGGGAGCGTCGCGCACAGCGCCACCAGCGCCCCGTGCCATGGAGAGGCGATGTCCTCGAGGTGCAGCCGCAGCAGCTCCACCCCGGGACGGTTCGAGCGCAGGATCTTCGCGCCCCGCTCCGCGTCGTGCCCGGCGCCGAACTCGAGGACGAGCGGCAGGTGGTCAGGCAGCTCCCGCTCATCGATCTCCACCCCGACGGCCCGGAAGTCCTGCTTGATGCGCAGCAGCGCCATGCCGCGGCGGCGGGTGTCGCCGTGGCTGAAGTAGGTCAGGTGCAGGCAACCTCGACGCCGGGTGTCGAAGGTGTCCACGTACTGCTCCTGGACGGCGACGGCATCCCTCACCGTCAGGGCGCGCAGAGTGAGCTCGAGCGGCTCCCGGACGCGGTCCGGGAGATCCTGGACCAGTGTGCGGAGGTCGCCGAACCGGGAGCGGACGTCCTGGTCGGGATAACTCAGCAGCCAAGAGACCGCGAGCCAGGTGATGCGCAGCTCCTCGGTGGACAGACCCGCGGCATGCAGCAGGTCCTGCGGCGAGCGACCGCGGGTCGGGGGCGGGGCCACGGTGGCGGTGCCGGTCCCGCCGCCGCCTGGGGAGCCGTCGTCGGCCGTGCGCCGGCCGAGCAGGCGGGCGAGCGCACCCATCAAGCACCCCCTGCGGCGGGACTCGGGAAGAGCCCGTCGGGCCGGCCGCGTCCGTCCCAGTTCAGCAGGTTGATCCGGACGCCCTCAGGTCGCTCGGGACCGTTCTGCTGGCGCTTGGTGGCGTAGCCGGGGCCGGACATGCCCAGCGACTCCTCGGGCAGGGACATGCTCATGCCCGGTCCGCCGGGGGCGTTCAGCGGGCAGTCGGTGCCCACGCCCTCCAGGTCGTGCGCGGACTCGTGATGGCCGACGGGGATGACGTACCGGTCCTCGTACTTCGCGATCGCGAGCAGGCGGTACATCTCCTGCATCGTCTCGCCGTCCATCCCGACGGCGTTCGCGATCCCCTCCCGGGGCTCGCGTCCGAGATTGATGTCGCGCATGTAGGAGCGCATCGCCGCCATCCGGTACAGCACCCGCTCCACGGTAGGGACGTCCCCGGCGGTGAAGAGGTTCGCGAGGTACTCCACCGGGATGCGCAGCGCGTCGATCGCGGCGAAGAGGTTCTCGGCGTCCTCCGCGTCGTAGCCGGTGTCGCGCACCACGTCCACCACCGGCGAGAGCGGCGGGATGTACCAGACCATCGGCATGGTGCGGTACTCGGGGTGTAGCGGCAGCGCGACCTCGTAGTCCTTGATGAGCTTGTAGGTCGGGGAATTCTGCGCGGCCAGCAGCCAGTCGTGCGGGATCCCGGCGGCCTTCGCGCCGGCGATCACCTCGGGGTCGTGCGGGTCGAGGATGATGTCGCGCTGGGCGCGGTAGAGCTCCTTCTCGTCCCGGGTCGAGGCGGCCTCGGTGACGCGGTCGGCGTCATAGAGGACGAGGCCGATGTAGCGCAGCCGGCCCACGCAGGTCTCCGCGCACACCGTCGGCTCCCCCTGCTCGATGCGGGGATAGCAGAAAGTGCACTTCTCGGCCTTGCCGGTGCGGTGGTTGAAGTAGATCTTCTTGTACGGGCAGCCGGTGATGCACATGCGCCAGCCGCGGCAACCGTCCTGGTCCACGAGCACGATGCCGTCCTCCTCGCGCTTGTAGATCGCGCCGGAGGGGCAGGAGGCCACGCAGGTGGGGTTCAGGCAGTGCTCGCAGATGCGGGGCAGGTAGAACATGAACGTCTGGTCGAACTCGAACTGCACCTTGTCCTCGATGCCCTTGAGCATCGGGTCCTTGTCCTTGTGGAGATAGGTGCCGCCGAGGTCGTCGTCCCAGTTGCCGGACCACTGGATCTGGGTGCGCTCCCCCGTGATGAGGGACTTCGGGGGCGCGGTGGGGATGGCCGACTGCTGCGCGGGGGCGTTGAGGAGGTTGTCGTACTCGTAGGTCCAGGGCTCGTAGTAGTCCTCGATGCCGGGCAGCTTCGGGTTCGAGAACAGCTGCAGCAGCTTGGAGAGGCGCCCGCCGGCCTTGGGCTTCAGCCGGCCGTTCGCGCCGAGCTCCCAGCCGCCCTTCCACGTCTCCTGGTCCTCGTACCCACGCGGATAGCCCTGCCCGGGACGGGTCTCGACGTTGTTGAACCAGATGTACTCCGTGCCGGAGCGGTTGGTCCAGGCCTGCTTGCAGGTGACCGAGCAGGTGTGGCAGCCGATGCACTTGTCGAGGTTCATCACCATCGACATCTGGGCCATGACTCTCATGTCGTCTCTCCTCGTGCTCTCGGAGCTCAGTACTCGACGGGGGCGGTGCGCCGACGGATCATCGTGACCTCGTCGCGCTGGTTCCCCGTGGGGCCGTAGTAGTTGAAGGCGTACGACAGCTGGCCGTATCCGCCGATGAGGTGGGAGGGCTTGAGCATGATCCGGGTCAGGGAGTTGTGGATGCCGCCGCGCATGCCGTCCCGCTCGGTCAGCGGCACGTTCACGGTGCGATCCTGGGCGTGGTGCATGAAGGCGGTGCCCTTCGGCATGCGGTGCGAGACCACCGCCCGGGCGGCGACCACACCGTTGCGGTTGGTGGCCTCGATCCAGTCGTTGTCGGTGATGCCGACGGCCTCCGCGTCCTCGACGCTCATCCAGATCGTCTGGCCGCCGCGGGAGAGGTTCATCATGAAGAAGTTCTCCATGTACATCGAATGGATCGCCCACTTGTTGTGCGGGGTCAGGTAGCGCACCGAGATCGATGTCCCGGCCTCGTCCGTGGTGCCCAGCGCGCGCTCGCCGAACAAGGCGGTCATGTCGAGCGGAGGCCGGAAGACCGGCAGCGCCTCGCCCATCTCTAGCATCCAGTCGTGGTCGAGGTAGAAGTGCTGGCGGCCGGTGAGGGTGTGCCAGGGCTTCTTGCGCTCGACGTTGATGGTGAAGGGGCTGTACCGGCGCCCGCCGGACTCCGAGCCGGACCATTCGGGGCTCGTGATCACCGGGACCGGGGCGGCCTTGGTGTCGGCGAAATGGATCCGCTTACCCTCGTTCTCGGCGGCGAGGTCGTGCAGGGCCATGCCGGTGCGCTTCTCGAGGGTCTTGAAGCCCTCGGTAGCCATGTGGCCGTTGGTGGTGCCGGACAAGCCCAGGATGAACTCGCAAGCCTGCAGGTCGGTCTCGAGCCTCGGCCGCCCGGCGGCGGCGCCGTGGCGGTGGACGCCGTTGAGGCGGCCGAGCTCGGCGACGTAGTCCTTGACGTCGTAGGTGATGCCCTTGGTGGTCATCCCGAGCGTCTCCAGCAGCGGGCCGATCGAGGTGAACTTCGCGTGGATCTGCGTGTAGTCCCGCTCGACCTCGACGAGGGTGGGCATCGTCAGGCCCGGGATCGGCTCGCACTCCCCCTTCTTCCAGTCGCGCACGCGCCCGTGCGGGGTCGCCAGCTCGCCGGGGGTGTCGTGCTGGAGCGGGAAGGCCACGACGTCGGTGCGGGTGCCGAGATGGGTCTCGGCGAGCTCGCTGAAGCGCCGCGCGATCCCGGCCCAGGTCTCCCAGTCGGTGCGCGACTCCCAGGGGTTGGAGATCGCCGGGTTGAAGGAGTGCACGAAGGGATGCATGTCCGTCGTGGACAGGTCGTGCTTCTCGTACCAGGTCGCCGCCGGCAGCACGACGTCCGAGTGGAGGGTGTGGCTCGTCATGCGGAAGTCGAGGGTGAGCATCAGATCGACCTTGCCGATCGGCGCCTCGTCCCGCCAGCGCACGTCCCGGGGCCGGAGGTGCTCCGGGGTCTCCTCCTCGGTGGCGGCGGAGTCGACCCCGAGCAGGTGACGGAAGAAGTACTGATCGCCCTTGGCGGAGGAGCCCAGGGTGTTCGCCCGCCAGATCGACCAGATCTTCGGATGGTTCTGCGGGGCGTCCGGGTCTTCGGCGGCGAAGCTGATGCCGCCGCTCCGAAGCTGGTCGACGAGGTACGGGATCGTCTCCTGGCCCGCCTCGGCGGCACGGTCGGCGACGTCGAGCGAGGAGATGTCGAACTGGGGGTAGAAGGGCTGCCAGCCCAGGCGCTGGGACAGGGCGACGGCATCAGCCGTGGTGGTGCCCGCGAAGCGGCCCGCGCCCGTCGTCGCAGCGAGGGTGTCGGCGCCGAAGCGGTCGTAGCGCCACTGGTCCGTGTGCATGTACCAATACGTCGTCTGGGTCATCTGGCGTGGCGGCCGGGTCCAGTCCAGCGCGTTGGCGAGGTGGAGCCAGCCGGTGATCGGGCGGACCTTCTCCTGGCCGACGTAGTGGGCCCAGCCGCCGCCGTTGACGCCCTGGGTTCCGCAGAGGTTCGTGAGGGTCAGGAAGGAGCGGTAGATGGTGTCGGAGTGGAACCAGTGGTTGGTGCCGGCGCCCATGATGATCATCGACCGGCCGCCGGAGTCGATCGCGTTCTGCGCGAACTCGCGGGCGATGCGGGCGGCGGCGACGCCGGGCACGCCGGTGATCTCCTCCTGCCAGGCGGGGGTGTAGAGCGCTTCGGCGTCGTCGATGCCGCGTGCCCACTGCCCGGGCAGGCCCTCACGGCCCACCCCGTACTCGGCCAGCAGCAGGTCGAAGACGGTGGTCACGATGCGCCCGTCGATCGCGCGCACGGGCACGCCGCGCACGACATCGCCGCGCCCGCCCTGACCTGCCGTGTCGAAGCGGGGCAACAGCACCTCGGCCACGTCCTCGTGATGGCCCAGCAAGGTGAGCGCCGGGTCGAGCTCGCCGAGCTCGAGGTTCCAGCGGCCCTCCCCGTCAGCGCTGTATCGGTGGCCGAGCGTGCCGTTCGGGACGACGACCCGGCCGGTCGCGCGGTCGAACATCATCGGCTTGAAGTCGGCGTGCTCGGTCGAGGCCTCGGCGGTGCGGTGCTCCCCCGCCTCGCTCGCGACGAGGAACTTCCCGGGCACGAGGGCACCGTCCTCGCGCCGCTCGAGCTGCACGAGGAAGGGCAGGTCGGTGTACTGCCGGGAGTATTCCTCGAAGTACGGCACCTGCCGCTCGACATAGAACTCACGCAGGATGGTGTGGCCCATCGCCATGGCGAGCGCCGCATCGGTGCCGGGATGCGGGGCGAGCCACTCGTCGGCGAACTTGACGCTCTCGGCATAGTCGGGGGCGACGGAGATGACCTTCTGGCCGCGGTAGCGCGCCTCGGCCATCCAATGGGCGTCGGGGGTCCGGGTCAGGGGCACGTTCGAGCCCCACATGATGAGGTAGGAGGCGTCCCACCAGTCCCCTGACTCGGGCACGTCGGTCTGGTCGCCGAAGACCTGCGGCGAGGCAGGTGGGAGGTCCGCGTACCAGTCGTAGAAGGACAGCATCGAGCCGCCGATGAGCTGGTGAAAGCGGGCGCCGGAGGAGAAGGACACCTGGCTCATCGCCGGGATCGGTGAGAAACCGGTGGCGCGGTCCGGGCCGAACTCCTTGACGGTGTGGACGTAGGCGGCGGCGACGAGCTCCTCCGCCTCCTCCCAGCTCGCCCGCACGAGGCCGCCTCTGCCGCGGACGCGCTTGTAGCGCCTCGCCTTCTCGGGGTCGGAGACGATCGCCTTCCACGCCTCGACCGGGTCGTTCCCCGGGGCCTTCGCCTTCTCCTCCCGGAACATGCGCAGCAGCTCGGAGCGGATGTAGGGATAGCGCACCCGGGTGGGCGAGTAGGTGTACCAGGAGAAGGAGGCGCCTCGGGGGCAGCCGCGCGGCTCGTACTCGGGCCGGTCGGGGCCCGCGGAAGGGTAGTCGGTTTCCTGCGACTCCCAGGTGATCACCCCGTCCTTGACGTACACCTTCCAGGAGCAGGAGCCGGTGCAGTTGACGCCGTGGGTGGAGCGGACCACCTTGTCGTGGCTCCATCGCTCGCGGTAGAAGGAGTCGCCGCCGCGGCCGCCCACGCGATGGGTCTCGCGGTTGTCCTCGCTGATCCGCTCGGACCGGCTGAACATGCGCCGGGCGCCGATCAGCGCGTCGAACAGCGGCGAGTCCATCCCTCCGCCGGGAGTGGTGCGGTCCTGGATGCTCATGGGTGCTCCTCCTGGGACGGGACGGGACGGGACGGGGTCAGGTGGCGGGGGCGTCGGAGGGAGCGGCGGAGCGGGCGCCGCGCGCGACGAAGAGGGTGACGACGATCGCTCCGAGCGTGGCAAGCAGCAGCAGGACGATGCCGAGGGAGTAGCTGCCGCTGCCGGCGTGGATCGCGGCCATCACCAGCGGCGGGACGAATCCGCCCAGGCCGCCCGCGGCGCCGACGAAGCCGGTCACGGAGCCGACCACGGAGGGCTCGGAGGTCTGCGCGACCAGGGCGAAGACGGCGCCGGAGCCGAGTCCGAGGCCGGCGGCCATGACGATGAAGGCGATCGTGCCCAGCGGCATCAGCGCGGGCTGGAAGGCCAGAAGCAGCGCGGCGAGAGCGACAGCGGTGTAGGAGATCAGCAGGGTGCGCACCGCGCCGAGGCGGTCCGAGAGGGTCCCGCCGAGCGGGCGCATGATCACGGCGACGATGACGAATCCGGCCATCCGGAAGGAGGCGTCGGCGGTCTCCAGCCCGTACCAGTTCTTCAGCATCGTGGGCAGGAAGACGGAGAAGGCGACGTAGCCGCCGAAGGACAAGGCGTAGAGATAGCAAGCCTGCCAGGTCACCGTCAGCTTCATCACCGCGAGGGATTGGGCGATGATGCTCCGCTTCGACGGCGTCCAGGTGGGGGCGTCGTGCATGAACAGCCAGCCGACCACGGCGTAGGCCACGAGCGCGATCGCGGTGAGCACGAAGGGGGCGACGTCCCCGATCGCATCGACCAGCGGGACGGTGGTGAAGGCGCTGATCGCGGTGCCGCCCATGCCCACGCCGTAGAGGCCGGTGGCCATGCCGCGCTTCGCGGGCGGGAACCAGGAGTTCACGTAGGGCACGCCGATGGCGAAGGTGGTGCCGGCGATGCCGAGGAAGAATCCGCCGAGTAGCAGCGTGGAATACGAGTACTGGCCGATCAGGCCGATGAACAGCACCGGGATCACGGTGAGCAGGGAGACCAGCGGGAACATCAGGTGCCCGCCGAAGCGGTCCGAGAGCGCGCCCATGAGGATCCGACCCAGCGAGCCCACCAGGACCGGTAGCGCGACGATCAGCGAGGCATCCTGGGCGAGGCCCTGCTCGACGTAGACGGGGCCGAGCGGGCTCAGCAGCGCCCATGCCCAGAAGTTCACTCCGAAGCCCAGGGTGACCAGCAGAAGGGCTCGCCAGGCCCCGGGCGGGACGGTCGACGGGGAGGTGGTCGAGGTGACGGCGGAGGATGGGGACCCGGACATCGAGGCGCTCCTCGGGCGAGTGCGGACGCGCGGGTCGACCTGTTCTCGACGACGCACCACAGGGGGACTGTGCGCCTCCAGCATTCTCGGCCCGTGCGGCCACCATAGGGGACTTCCGTCCCGATGGGGCCCCTTCTCGAGGAATTCTTCTGTTACTCGTCGGAAAGCAGAGAATTATGCGATCCGGAGATCACCGAATTCGTCCTCCTCGCGCTCTCGACGCCTCATTCCGGGACGTCGAGCTCCAGGTCGACCATGAGCTCGGCGGCGATCTGCTCGAGGGCCTCCCGCACCGCCGCATCCGAACCGCCCGCGGGCAGGCGCACTTCGGCCTCGGCCTCGAAGAGCACACCGCCGCCCTCCGGGGCGTCGCGGGTCCAGCTGCGCAGACCGTCGATGGTGGCGCCCTGCGCGGTGAGCGCCGAGGTCACCTCGCGCACCATGCCGGTGCGGTCCTGGCCGAGCAGATGCAGACGGAAGGACTCCCCGCCCTGCGCCGCCGCGCCGGTCCCGCTCGCGGCCTCGACCTGCAGACCCACCTCTCCCGCGAGGGCGGGGAGGGCGTCCAGGAACGCCTCGGTCCGCTCGGCCGGGACCTCGACCTGCACGATCCCGGCGAAGTGGCCGGCGAGCAGGGCGAGCTGGCTGTCGACCCAGCTGCCTCCGTGCTCGTCGACGACGGAGGCGAGGGCGGAGACGAGGCCGGGGCGGTCCTCGCCGATGGCGGTCAGCACGAAAGTGGTCATGGCCACAGGGTAGTGGCTCGAGGGCTCAGACGCCCGACTTGTACAGGCCGTAGGTGTAGGCGTCGAAGACGGCCTCCCACGAGGCCTCGATGACGTTCGGGCCGACGCCCACGGTCTGGAACTCGAGACCGCGCCCGGAGGTCCGCACGAGCACCCGGGTGGTCGCATCGGTGCCGTGCTGCGCGTCGAGGATGCGCACCTTGAAGTCCTGCAGCTCGAAGTCGTCGATCTCGGGGTAGCGCTCGCGGAGGGCGGAGCGCAGGGCGAGGTCCAGGGCGTTGACCGGGCCGTTGCCCTCGGCGATCGCGACCCGCCGCTCCGCGTCCTCGCCCGTCCCGGCGAGCAGGCGCACCGTCGCCTCGGACTCGAGGGTGCCGTCGCGCAGCTGCTGGGAGGTGGCGCGCCACGACTCGACGGTCGCGTAGGACGGCACCTGACCGAGCTGGTCCAGGACGAGGAGCTCGAAGGAGGCGTCGGCCGCCTCGTAGGAGTAGCCCTCCGCCTCGCGCTGCTTGACGGTCGCCGCGAGCCGCGAGAGCAGCTCCGGATCCCCCGCGAGGTCGAAGCCGAGCTCGCGGCCCTTGAGCTCGATGGAGGCGCGGCCGGCCATGTCCGAGATGATCATGCGCATGTCGTTGCCGATCTCGCGCGGATCCATGTGCTGGTAGAGATCCGGGTCCACTCGGATCGCGCTCGCGTGCAGCCCGGCCTTGTGCGCGAAGGCGCTCGCCCCCACGTAGGGCGCGCGGGAGGTGACCGGCATGTTCACGATCTCCCCGATCGCGTGGGCGATGCGCGTCGTCTCGGCGAGGGTCTCCGCGGGGAGGAGCTCGAGGCCCATCTTCAGCTGGAGGTCGGCGAGGAGCGTGACGAGGTCCGCGTTGCCGGTGCGCTCCCCGTAGCCGTTGACACATCCCTGTACGTGGGTGATGCCCGCGCGCACGGCGGTGAGGGCGTTCGCGACGGCGCAGCCGGAGTCGTTGTGGGTGTGGGCACCGAGGCGCGCGTCGGCGAGCCCGGCGGCGTCGAGTCGGCCGCGGAGGTCCTCGACGATCTCGGTCACCTGGTGCGGGAGCATCCCGCCGTTGGTGTCGCACAGGACGACCGACGCCGCACCGGCCTCGTAGGCGGCGATCACCACGGAGGCGGTGTAGTCGGCATCGTGCAGGTAGCCGTCGAAGAAGTGCTCGGCGTCGACGAACACCTCGCGGTCCAGGCCCCGCAGGTGCTCGACGGTGTCCCGCACCATCGCCAGGTTCTCCTCGGCCGTGGTACGCAGGGCGCCGAGGACATGGCGCAGATCCGACTTGGCCACGAGCGTGATCGTCGGGGCTCCCGAGTCGACGAGCGCCGCGACCTGCGGGTCCTCCGTCACGGTGACGCCCGCCTTGCGGGTCGCGCCGAAGGCGGCGAGACGGGCGGTGCGCAGCTCGAGCTCGGTCGCCGCCCGGGCGAAGAACTCGGTGTCGCGCGGGACCGCGCCCGGCCAGCCGCCCTCGATGTAGGTCACTCCCAGCTCGTCGAGCAGGCGCGCGACGGCGAGCTTGTCCGCGACGGAGAGCGTCAGGCCCTCCTGCTGGGAGCCGTCGCGCAGGGTCGTGTCGTAGAGGTGGAAGCCGTCCACGGCGCTGGGTGTGGGGCGGGCGGTGCTCGTCATCTCACACCAGCCGGGTGAGCCAGCCGTGACGGTCGGGCACCCGGCCGTACTGGATGTCCGTGAGCTCCTGGCGCAGGGCGAGGGTGGTCTCGCCGGAGCCGCCGTCGCCGACGGGCTGCGCGCCGCCCGGATGGCGGAACTCCCCGATCGGCGTGATCACGGCGGCCGTGCCGCAGGCGAACATCTCGGTGATCTCGCCGCTCGCGAGCTGCGCGAGCACCTCGTCCATCACCAGGCGCTGCTCGACGGGCTCGAGACCGCGATCCGCCGCGAGGGTGAGGATGGAGGAACGGGTGACGCCCTCGAGGATCGAGCCGCTGAGGGACGGCGTGAGGATCCTGCCGTCGGCCGTGATCGCGAAGACGTTCATGCCCGAGAGCTCGTCGATCGAGGTGTGCGTCTCGGAGTCGAGGAAGAGCACCTCGTCGGCGCCGTGCTCGGCCGCCTGCGCCTTGCCCAGGAGGGAGGACGCGTAGTTGCCGCCGCACTTCGCGGCGCCGGTGCCCCCCGCGCCGGCGCGGGCGAACTCGTCCGTGATCCACACGACGAGAGGCTGCACGCCCCGCGGGAAGTAGGCACCCGCCGGGGAGGCGATGACGTAGTAGTCGACCACGTGGGAGGCCCGGACCCCGAGGAACTCCTCGTTGGCGATCATGAACGGACGCAGATACAGCGACTGCTCGCCGGTCGGCTCCGGCACCCACGGCTCGTCGGCCGCGACCTGCGCGCGCAGCGAGGCGAGGAAGTCCTCGACCGGCAGCTCGGGCAGCGCGAGGCGACGGGCGGAGGCCGCGAGCCGCTCGGCGTTGCGCTCGGGACGGAAGGTCCACACCGAGCCGTCGGCGTGGCGGAACGCCTTGAGGCCTTCGA
Organism: Brachybacterium sp. J153; assembly: GCF_036311905.1. Classification (NCBI taxonomy): domain Bacteria; kingdom Bacillati; phylum Actinomycetota; class Actinomycetes; order Micrococcales; family Dermabacteraceae; genus Brachybacterium; species Brachybacterium sp. J153. The sequence continues at coordinate 22,378 of NZ_JAZDCH010000004.1, read as the reverse complement.
AGATCTCCTGGCCGTAGTGCAGCACGGCCGAGGCCGGGGAGAGCTGGAGCGGTCCGAACGGGATGACCTCTCCCCCGGCCCAGCCGCCCTCGACGGTCCACCGGGCATGGGTCATGAAGTCGGTGAAGTGCTGACCGAAGCCGGGGGCGGCGAGGGTGCGGGCGCGCTCGTCGTCGCCGATGCGACGGGTGGTGTCGGACTGGGGGAAGGCGAGCGCGCTCACGGGTGGGTCCTCCTCGAGGATCGGGCGGGTGGGGTCAGTGTGGCAGGTGCGGGCTCAGCGCCCGGAGATCGCGGCGACGAGCGCGTCGCCGATCGCGACGGTCCCGCGGGCGGCGAGCGAGGGGTCCTCGGCCCGGGCGGCGAGGTCGTTCTCGACCGCGGCGCGCACGGCGGCGGCCGGCTCGACGTGCCCCAGGTGGTCGAGCATCAGCGCGACCGAGAGCACCGTGGCGGTGGGATCGGCCTTGTCCTGGCCGGCGATGTCCGGTGCCGAGCCGTGCACGGGCTCGAACATCGACGGGAAGGCCCCGGTGGGGTTCACGTTGCCGCTCGCCGCGAGACCGATGCCGCCCCCGATGGCGCCCGCGAGATCGGTGACGATGTCGCCGAAGAGGTTGTCGGTGACGATCACGTCGAAGCGCGAGGGGTCCTGCACGAGATAGATCATCATCGCGTCGACATGGGCGTAGTCGACGGCGACCGCGGGGTACTCGGCTCCGACCTGCTCGACGATCCGCCGCCACAGGTGCCCGGCGTGCACCAGCACGTTGTGCTTGTGCACCAGGGTGAGCTTCCCCCGGCGGGCCGCGGCCTGCTCGAAGGCGTAGCGGACCACCCGCTCGACGCCGACGGCGGTGTTGAGGGACACCTCGGTGGCGACCTCCAGCTCGGTGCCGGTGCGCATCGAGCCGCCGTTGCCGACGTACGGGCCCTCGGTGCCCTCGCGCACCACCAGGAAGTCGATCTCGCCGGGCTCGGCGAGCGGCGTCGCCACGCCCGGGAAGAGCCGGGTGGGACGCAGGTTCACGTAGTGGTCGAAGCCGAAGCGGAGCTTCAGCAGCAGGCCGCGCTCGAGGACGCCCGAGGGGACCCCGGGATCGCCGACCGCGCCGAGCAGGATCGCGTCGTGCTCGGCGAGGCGGGCCATGTCCTCGTCGGTGAGCGTCTCGCCGGTGCGGTGCCAGCGGCCCGCCCCGAGGTCGAAGTCGGTGGTCTCGACCGTGACGCCGGCCGGCTCCAGGGCCGCCCGGAGGGCTCGCAGGCCCTGCGGGACGACCTCCTGACCGATGCCGTCACCCTCGATGACGGCGAGGCGCAGGGTGGTGGACGCGGAGGTCGTGCTCATGGTGGTGCTCCTTCGGGGACGCTCGGTCGCGAGGGTCGGGGTCAGTAGACGAGGTCGACGGCGTGGATCGAGTGGGCGCCGATGTCCTCGCCGATGCGCTCGGCGAGCTCGCGGTCCACGGAGGAGTCCAGGTCGAGGACCACGAGGGCTTCGGCGCCGGGGCCCTTGCCCGCGCGGGAGACCTGCATGCCGGCGATGTTCACGCCCGCCTCGCCCAGTCGGGCGCCGTACTGGCCGATCAGGCCCGGTCCGTCCTCGTAGCGGATCAGCAGCAGATGGTCGCTGAGGGGGACCTCGAGCGCGTGGCCGCCCACCTCGACGAGCTTGTGGGCCTGCTCGACGCCGCTGAGGGTGCCGGAGACGGAAACGACCTCGCCGCTGCGGAGCGTGCCGCGCAGCGAGATCACGTTGCGGAACCGCTCGGAGGCCTCCTCGGTCTGCAGCTGCACGGTGATGCCGCGCTCCTCGGCCATGACGGGGGCGTTGACGTAGCTGACCTGGTCGGTGACCACGCCGCGGAAAAGTCCGCGGAGGGCGGAGAGCTTGAGCGCGGTGACGTCGTGGGTGGCGATCTCGCCGCGCACGACGATCTCGAGCAGCTCGGGCGACTCGGCCGCGAGCGCGGTGAAGAGCTGGCCGAGGCGGTCGGCGAGCGCCACGCCCGGGCGGACCAGGTCGTCGATCGCACCGCCGGCGACGTTCACGGCGTCGGGGACGAGCTCGCCCGCGAGAGCGAGGCGCACGGACTTGGCGACGGCCACGCCGGCCTTCTCCTGCGCCTCGGCCGTCGAGGCGCCGAGGTGCGGGGTGAGGGTGACGTTGTCGAGCTCGAGCAGGCGCGCTGCGGTCTCGCTCGTGGCGGGCGGCTCGGAGGTGTAGACGTCCAGGCCGGCACCGGCGATCTGCCCGGTGGTCAGCGCCGTGTACAGCGCCTCCTCGTCGATCAGCCCGCCGCGGGCGGCGTTGACGATGTGCAGGGTGGGCTTGGCGAGCGCGAACTGCTCGGCGCCGATCAGCCCGGTGGTCTCCGGGGTCTTCGGCATGTGCACGGTGACGATGTCGGAGGCGCGCATGAGCTCGTCGAGCTCGACCACGCGCGCCCCGAGCTCGGCGGCCCGGGTGTGGTTCACGTAGGGGTCGTAGGCGAGCAGCTCGACGCCGAAACCGGCCAGGCGCTCGGCGACGAGCTGGCCGATGCGGCCGAAGCCGACGACGCCGACCGTCTTGCCGAGCAGCTCGACGCCCGTGAGCTGCTTCCGCTCCCACTTGCCGGCCTTCACCGAGGCATCGGCGCGGGCCAGGTGGCGCAGCGAGGAGAGGATCAGGGTCACGGCGAGCTCCGCCGCCGAGACGATGTTCGAGGTGGGAGCGTTGATGACCATCGCCCCGGCGGTCGTGGCGGAGGCGACGTCGACGTTGTCCAGGCCCACTCCGGCGCGGGCGACGACCTTGAGCCGTCCTGCGGCGGCGAAGACCTCCGCGTCGACCTGGGTGGCGGAGCGGACCAGCAGGGCATCGGCCTCGGCCACGGCGGCGAGCAGCGCCGGGCGGTCGGTGCCGTCCACGCGGCGCACCTCGACGTCGGGGCCGAGGACCTCGACGGTGGCGGGCGACAGTTCCTCAGCGATGAGCACGACAGGACGCGTCACGGAATCTCCTCCGGTGCGGATGGTGGTCGTCGCACTCATCCTCGGGGGCGACGGGTTTCAGGGCCTTCGGGACCAGAGTAGTCGCGTGTCCGCCATGCGGGAACGGCGGTCACGATACGAGATCTGTCCGTCTGTGCTAAAGGGGCGCCGTGCCGCACCCTCCCCACCGGGTCGGTGCCGGTTCAGTCCAGGCGCAGCCCCGCGAGCAACTGGTGCGCACTGACCGCGCTCTCCTCCTCGGTCAGGTCGTGGAGCCGCACGGAGAACTGCTCGTCCCCGCGGTGGACCGTGATGCTGACGGTGAACTCGGAACCCGGTCCCACGCCGTGCTCGAGCACCGCGAGCTCCGCCCCGGGGACCTCCGCCCGAGCGACGTGCCGCGTCGCCGCGAGCGGATACGGGCTCGGGGCCGCGAGACGATGACGGACCACCGAGGCGCGGCGCTCGCCACCGGTGAAGAGCAGACCGATCTCCGAGACCTCGGGCTCCCCGACCTCCTCCGGGAGCGCCACGGTGAGGTCCCGCAGCGTGTGCTCCACCCACCCCGAGGGGACCTCGGTGCCCCCGACGACCGGGAGGGTCGAGGGATCCTCGAGGTGGACGCTCGGTGCGGCATTGGTCGAGTACTGCATGAGCGCGGTGCGGCCGTCGACCGCGAGGGCGAGCCCGAAGGTCGCGGTGCGGACCAGCATCCGCTCCCCGTCGGCCGTGGAGACGGGCAGTGCACCGCGGGTGGAGGCGAGGAACAGGGGCCCGGTCAGCGCCGACAGCTCGAGCATCTCCACCTCGGTCCTCGCCTCGAGCAGGTGCAGGCGATGAGCGTCCGCGGGATACGGGAGCGGCTCCATCCCGTACGTCTCGGGGAGCCCCTCGCCGTCACCGAGCACGCCTGCGACCGGGACGTCCGCGAAGAGCTCGTCGAAGCTCGGGAGGAACGCCTCGTCCAGCCCGAGCGACGCGACGAGCACCGGGGCCACCTCGCCCGAGCGCGAGTTGTCCTGCTCGAGCAGCAGCGGGGTGTCGAGGATGTGGAGGATGGACTGGACCAGCACGCCGATGGAGGATCCGACCAGGGTCTCGCGGCCACCGAGGGCGGCCTCCGCCGCGGGGTCGATCGCCACCGGCTCAGTGGTGAACACCGGGGAGTCCTCGGAGAAGCCGGGCGAGAACCAGGTGCCGTACCGGTCGTGCTGCTCGATCTGTCCCTTTTGGGTCCCGAACTGCTGATCGGCCCCGGCGAGATCGAGCTCGACGAGCTCGAGGTCCGCCTCGACGGCCCAGTCGTCGAAGGTGGTGCCCGGCTCCGTGGCGGGCCCCGCCGTCGCACCGCCGCCGTCGCTCGCCTCCGCGGGCGCGCTGCCCGGATCCGGCGCCGCCGTCGGCTCCTCCTCCGCGCCGGGCAGGAGTCCGCAGCCCCCTGCCGCGGTCACCACCCCCAGCATCCCCAGGGCGCCCAGCGCCGTCCGTCGTGTGGTCCGGCCCGAGGCCGTCCGCGCCGTCATGGTCTGCTCCCCCTCGACGGCAGGTCCGCCGTCTTTCGCGTACACATGTCCCGAACATCATGCACGACGGCCGACGGCGGATGCACCTCGAGGTGCACCCGCCGTCGGCCGTGGGACGCGAAGGGTCAGCGTGCGGCGCTGCCCTCGGTGTAGTCGTCATCCAGGCCCGAGGTGGACCAGGAGAACATCTTGCGCAGGTCCCGGCCGACCTTCTCGATCTCGTGCTCGGCCTCCTTGGCGCGCAGCTCCTGGAACTCCTTCGCACCGTTGTCCTGGTCCTCGATGAACCGCTTCGCGAAGGCGCCGGACTGGATGTCGGCGAGGATCGCCTTCATGTCGGCCTTGGTCTGGTCGGTGACGACGCGGGGACCGGAGACGTAATCCCCGAACTCGGCGGTGTCGGAGATCGACCAGCGCTGCTTGGCGATGCCGCCCTCCCACATCAGGTCGACGATCAGCTTGAGCTCGTGGAGGACCTCGAAGTAGGCGATCTCCGGCTGGTAGCCCGCCTCGGAGAGGGTCTCGAAGCCGGCCTGGACCAGGTGGCTCATGCCGCCGCAGAGCACGGCCTGCTCGCCGAAGAGATCGGTCTCGGTCTCCTCGGTGAAGGTGGTCTTGATGACGCCGGCGCGGGTGCCGCCGATGCCCTTGGCGTAGGACAGCGCGAGGTCCCAGGCGGAGCCGGTGGCGTCCTGCTCGACGGCGACGATGTCCGGGATGCCGCGGCCGGCGACGAACTCGCGACGCACCGTGTGGCCGGGGGCCTTGGGGGCGATCAGCAGGACGTCGACGCCGGCGGGGACCTCGATGTAGCCGAAGCGGATGTTGAAGCCGTGCGCGAAGGCGAGCGCCTTGCCCTCGGTGAGGTGCGGCTGGATCGACTCGGCGAAGACCTTCCGCTGGTCCTGGTCCGGCGTGAGGATCATGATCAGGTCAGCCCACTCGGAGACCTCGGCGACGGTGCCGGTGCCCAGTCCCTCCTCCTGCGCCTTCGCGGCGGACTTCGAGCCCTCGCGGAGGCCCACGCGGACCTCGACGCCGCTGTCGCGCAGGTTCAGCGCATGGGCGTGGCCCTGTGAGCCGAAGCCGATCACCGCGACCTTCTTGCCCTGGATGATCGAGAGGTCAGCGTTGTCGTCGTAGAAGATCTCCGCCACGATGTGCTCCTTGTTCTGTGGGTCGGGGTCCGCGCCGCCCGCGATGCGGTGCAGCGGCGCCGGCGTCAGGTCGATCCTAGTGCCGGAAGTCTTGCATGATGAGAGGGTGTCTTTGGATGTGAGACCCCCGAGCGGCTCGCGGTCAGCCGAGCAGCGCGCGGTCCGTGATCGCCCGGGCACCGCGGCCGATGGCCACCTCACCGGACTTCACGATCTCGCGGATGCCGAACTCCTCGAGCATCCCCAGCAGCGCCGAGAGCTTGTCCTGCGTTCCCGTCGCCTCGATGGTGACCGAGTCGGTCGCCGCGTCGACGACCTTCGCCCGGAACATCTGGACGATCTCGAGCACCGAGGTGCGGCTCGAGGAGTCCGCGGTGACCTTGATCAGGATCAGCTCGCGTTGGACGGTCTGGCGGGGCTCGAGCTGGACGATCTTGAGCACGTTGACGAGCTTGTTGAGCTGCTTGGTGATCTGCTCGAGACGACGCTGGTCGACGTCGACCACCACGGTGATGCGGGAGATCTCCGGGTGCTCGGTGGGGCCGACGGCGAGGGACGAGATGTTGTAGCCGCGGCGGGAGAACAGGGCGGCGACGCGCGTGAGCACGCCGGGCTTGTTCTCCACCAGGACGGACAGGGTCTGGCTGTGGGGGGTCATCACGTACTCCGAGGTGGACGGGGCGGAAGCGGCGTTCATGATCAGATGTCCCTCTCCCACTCGGGGCTCATGCCCTGGGCGATCTGGATCTCGTCGTTGGAGACGCCGGCGGGGACCATCGGCCACACCATCGCGTCGGCGCTCACCGTGAAGTCCACGACCACGGGGCGGTCGTTGATCTCGAGCGCCTGGCGGATGGTGTCGTCGATGTCCTCGTCGCGCTCGCAGCGCAGGCCCGCGGCGCCGTACGCGTCGGCGAGCTTCACGAAGTCGGGGATGCGGCGGCTGCCGTGACCGGTGTTGAGCTCGGTGTTGGAGTAGCGCTGGTCGTAGAACAGGTTCTGCCACTGGCGCACCATGCCGAGGCTCGAGTTGTTGATGACCGCGACCTTGATCGGGATGTCGTTGATGACGCAGGTGGCGAGCTCCTGATTGGTCATCTGGAAGCAGCCGTCGCCGTCGATCGACCAGACCACGCGGTCCGGCTGGCCGACCTTGGCGCCCATGGCGGCGGGCACCGAGTAGCCCATGGTCCCGAGGCCGCCCGAGTTGATCCAGGTGAGCGGGTTCTCGTACTGGACGAACTGCGCGGACCACATCTGGTGCTGTCCGACGCCGGCGACCATGATCGCCTCGGGTCCGGAGAGCGCGCCGAGGCGGGAGATGACCTTCTGCGGGGCGGTCAGGCCGTCCTCGGTCTCGGTCCAACCCAGCGGGTAGTTGTCGCGCAGGAGGTCCAGCGCGCTCCACCAGGCGTCGTAGTCGCGGGGGTCGCTCTCCGCCGCGTCCAGCCGGCTGCGCAGCTCGGCGGTGAGGGCCCGGGCGACATCGGCGGCCTGGCCCACGATCGGCACGTCGGTCTCGATGTTCTTGGAGATCTCCGCGGGGTCGATGTCGGCGTGGACGATCGCCGCGTTCGGGGCGAAGGAGTCCAGGCGACCGGTCACGCGGTCATCGAAGCGGGCACCGATGTTCACGATCAGGTCCGCCCGCTGCAGGGCCGAGACCGCCGCGACGGTCCCGTGCATGCCGGGCATGCCGAGGTGGCTGGGGTGCGAGTCCGGGAGGGCGCCGCGGGCCATGAGGGTGGTGACGAAGGGGGCACCAGAGACGTCCACCAGTTCGCCGACCTCCTCCCAGGCGCGGCCGCGCAGCACGCCGCCGCCGAGCAGGAAGACGGGACGCTTGGCCTCGAGCAGGAGGGTCGCCGCCTCGCGTATCTGCTTGCTGTGCGGGCGCGACTCGGGGCGGTAGCCGGGCAGGTCGAGCGTCTCGGGCCAGACGAACTCGGTCATCGCCTGCTGCGCGTCCTTGGTGACGTCCACCAGCACGGCGCCGGGCCGGCCGGTCGAGGCGATGTGGAAGGCCTGCTTGATGACCTTGGGGATCTCGTCGGCGTCGGAGACCAGGAAGTTGTGCTTGGTCACGGGCATGGTCATGCCCACGATGTCGGCCTCCTGGAAGGCGTCGGTCCCGATGAAGGACGAGCCGACCTGGCCGGTGATCGCGACGAGCGGGATCGAGTCCATCTGCGCGTCGGCGATCGCGGTGATCAGGTTCGTGGCCCCGGGGCCCGAGGTCGCCAGGCACACACCGACCTTCCCGGTGGCGTGCGCGTAGCCGCTCGCGGCATGGCCGGCGCCCTGCTCGTGGCGGACCAGCACGTGACGGAGCTTCTTCGCGTCCATCAGCGGGTCGTAGGTGGGCAGGATCGCCCCGCCGGGGAGGCCGAAGACGACCTCGGCCCCGGCATGCTCGAGGGACTCGACCAGCGCCTGCGCGCCCGTCATCTGCTGTCCGGTCATCGGAACTCCTTCGTCGTCTCGGACGGTGGTCGTGGCGGGGACTACGGCCGTTCCCCTCCCGAGGGATCGCACCCGACCGGGGGCACGAAAAAGCCCCTCCGCCTGGGGCTCAGGGAGGGGCGCGGTGACGTGCTCGAAGGACGAACGGGCGTCAGCCGCGCTCGAGAACTACGAGGATGTCGAGATGCATGGCGACAGCATAGGCCCTCGCATCCGAGCGGCCACCCCGGTCCGGGATGCGAGACGACGGATGTCGCCGCAGGGCGCCCGAGTGCCGTACATGACACTGCGTGACCAAAGGGTTTGTAATCGGCTCCATAACTCGTCATTCTGTGGGCATGGAGTCCACCGATCTCAGCACCCGTCCGCCCGCCGACGGAGCTCCCGCGCACGCCACCCCGCCGCGGGTGCGCCCCTCCCGCTCGGGCAAGCCGCAGGGGCAGTGGAAGGTCGACGGCACCGAGCCCCTGAACCCCAACGAGGAGTTCAAGGCCGCGGACAACGGACTCAACGTGCGCGCCCGCATCGAGGAGACCTACGCCCGCGAGGGCTTCGACGCGATCCCCGGGGACGACCTCCATGGCCGCTTTCGGTGGTGGGGCCTCTACACCCAGCGCAAGCCCGGGATCGACGGCGGCCGTACCGCGCAGCTCGAGCCGCATGAGCTCGAGGACCGCTACTTCATGCTCCGCGTGCGCACCGACGGTGCCGCCCTCTCCCCCGCCGCCCTGCGCGTGCTCGGCTCGATCTCCACCGACTTCGCCCGCGGCGCGACCGACCTCACCGATCGCCAGAACGTCCAGTACCACTGGATCGAGATCGAGGACGTCCCCGAGATCTGGCGCCGCCTGGACACCGTCGGCCTCGAGACCACCACCGCGTGCGGCGACACCCCGCGCGGCTTCCTCGGCAGCCCCGTCGCCGGCATCGCCGCCGACGAGATCATCGACCCCACCCCGGTGATCGCCGAGATCAAGCGCCGCTACATCGGCGACCCCGAGCTCGCGAACCTGCCGCGCAAGTTCAAGACCGCGATCACCGGGCACCCCAGCCTCGACGTCGCCCACGAGATCAACGACATCTCGCTCGTGGGCGTGGTCCACCCCGAGCTCGGCCCCGGCTACGACCTCTGGGTGGGCGGCGCGCTCTCCACCGCCCCGCGGCTCGGCGAGCGCCTGGGCGTCTTCGTCACCGAGGAGCAGGCACCCGACGTGTGGCACGGCGTGGTGCGGATCTTCCGCGACTACGGCTTCCGCCGCCTGCGCAACAAGGCGCGGCTGAAGTTCCTGCTCGCCGACTGGGGCACAGAGCGGTTCCGCGAGGTGCTCGAGTCCGAGTACCTCGGCTACGCCCTCCCGGACGGTCCGGCCCCCGCCCCGGCCACCGGGCCGGGCGACCACGTCGGCGTGCATCTCCAGAAGGACGGCCGCTCGTACATCGGCGCCGCCCCCACCGTCGGCCGGATCCGCGGTGACCTCCTGACCCGCCTCGCCGATCTGGTGGAGGAGGTCGGCGCCGAGTCCGTGCGCCTGACCGCCTTCCAGAAGCTCGTGGTCCTGGGCGTCCCCGCCGACCGCGTCCAGGAAGCAGTGGAGGGCCTCGAGGCCCTCGGGCTGCGCACCCGGCCCAGCGCCCTGCGCCGCTCGACGATGGCCTGCACCGGCCTCGAGTTCTGCAAGCTCGCGATCGTGGACACCAAGGACACCGCGACGGCGGCGGTCGACGAGCTCGAGCGCCGCCTCGCAGACGTCGAGCCGCGCCTCGGACAGCCGATCAGCCTGCACCTGAACGGCTGCCCCAACTCCTGCGCCCGCATCCAGACGGCCGACATCGGGCTCAAGGGACAGATCATCACGACAGAGGACGGCGAGCAGGTCCCCGGGTTCCAGGTGCATCTGGGAGGATCGCTCTCAGCACCCGGTCTCGAGGGGCCCCAGCTGGGGCGCACGCTGCGCCAGCACAAGGTCGCCGCCACGGAGCTGCCGGACTACGTCGAGCGCGTCGTCCGCCGCTTCGCGGACGGTCGCACCGACGGGGAGACCTTCGCGGCCTGGGCGCACCGTGCCGAGGAGGAGGAGCTGCGATGACCACGACCGAACCAGCCCACCAGGACGAGCGCTCCGCCGAGACCCCCGAGGAGCGGATCGCCCGCCTGCGCGCCCTCGCGGCGGAGGGCGCCGAGCGCTTCGCGGCCCTCGAGGCGGAGCTCGGCCCCGAGGAGCTCGCCGACGCCGCGGCTCGGTGGGCCGCCGAGACGTTCGGGGACTCGCTCACGGTGGCCTGCTCGATGGCCGATGCGGTGCTCCCCCACGTCGTCGCCGCCCACCGCCCCGGCGTGGACGTGCTCTTCCTCGACACCGGCTACCACTTCCCCGAGACCCTCGCGACCCGCGACCGTGTCGCCCGCGAGCTCGACGTGACGGTGGTGGACGTGCTGCCCGAGCGCACCGTCGCCGAGCAGGACGCCGAGCACGGCGCGAAGCTCCACGACCGCGATCCCGCGTCCTGCTGCGGCATGCGGAAGGTCGCCCCCCTGAAGAAGGCGCTCGGCGGCTACGACGCCTGGGTCACCGGGGTGCGCCGCGACGAGGGACCGACCCGTGCGGGCTCCCCCGTGGTGACCTTCGACGAGGCCTTCGGGCTCGTCAAGATCAACCCGCTCGTCACCTGGTCGTACGATCGGCTCATGGCGTACTCGCGCGAGCACTCCCTGCCGGAGAACCCGCTGCTGCACCAGGGCTACCCCAGCATCGGGTGCGCCCCCTGCACCCGACCCGTCGCCCCCGGTGAGGACCCCCGCGCCGGTCGCTGGGCCGGCACGCAGAAGACCGAATGCGGGCTCCACCCCGGCGACGGCGGCACCGAGGCGGGCACCGCCGCGGGATCGTCGGCCGACACCGCCCCGGCGATCCGCACCGCCCCCGTCCTGATCTCGCTCAGCCCCACCCAGGAGGACCGATGACCGCCCTCGCCCCCGCGCCGCGCGTGGACGCCCCGGCCGGCCTGCTCGACGCCCTCGAGGCCGAGGCCATCCACATCATCCGCGAGACCGTCGCCGAGCTCGAGCGTCCCGTCATGCTCTTCTCCGGGGGCAAGGACTCGGTGGTGATGCTGCACCTCGCGGCCAAGGCCCTGTGGCCCGCCCCGATCCCCTTCCCGGTGCTGCACGTGGACACCGGCCACAACTTCCCCGAGGTGATCGAGTTCCGCGACCGGACGGTCGCAAAGATGGGCGTCGAGCTCCTCGTCGCCTCGGTGCAGGACTATCTCGACGACGGCCGGCTCGAGGAGCGCGCCGACGGCACCCGCAACCCGCTGCAGACCATGCCGCTGCTCGACGCGATCGAGGAGCACCGGTTCACGGCGGTCTTCGGCGGCGGCCGCCGCGACGAGGACAAGGCCCGCGCCAAGGAGCGCATCATGAGCCTGCGCTCCGCCTTCGGGCAGTGGGACCCCAAGAACCAGCGGCCCGAGCTCTGGCACCTCTACAACACCCGTCACCGTCCCGGCGAGCACGTGCGCGTCTTCCCGCTGTCGAACTGGACCGAGCTGGACGTGTGGCGCTACATCGCCCGCGAGCAGATCGAGCTGCCCTCGCTGTATTACGCGCACGAGCGGGACGTCGTCGAGCGCGACGGCATGCTGCTCAGCCCCGGTGACTGGGGCGGCCTGCGCGAGGGCGAGGAGACCACCCGGCGCACGGTCCGCTACCGCACCGTCGGCGACATGTCCTGCACCGGGGCCGTGCTCTCCGAGGCCTTCGACGTGCAGGCCGTCCTCGCCGAGGTCGCCGCCAGCACCATCACCGAGCGCGGCGCCACCCGGGCGGACGACCGGATCTCCGAGGCCGCCATGGAGGACCGCAAGAAGGAGGGCTACTTCTGATGACCACCGCCGATCTGCTCCTCGCCCCCGAGGGCACGGGCACGGGCCATCCCGGCCCGACCCTCCTGCGCCTCGCGACCGCCGGCAGCGTCGACGACGGCAAGTCGACTCTCATCGGCCGCCTGCTGCACGACACGAAGTCGGTCTTCGCCGACCAGCTCGCCTCCGTCGAGGCGGCCAGCCGCCAGCGGGGCTGGAAGGGCGAGCTCGCCGATCTCGCGCTGCTCACCGACGGCCTCCGCGCCGAGCGGGAGCAGGGCATCACGATCGACGTCGCCTACCGCTACTTCGCGACCGCCGAGCGCTCCTACGTCCTGGCCGACACCCCCGGGCACGTCCAGTACACGCGCAACACGGTCACCGGCGCCTCGACGGCCGACGTCGTCGTGGTGCTCGTCGACGCCCGCAACGGCGTGGTCGAGCAGACCCGCCGCCACCTCGCGATCTCGGCCCTGTTGCGCGTCCCGCACGTGCTCGTCGCGCTCAACAAGATCGACCTCGTCGACGATCCGCAGGCCGTCCACGCCGCCGTCACCGCGGAGCTGGGCCGCGTCGCCGACTCCCTCGCCCTGCGGGACCTGCACGTCGTCCCGGTCTCCGCCCTGCACGGCGACAACGTCGTGACCCGCTCGGAGCGCACCGCCTGGTACGAGGGTCCGACGCTGCTCGCGCTGCTCGAGACCCTCCCTCCGGGCGCCGATCAGCGCGAAGGCGATCTGCGCCTGCCCGTGCAGTTGGTGATCCGTCCGCAGCACGGCGCGGTGGATCCCGCGCACGTGGACTATCGGGGCTACGCGGGCCTGATCACCTCCGGAACCGTCGCCCTCGGCGATCCGATCACGGTGGCCGGCTCGGGCCGCTCCACGACCGTGACCGGGATCGACGTCGCAGGCTCCCCCGTCGAGCGGGCGGCCGCCGGGCTCTCGGTCACCCTGAGCCTCGCCGACGAGCTGGACATCTCCCGCGGGGACGTCCTCGCCGGGGGCACCGTCCCCGTGCCCACGGACAGCACCGCGGCGGTGCTCTGCTGCCTCTCGGAGACCCCTCTGCGCGAGCGCGCCCGCGTGCTCGTCAAGCACGGCACCCGCACCGTCCAGGCCCGGGTCCAGGGGATCTCCGAGCGGCTGGACATCGAGTCCCTCGAGACCGTCCCCGCGGACACGGCCGAGCTCAACGACCTCGTGCAGGTCCAGCTGCAGCTGGCGGAAGCGCTGCCGCTCGAGCCCTACGCCGCCACGCGGGACGGAGGCTCCTTCCTCGTGATCGACCCGCAGTCGGGGACCACGCTCGCCGCGGGCATGGTCCAGGCGGACCTGCGCGCCTGATCCTCGCGCCCGTGCCGGGGACCTGCTCCCCCGGCACGGGCCGCACCGCCGCGGACCGCACCCGGCTCCGGTGCGCGCCGGGACGGCTCCCGGCCTAGCGGACGCGCGAAGGCCGCCCGGTTGACGGAGGTCCCTGCGCAGGTCTTCGCACCGCGGCTACCGTTGCTCCTGTCGACCCCCCTCGGAGAGAGGCATGTGAGCCGAGCATGAGCACCCCTGGACACTCCCCCCTCGCCCCTTCCCCGGAGCAGCACCCGCTGGCCGGGGAGCGGCTCGTCGTCGTCGGCGGCGGCATGACCGGGCACCGCTTCGCGGCGCGCCTGCGCGCGGCGGATCCCGACGGCGACTGGACCCTCACCGTGATCGGTGAGGAGCCGCAGCGCCCCTACGACCGCGTGCACCTCTCGGACTGGTTCGACCACCGCCGCGAGGACCTCCTCTCCCTCGACACCGGGGTGTGGGAGGACCCGCGCATCACCCTGGTCACGGGCGATGCGGCGGAGGCCGTGGATCGCTCCGCGCACACCGTGACCTGCGCCTCCGGCACCGTCCACGACTACGACCGGCTCGTGCTCGCCACCGGCTCCTGGGCCTGGGCGCCGCGCGCCGAGGGCAAGGACCTGCCGGGCTCCTTCAGCTATCGCACCGTCGAGGACGTCGAGAACCTCGCCGCCTGGGTCGCCGAGCGCGGCGAGGCCCTGGGCCGGCAGGTGCGCGGAGTCGTCGTCGGCGGCGGCGTGCTCGGCCTCGAGGCCGCGGCCGCGCTGCAGGGACTCGGCGCGCACTCCACCGTCGTCGAGTTCGCCGACCGGCTGATGGCCGTCCAGCTCGACGACGGCGGCGGCGAGATGCTGCGCCTGCTCATCCAGGACAAGGGCATCGAGGTGCGCACCGGCGTGGGCGCGACCGCCTTCCGCCCGGCCGAAGACGGCGCGATGGGCACTGCCGAGCTCACCGACGGCAGCGAGCTGCCCGCGGACGTCGTGGTCTTCTCCACCGGCATCCGTCCCCGGGACAAGATCGGCCGGGAGGCCGGGCTCGTGATCGGCGAGCGCGGCGGCGTGGTCGTCGGCGAGAGCTGCCAGACCTCCGACCCGGACATCTGGGCGATCGGCGAGTGCGCCTCCTTCGACGGGGTGTGCGCGGGCCTGATCGCCCCCGGCAACGACATGGCCGACGTGGTCGTGGACCGCTTCCTCGGCGGCGCCCGTACGCACTCCCGCGCCGAGGACGGCACGAAGCTCAAGGGCGTGGGCGTGGACGCCGCGGCCTTCGGCGACGTCAACGCCATGACCCCGGACGCGCTCGAGGTCTCCTTCGTCGACCCGGTCCACCGCCAGTACCGCAAGCTGGTGCTCTCCGACGACGCGACGATCCTGCTCGGCGGGGTGTTCGTCGGCGACATCTCCCTGTACTCGCAGCTGCGGCCGCTGACCGGGCGTCCCCTCGGGGCGGACCCGTCGGCCGTGATCGCCCCCGAGGGCGGCGGCGACGCGCTCGCGGGCGCCGAGCTGCCGGACGATGCGGTGGTCTGCTCGTGCAACAACATCGCCGCCGGCACCGTGCGCCATGCGGTGAACGAGCAGGGCTGCCACACCGTCGGCGCGATCAAGGAGTGCACCACCGCCGGCACCGTGTGCGGCTCGTGCGTCCCCACGCTCACGAAGATCCTGAACCAGGAGCTGGCCAAGAGCGGCATCGAGGTGTCCCGCGCCCTGTGCGAACACTTCGACCACTCCCGCGCCGAGCTGTACCAGCTCGTCGAGGAGGGCGGCCAGGAGACCTTCACCGAGGTCGTCGCCGCGCACGGCACCGGGGCGGGGCGCGGCTGCGCGGTGTGCCGCCCGACGGTCGCCTCGATCCTGTCCTCGCTCGGCGCGCTCAGCGGCCGCCGCCACAACCCGGTGGGACGTCAGCTGGGCTCGCTGCAGGACACCAACGACCACGTCATGGCGAACATCCAGAAGGACGGCACCTACTCGGTGATCCCCGCCATGCCCGCCGGCGAGGTCACCCCCGAGAAGCTGCTCGTCTTCGCGCAGGTCGCGAAGGACTACGGCCTGTACGTGAAGGTCAACGGCGCCCAGCGCATCGGCATGTTCGGGGCCCGTCTCGAGCAGCTCCCGGAGATCTGGGAGCGGCTGGTCGCGGCCGGGTTCCAGTCCGGTCACGCCTACGGCAAGTCCCTCCGGATGGTGAAGTCGTGCCTGGGCACGAACTGGTGCCGCTTCGGCGTGGGCGACTCGACGGCGATGGCGGCCCGCCTCGAGGCCCGCTACCGCGGCCTGCGCTCTCCGCACAAGCTCAAGATCGGCGTCTCCGGCTGCGCCCGCGAGTGCGCGGAGGCCCAGGCCAAGGACGTCGGCGTGATCGCGACCCATCGCGGCTGGAACCTGTACGTCGGCGGGAACGGCGGCGCCCAGCCCGCCCATGCCCAGCTGCTCGTCGAGGACCTCGACGACGACACCCTGCAGCGCTGCATCGACCGTTTCCTGATCCTGTACATCCGCCAGGCGGACAAGCTCCAGCGCACCGCGCGCTGGGTCGAGGAGTACCCGGGCGGGATCGCGGAGCTGCGGCGCGTGGTGGTCGAGGACTCCCTCGGCATCGGCGAGGAGCTCGAGGCCGCCATGCAGCGCCATGCCGACTCCTACGTCGACGAGTGGGCCGAGGCGGTGCAGGATCCCGAGCGCCGCGCGAAGTTCGTGTCGTTCATCAACGCCCCGGACCTGCACGACAAGAGTCTGCGTTACGTGATCGAGCGCGACCAGATCCGCCCGGCACGTCCCGAGGACGATCCGGCCGACACCTTCCCGACGCCGCTCGCGGCGAAGGAGCACGCCCTCGCGGGCGCCGCCCATCTCTCGCAGGAGGACCAGTGATGACCGCCCCCGCCGACTCCCTCGTGGCGATCTGCCCGCTCGAGGCCCTGACCCCGGAGCGGGGCTCGGCCGCGCTGCTGCCGGACGGCACCCAGATCGCAGTGTTCCTGCTGGACGACGGCAGCGTGCACGCCGTCCAGCAGCACGACCCCTACTCGGGATCGAACATCCTCTCCCGCGGCCTGGTCGGCACCCACCGGCTCACGGTCGAGGGCGAGTCGGAGGAGCGGCTGGTCCCCACCCTCTCCTCCCCCATGTACAAGCAGACCTGGGACCTCGACACGGGCGCCGTGATCGACGCCGGTGGCGGTGCCGCACACCCGATCGCGGTTTTCGACGTCGAGGTCCGAGATGGCCAGGTCCACGTCTCCACCGCCCCGCGACCGGGGACCGGGCCGCAGGACGGCGAGGCGTGAGCGGGCTGCCCGAGACCGGGCTGCCCGAGACCGAGTCGGCCGCGAACGGTCTGACCGAGGCCGTCCTCGATCCCGGCACTGTCGCCCTCGTGGGCGGCGGCCCCGGCGCGTGGGACCTGATCACGGTGCGTGGCCTGACGCTGCTGCGCCAGGCCGACGTGGTCGTCGCCGACCGGCTCGGTCCCCGCTCGCTGCTCGGCGAGCTCGCGGACGGGGTCGAGGTGATCGACGTCGGCAAGCGCCCCGGGGCGCATGCCCTGTCCCAGGACGAGATCGGGGCGCTGCTGGTGCGGACCGCGCAGGCCGGGCACCGCGTGGTGCGCCTCAAGGGCGGGGACCCCTTCGTGCTCGGACGCGGCGGCGAGGAAGTCCTCGCCTGCCGCGGCGCCGGCGTCCCCGTGCAGGTGGTGCCGGGAGTGACCTCGGCGCTCGCAGGACCCGCGGCGGGAGACGTGCCGGTCACCCAGCGCGGCACCGCCGTCGCGGTGCACATCGTCAACGCCCACGGCGACCTGGGCCCCGCGGACCTCGCGGCCCTCGCCGACCCCGGCACCACCACGGTGCTGATGATGGGCGTCGGCTGGCTGCCGCGACTGGTCGCCCAGGCCCGGCTGAACGGCATCGACCCCGAGACCCCGGTCGCCGTGGTGCAGGAGGCGACCCTCCCCGGACAGCGCGAGGTGCGCGGCACCCTCGCCGACATCGAGCGGGTGGTCGCCGAGGCCGGCATCGGACATCCGGCGGTGATCGTGGTGGGGCGCACCGCCGCCCCGGGCTTCCTGCATCCGGAGGACGAAACCACCGCCGTCGCCACCCCGGCGCACGGCGCGGGCCGGGAGGCGCTCGCGGACGGCGCCGAGGTCGGGGAACCGCATCCGGCCGACGGCGTCCCGGCTCCGGTCCCGCCCGGTGCGGCGCCGGTGCTGATCGGCTGCTCGCACGGCACCCGCTCGCGGGACGGCCGGGACGTGCTGCGCGCCCTGCTGACCCGGATCGCCGCGCAGGCCCCGGGTCCCGTGCGCGAGGCCTTCGTGGACGTGCAGGCCCCCGACGTCGCGGCCGTGGTCGCCGCCCATGCGGAGCTCGCCGAGATGCGCACCCGCGAGGCGGATGCGGTGCAGGCGGTGGTCGTGCCGCTGCTGCTCTCCGTCGGCTATCACGTCAAGGACGACATCGGCGACGCGGTCGCGGGCCGTGCCGCGACGGCCACCGGACCGCTCGGCCCCGATCCGCGCCTGGCCGAGGTGATGGCGCAGCGCCTCGACGACGCCGGGCTGCGGGACGGCGACGCCGTGGTCATGGCGGGCTCCGGCACCCGCGATCCGGAGGGTGTCGCCCAGGTCGAGGAGGCGGCGCGGCAGCTCGCCGCGCGACTCGGCCGGGAGGTCACCGTCGGCTTCGCCTATGCCGCGACGCCCTCGGTCGCCGACGCCGTCACCGCGGCGCGCGCGGGGCTGGCCGACGGGTCGCGGGTGGTGGTCGCGAGCTATGTGCTCGCCCCCGGCCACTTCCACGACCTGGTCTCCAGTGCCGGGGCCGATGTGGTCGCCGCACCCCTCGGCGACCACGAGCTCGTCGCCGAGATCGCGCTCGAGCGCTACGAGGCCGCGCTGGGGGCCTGAGCCGGCGGCCCTCCCCCACAGACGTGACGGCGGGGAACCCGCGAGCCCCCTCCGGGCCTCGCGGGTCCCCCGCCGTCATCGCGTCCGGCCGCGACCATCAAACTGGCGCCGCGCGCCTCGCGCTCAGTCCAGCGGTCGCCGGGTCGCGCCGTAGGTCGCGGAACGGACCAGGTGCGCGTAGACCTTGAGGGCCTGGGACACCTGGCGCTCGCGGTGCTCGGGACGCCACGGCAGCGGGCCCTTCTTCTCGCGGCGGCGGGCGATCTCGTCCTCGGGCACGTCGAGCTCGAGCAGGCGCTTGTCCACGTCGATGATGATCTTGTCGCCGTCCTCGATGAGACCGATCAGACCGCCCTCGGCCGCCTCCGGGGAGATGTGGCCGATGGAGACGCCGCTGGTGCCGCCGGAGAAGCGGCCGTCGGTGATCAGCGCGCAGGTCTTGCCGAGGCCGCGGCCCTTGAGGAAGGACGTCGGGTAGAGCATCTCCTGCATGCCGGGACCGCCCTGCGGGCCCTCGTAGCGGATGACCACCACGTCGCCGGCCTTCACGGTCTTGTCCAGGATCTTCTGGACCGCCTCCTCCTGGGAGTCGCAGACCACGGCGGTGCCCTCGAAGTGGAAGAGGTCCTCGGTGACGCCCGCGGTCTTGAACACGGCGCCGTCGCGGGCGAGGTTGCCCTTCAGCACCGCGAGGCCGCCGTCCTTCGTGTACGCGTGGGGGACGGAGCGGACCACGCCGTTCTCGGCGTCGAGGTCGAGCTCGTCCCACGTGTTGGTGGTGGAGAACGCCTGGGTGGTGCGCACCCCTCCGGGGGCGGCGTGGAACAGGGCCTCGGCCTTCTTCGAGGCTTTCCCGCCGCGCACGTCCCACTCGTCGAGCCAGGTGGTGAGGTCCGGGGAGTGCACGGTGTGGACGGTGTGGTCCAGCAGCCCGGCGCGGTCGAGCTCGCCGAGGATCGCCGGGATGCCGCCGGCGCGGTGGACGTCCTCGACGTGCGCGGTACCGTTCGGCGCGACCTTGGACAGGGTCGGCACGGACCGCGAGATGCGATCGATGTCGTCGAGGCCGAAGTCGACCCCGCCCTCGATCGCGACGGCGAGGATGTGCAGGATCGTGTTGGTCGAGCCGCCCATCGCGACGTCCATCGCCATCGCGTTGGAGAACGCGGCCTTGGTGGCGATCGAGCGCGGCAGGACCGACTCGTCGTCCTCCTCGTAGTAGCGCTTGGTGAGCTCGACGATCTTCCGGCCCGCCTCGAGGAAGAGCTCCTTGCGGAAGGCGTGGGTGGCGAGCGTGGTGCCGTTGCCGGGCAGGGAGAGGCCCAGCACCTCGGTGAGGCAGTTCATCGAGTTCGCGGTGAACATGCCGGAGCAGGAGCCGCAGGTCGGGCAGGCGTTCTCCTCGACCTCGGCCAGCTGCGCGTCGGTGATCGAGTCATCTGCGGAGAGGGACATCGCATCGACCAGGTCCAGACGGTGCTCGGTCACGCCCTCGATCGGCTTGCCGGATTCCGACGGACCGCCGGAGACGAAGATGACCGGGATGTTCAGGCGCATGGCGGCCATGAGGTGCCCGGGGGTGATCTTGTCGCAGTTCGAGATGCACACGAGGGCGTCCGCGGTGTGCGCGTTGACCATGTACTCGATCGAGTCGGCGATGACGTCGCGGCTCGGTAGCGAGTAGAGCATGCCGCCGTGGCCCATCGCGATGCCGTCGTCGACCGCGATGGTGTTGAACTCCTTGGAGATACCGCCGGCCTCCGCGATCGAGCTCGCGACCAGGTCGCCCAGGTTCTTGAGGTGGACGTGGCCCGGCACGAACTGCGTGTACGAGTTCGCGATCGCGATGATCGGCTTGCCGAAGTCGCCGCTCGTCATACCGGTGGCGCGCCAGAGGGCGCGGGCGCCGGCCATGTTGCGGCCGTGGGTCGAGGTGCGGGAACGGAGCTGAGGCATGGGCCGAGTCTACTCTCCGAGATGCGAGATGGGGATATCAGCATCCGGACGTGGACAGTGCGGCCGAAGCCCCTGCTGCGTCCCCGTCGGACTCAGGTGCCCGCGGGCGCGGGGGTCCGCGCCTCGCCCTCCGGGTCGGGCTCCTCGCCCCAGCCCTCGTAGTCCGTCTCCCCCATCGGCGAGGCGAGGTCGTCGTCGTGGTGATCGGCGCGGACGGGGAAGCCCGGGTCCTCCGCGAGCTGGCGGTGCAGCTCGGCCAGACGCAGCTCCTCGGTGAGGGTCAGGCGCTCCTCGGCGGCGACCTGCTCCGCGGTGGGTTCATGATCGCCCATGCCGACCTGCAGCGCGGGCTCGACCTCGGTCAGTGCGCCGACGCTCACGCGGTACTTGTGGCGCAGGATCTCCAGGCGCAGGGTCCGCGCGAGGAAGTAGATGCCGAGCAGGTTCGGGATGGACATCAGGAAGAACATCGCGTCGGAGAAGGCGATGACGGAGTCCAGGGAGATCGCGGCACCGACCACGACGGCGAGCACCCAGGCGATGCGGAAGCCGTTCTGCACCAGCGCCGAGCTGCCGAAGAGGTACTTCGCGCTGAGCTCGCCGTAGTAGGCGTACGCGAGGATGGTCGAGAAGCCGAAGAGCACGACTGCGACGGTGAGCAGCACCGGGAACCAGTCGGCGACGGTCGCGAAGGCGCTCGCGGTGAGGGCCACGCCGTCCTCGCCGCCTTCGCGATAGGCCCCGGTGATCACCACGGCGAGCGCGGTAAGCATGCACACGCCGATCGAGTCGATCAGCGGCTCCCACAGGGCGGTAAAGCCCTCGGTCGCCGGCTCCTTCGTCTTCGAGGCGCTGTGGGCCATGCCCGCGGTGCCAATGCCGCCGCCGTTGGAGAACAGGGCGCGCTGGATGCCGACCACGGCGACGCCGACGATGCCGCCGGTGACCCCGTCGGCCGTGAAGGCGCTGGTGACGATGGTGGAGATCGCCCCGGGCAGGGCCCCGATGTTCAGGACGATGATGGCGAGGGTGCACGCCACGTACAGGACGGCCATGGCCGGGGTGATCGCGGAGGTCCACTGCGCGATCTTCTTGACGCCGCCGAGGACCACCATCGCGGTGACGACCGCCATGACCGCGCCGATCAGCCACTGGTTAGCACCGAGGAAATCGCTGCCCGTGGAGGAGGCGACGATCGCGGCCACCTGATTGGCCTGGAAGAGGTTGCCCGCACCGAAGACGCCGAACAGCGCGAAGATCGCGTACATCACCGCGAGGACGCGCCCGAGGCGCTTCCGGCCGATCTGCGCCAGGCCGTCGCGCAGGTAGTGCATCGGCCCGCCCTCGGTGGTGCCGTCGGGGTTGATCGTGCGGTACATGACGCCCAGGGTCGCCTCGGCCATCTTCACGCTCATCGAGAAGAAGCCGAAGATCGCGATCCACAGCGCGGCGCCGGGTCCGCCGACGGTGATCGCGATGGCCACGCCCGCGATGTTGCCGAGGCCGACGGTGCCGGAGAGCTCCGTGGCCAGGGCCTGGAAGCTGGAGACCTGACCGGGGTCGGTCTTGGCGGTGTAGCGGCCGCGGATCACGCCGATCGAGTGCTTGAGGCCCGTGATCGGCTGGAAGCGGAGCCAGACGGTGAGGAAGACCGCGCCCGCCATGAGCCAGACGACGATGATCGGCACGCCGCCGAAGATGGGGGCCTCGTAGAACACGACGGCACTGAGGACAGCGGCGATGGGGCCGAAGATCGTCTCGACGACGGCATCGATTCCAGACATCGGGCGGGCACTCCTTCGGCGGGTTCACCGCCTGCTCGGTGATCGGGGACGCAGCACCGTGAGATCAGTGCCCGCGGCATGCGACAGATGAATGTACCGAGGAGTAGTCGCCGCCCCGCGGCCCGCGCATCGCGCCGACGGCCAGCGGGAAGGCCTCCATGACGTGGGCTTTCGCCGAACCGAACGTGCCGATCGTCGGACAATCCGCCACGCAGATTCGTGACCTTCTGTTGACCTTCGGAGTGACTGACCTCACAGTTCTGCAGTCGGGAGTCCCGACGCGGCAGGGCGCGAGGTGGCGAGCTCGTCGGCCGTCTTCACCCCGGACATGCCAGGAGCGGGGGGGGGAGTAGGTGGGGGGGGGGTGGTTGGGGGGGCGGGTAGGGGAA
>NZ_JAZDCH010000003.1:0-84440 GCF_036311905.1 Brachybacterium sp. J153 | reverse complement strand
TCACCCGCATCTGTGTGGTGCTCCCCCCCGTTCCTGGCAGCGGGCTCCGGAGCCCGGCTCAGCTCACGCCGAGCTTCTCCATGATGATCTCGCGGACGCGGCCGGCGTCGGCCTGGCCGCGGGTGGCCTTCATGATCGGGCCGATGAGAGCACCGATCGCCTGGACCTTGCCGCTCTGGATCTTGGCGACGACGTCCGGGTTGTCGGCGATCGCCTGATCCACTGCGCCGGTGAGCACGGAGTCGTCGGAGACCACGGCGAGTCCCTCGGCCTCGACGATCGCGGCGGGGTCGCCCTCGCCGGCGAGCACCTTGGTGAGCACCTGCTTGGCGATCTTGTCGTTGATCTTCTTCTCATCGACGAGGCCCTGCAGTTCGGCGACCTGCGCGGGGGTGACCGCGAGACCGTGGAGCTCGACCTCCTGCTCGCGCGCGGTGCGGGCCAGCTCGCCCATCCACCACTTGCGCGCGGCCTGCGCGGAGGCGCCGGCGAGGACCGTCTGCTCGATGAGGTCGAGGGCGCCGGCGTTGATCACGTCGCGCATCTCGAGATCGCTGAAGCCCCACTCCCCCAGCAGGCGGCGACGCCGCGCGGCCGGCAGCTCCGGCAGCGAGGCGCGGATCTCCTCGACCCACTCGCGGCTCGGCGCGACGGGGACGAGGTCCGGCTCGGGGAAGTAGCGATAGTCCTCGGCGTCGGACTTGGGACGACCCGAGGAGGTCTCGCCGGTGTCCTCGTGGAAGTGGCGGGTCTCCTGCACGATGCTGCCGCCGGCGTCGAGGATCCCCGCCTGGCGGGAGATCTCGAAGCGGACGGTCCGCTCGATCGACCGGAACGAGTTGACGTTCTTGGTCTCGGTGCGAGTGCCGAGCGGAGCGCCGGAGTCCGCGCGCAGGGAGACGTTGACGTCGGCGCGGACGTTGCCGCGCTCCATCCGCGCCTCGGAGACGTCGAGGGCCCGGAAGATGTCGCGCAGGGTGCGGACATAGGCGGCCGCGACCTCGGGGGCGCGACCCTTGGTGTCCGGGATCGGCTTGGTGACGATCTCGACCAGCGGCACGCCAGCGCGGTTGTAGTCCACCTGCGAGTGGGTCGCGCCGTGGATGCGGCCGGAGGCGCCGCCGACGTGGGTGTTCTTGCCAGCGTCCTCCTCCATGTGCGCGCGCTCGATCTCGACCCGGACGATCTCGCCATCCTCGAGCTCCACGTCGACCCAGCCGTCGAAGGCGATCGGCTCGTCGTACTGGGAGGTCTGGAAGTTCTTCGTCAGATCCGGGTAGAAGTACTGCTTGCGCGCGAAGCGGCAGGTCTCGGCGATCTGGCAGTTCAGGGCCAGGCCGATGCGGATCGCGTACTCGACCGCCTTGCCGTTGACGACGGGCAGCGAGCCGGGCAGGCCCAGCGAGGTGGGCGTGATCGCGGTGTTCGGCTCGGCGGCGAAGATGTTCGGCGCGCCGTCGAACATCTTGGTGGCGGTGCCGAGCTCGACGTGGACCTCGATGCCGAGGACCGGGTCGTAGCGGTCGATCGCGTCGTCGAAGTCGACGAGATCGGTGGTGATGGCGGTCATCAGAGCGCACCTCCGGTGAGATCAGGGGCCTGGGCCAGCAGCGGCCCGCCCCAGGAGTCCTCGAGCAGCGCCTCGAGGGCGCCGCCCACCTGGTACAGCCGCTCGTCGCCGCGGACAGGGGCGAGGAACTGGATGCCGGCGGGCAGACCGTCCTCGGCGAGGCCGCTGGGCAGCGAGATGCCCGGCACGCCGGCGAGGTTGGCGGGGATGGTCGCGATGTCGTTGGCGTACATCGCCAGCGGGTCGTCGACCTTCTCTCCGAGGCGGAACGCGACGGTCGGCGCGGTCGGCGAGGCGAGGACGTCCACCTGCTCGAACGCCGCCGCGAAGTCGCGCTGCACCAGGGTGCGGACCTTCTGCGCACTGCCGTAGTAGGCGTCGTAGTAGCCGGCGGAGAGGGCGTAGGTGCCCAGCAGGATGCGGCGCTTGACCTCGTCGCCGAAGCCGGCGCCGCGGGTCGCCTTCATGACGGACTCGGCGGTCGGGCTCTCCTCGGGGACGACCCGCAAGCCGAAACGCATGCCGTCGAACTTCGCGAGGTTCGAGGACGCCTCCGACGGCATGATCAGGTAGTAGGCGCCGAGCGCGTAGCCGAAGTTCGGGCAGGAGACGCGGTGGATCTCGGCGCCCGCCTGCTCGAGCAGGGCGAGGGACTCGGAGAACCGCTCGCCGACGAGCGGGGCGAACGCCTCGCCCTCGAGCTCGGCGATCACGCCGATGCGGAGGCCCTTCACGTCCTTCCGGCCCGCGGCCTCCGCGTAGGCGCCGACCGGGTCCGGGAGGGAGGTCGAGTCGCGCGCGTCGTGCCCGGCGATCAGCTCGTGCAGCAGGGCGGCATCGGCCACGGTGCGGGTGACGGGACCTGCCTGGTCCAGGGAGCTGGCCATGGCGATCAGGCCGTAGCGGGAGATCGAGCCGTAGGTGGGCTTGACGCCCACGGTGCCGGTGACCGACGCGGGCTGGCGGATCGAGCCGCCAGTGTCGGTGCCGATCGCGAGCGGCGCCTCGAAGGCGCCGACGGCAGCGGCGCTGCCGCCGCCCGAACCGCCTGGGATGCGCTCGCGGTCCCAGGGGTTGCGGGTCGGGCCGAAGGCGCTGGACTCCGTGGAGGAGCCCATGGCGAACTCGTCCATGTTGGTCTTGCCGAGGATCGGCAGGCGCGCCGCCCGCAGCTTCTCGACGAGGGTCGCGTCGTAGGGCGGGATCCACCCCTCGAGGATCTTGGAGGCGGCGGTGGTGGGAATCCCCTCGGTGACCACCACATCCTTCACGGCGATGGGCACGCCGGCGAGCGGGTGCAGCTCCTCGCCCGCAGCGCGGAGGGAGTCGACCTCGCGCGCGGTGGCGAGCGCCTCCTCGCGGCTGACGTGCAGGAAGGCGTTCAGGTCACCGTCGACGGCGTCGATGCGGTCCAGGTGCGCGGCGGTCAGCTCGCTCGAGGAGATCTCCCCGGCCCCGAGCGCGGCGGCCTGCTCGGCCGCGGAGCGGCGCAGGATGTCGGAGCTGGTCATATCACTCCTCCCCCAGGATCTGCGGCACGGCGAAGCGGCCGTCCTGCGCCTCGGGGGCGCCGGAGAGGGCCTGCTCCTGGCTCAGGGTGTCGGTGACGACGTCCTCGCGGAAGACGTTGGTCATCGGGATGGGGTGGCTGGTCGCCGGGACGTCCTCGGTGGCGACCTCGGAGACGGAGGCGACAGCGTCCATGATGGAGTCGAACTCGCCGGCGAAGCGGGCGATCTCCTCCTCGGTGAGCTGGATCCGTGCGAGGTCGGCGAGGCGTGCGACGTCATCTCGTCCGATCGAAGGCATGCCGACAGTCTAGGCGTGCTCCGCCGGGTCGACTCCCACCCGGTAGTGGTAGCCGCCGAGCTCCCGGGAGCCGAGGCCGCGATAGAGCGCACGCGCGGCGTGGTTGTCCTCCTCGACCTCGAGCAGGGCGCGGACCGCACCCTGGCGGGCGGCGACCGCGAGGAGGGTCCGCGACACGTCCCGGCCGAGGCCGTGGCGGCGGTGCGCGGGGTCGACGGCGATCTGGTTCAGCACGGCGGTCCGCTCGCGACCAGTCTCCACGAGAGCCGCCCGGCCGACGGCCACGGGCGCCTCCCCGGGAGCGGGTCGGAGCAGGACCTGCACCGCGGGGGTGCCCGCGAGGATGTCGTGCAAGGTGCGGCGCGCCTCCTCGCCGGGACGCGGCGCGAGGCGCCAGGCGGCCTCGAACCACTCCTCGTCCAGTCCGCTGACGCGGATCTCCGTGGCGGGAGCCGGCGCGGGCGCGCGGTCCAGGGCGATCTCCTGGACAACGCTGCGACCCTCGAGGGTGTAGCCGCGCTCGGCGAGCAGCGCATCCAGGGGTGCCGGACCGTGGAGGTCGAGGATGCGGAAGGTGGCCGGCTCCCCTGCCGCGGCGCAGAGCCCTTCGATGCGCTCGACGGCGCGGAGCAGGGCCGACGGGGAGTCGGGGGCGTCGAGCGCGACGGCGCTGTGGGCACGACGCGTGACCCCGCGGGAGCGGAGCAGCGCGAAGCCGTCGACGTCGAGCCGTGCCAGGGGTCGCCAGCCGTCGATCAGCGCCTCGACGAGAGGGCGTCCGGTCAGGGGGCGGGGTGCTCTGCTCACCTCGGCATCGTAGGGGTCGGCGGTAGACTCCGTGCCTCCACGACCCGCTCGTCAGCGCCGGAGGAGACCGTCATGTCCGTCGACCCCAACATCGACTACGCCTCGCACGACCCCGAGGACCGGGAGGGGATGTCCGAGAATCCCGCGATCCGCGAGGCCCAGGAGCTCGAGGCCCGGATGCGTCGCGCCCTCGCGACCAAGGAGGACCCGCTGCGCGACGACGAGTCCACCGTCGAGCGCCTGCGCCGGCTCGCCGCGCAGGACTCCGACGCCGATGACGCAGATGCCGCGGACGCCGCACATGCCGAGGGCACCGGGCAGGACGCCGAGTCTCAGGACTGATCCCCGGCGGTGCCGGCGCCGTACCTGCCGGCACCGCCCCTTGGACCGTGGTGCGCCTCAGCGATCGCGCTCCGGTCTCGGCATCAGCAGCAGCGGCAGGTACATCACCCCGGACAGGTTGTACGGGAACGTGATCCGCATGATCACCTTGATACCCCAGTGCATCGCGAAGGCGCCGACGGCGAACACCCTCCCGAGGCGGCGGTCCACCAGCGCGAGCGGTGCGCCCAGTTCGAGGACCAGGGAGATGACCGCCATGCCGGTGAACATCCAGGCGTGCGGGTACAGCGCGCGACCGACCGGTGACGGCTCCTCCCCCAGCATCGTCTTGCGCAGTGCGTCGAAGGCCACCTGACCGCGCATCTGCTCCCCGTCGGCCCAGCGCACGCCCTCGCCGCGCACGAGCTTCGCGACGCCGGCGAGCAGGTAGGTCATGGCCACGGCGGCGTTCATCACCATCGGCGTCGCCCCGTACATCCAGGACCTGCGCGGCGGCAGCAGCTGACCGTCCCGCACCAGCGCGTCGACACTGAGGGCATCCGCGGCAGGGGCCACACCGAGCACCACGGTGTGCAGCACGAGCGCGTTCTCGTGGTGGTACACCATCGACCACGAGTTGCGGTAGGTGAAGTTCCAGGTCTGCAGCGCGGCGTGCAGCGGTCCGATCACGCGATGCGCGACGCCCGCCGTGACCAGCGCTCCGGTCACCAGGGACGCATCCACCAGTCGGTCGGCGACCACCGGGGGCAGAGGTCGCTTCAGCACGCGCACGACTCCCACCGGGGCGAAGCTCTCCTGGTCCGTGCGGTGCACGCCCCGATACAGCCGACGACGGCTGCCGACGTGCCAGAGGTGGTACGCGCCGACGGCGATACGGAGCACGGCGGGGGTGGTGGCACCGCTGCGAGGGGCGAGGCGGCGTCCGACCTCGGCGGTGAGGCCGGGCACGGAGCCGAGCAGGCTGCGGAGACTCATGCCGTCTCCCCTTCCGTCATGGGCGCGTCCGTCGATGCCGCTTCGCGGCCGGGCACGTCGGCGCTGCCTCGCACGTCGAGCTTCGAGGTGAAGGTGTCGCGGTCCGCGCCCTCCATGAAGGGGGCGACGAGATAGCGTCCGCGGACCACGTGCACGCGGACGACATCGCGGTCCTGCACTCGATCGCGGGAGGCGATGCGGGCGGCGACCCGGTCGGCGATGACCTGGCCGTCCCCGTCGGCGACGCGGCGGCGGACCTGGCGGCGCACGGCGTTCAGCCCGCCGGTGCCGAGGTAGGAATAGTGCAGCGGGGCGACGGTGCCGTCCTGCTTCACCCCGAGGAGGTGCGTGACCCAGTAGTGGGACTTCCGTGTCGCGGAGAACATCGGGTAGTGGCTGAAGGGGAAGCTGTCCCGGACCTCGTCCTCGGGGCGGGCGTAGCGGCGGATCGGCAGGGAGACGGCGCCGAGCAGGGCGGCGGCGAGTGCTCCCGCGAGGACCCGGGTGAGGGGACCGTCGGGGATCGAGGCGGTGGGCGGTGCGTGCGGTGGGAGGAGTGCGTCAGCGGACATGGCGGCACCGTAACCGGGGGTGATGAGACGCACCCCGGCTCCGGGTGAGAAGTGCATGAGAGCCTTCTCAGCGACCGCGATCCGACGGGCATCGCCGCAGGACAGCCGGAGGAACAATCCTTCCTCCCCAAGGCGCCCTCATCCACAGCGCTTCTCGCCGGGCTCCATCGGTCGGGGCGGCCGGGGAGACTGGGGGCATGGATGACACCGCGCTCGGCGCCCCGACCGACCCGCTGCACGAGGAGGCTCTCCTCGCCCTGCGTGCCCTCACCGGCCGCGAGGACGCCGCCTTCCGCGACGGCCAGTACGAGGCGATCCGCGCGCTGGTGCACGACCGCCGACGGGTCCTCGTCGTGCAGCGCACGGGCTGGGGGAAGTCCGCCGTGTACTTCCTCGCCGCGCATCTGCAGCGCGCCCGCGGGGCGGGTCCCGCCCTGATCGTCTCCCCGCTGATCGCCCTGATGCGGGACCAGGTCTCGGCCGCGGCCCGGGCCGGCGTCCGGGCGGCGGCGATCAGCTCCGCGAACGCTGTGGAGTGGGAGGACATCGAGACCTCGCTCGCCGGCGACGAGATCGATGTGCTGCTGGTCTCCCCCGAGCGCCTGGTCAACCCCCGTTTCCGGGAGGAGCAGCTGCCGCGGCTGATCGCCCGCTGCGGCCTACTCGTGATCGACGAGGCGCACTGCATCTCCGACTGGGGTCACGACTTCCGCCCTGATTACCGGCGCCTGCGGGACCTCGTCGCGCAGATGGGCCCGGAGGTTCCGGTGCTCGCCACGACCGCGACCGCGAACTCCCGCGTGGTGGCCGATGTCGCCGAGCAGCTGGGGATCGGTGCCCGCGCGGCCGACGGCGACTCGGGGGTGCTGACGCTGCGCGGACCGCTCACTCGGCAGTCGCTCCGACTCGGCTCGCTGTCCCTGCCGGATGATCGCGCCCGGCTCGACTACCTGGTGCGGCACCTCGACGCCTTCGAGGGGTCCGGGATCCTGTACACCCTCACCGTCTCCGCGGCGGAGGACCTCGCGGCGCTGCTGGATCGACCCGGCCGGCGGGTGCGCGCCTATACGGGCCGCACCGACGCCGAGGAGCGGGCCGAGCTCGAGCAGGCGCTCAAGCGCAACGAGGT
Source organism: Brachybacterium sp. J153 (assembly GCF_036311905.1). Lineage (NCBI taxonomy): Bacteria > Bacillati > Actinomycetota > Actinomycetes > Micrococcales > Dermabacteraceae > Brachybacterium > Brachybacterium sp. J153. Next base: position 77,236 of record NZ_JAZDCH010000003.1, on the reverse strand, counting down.
CAAGGCCCTCGCCGCGACGAGCGCCCTGGGCATGGGCTTCGACAAGCCGGATCTCGGCTTCGTGATCCACCTCGGGGCACCGAGCTCCCCCGTCGCCTATTACCAGCAGGTCGGTCGTGCCGGTCGTGCCACGGACCGGGCGGACGTGCTCCTCCTCCCCGGCAAGGAGGACCGGGCGATCTGGGAGTACTTCGCGACGTCCTCGATGCCCTCGCAGGAGTCCGCCGCGCAGGTCCTCGGGGTGCTCGGCCAGTCCGGCTCGCCCCTCAGCACCCCCGCGCTCGAGGCCCGGGTCGATGTGCGGCGCGGCGCCCTCGAGCTGCTGCTCAAGGTGCTCGCCGTCGACGGGGCGGTGCAGGCGGTCAAGGGCGGCTGGATCGCGACCGGGGCACCGTGGCACTACGACGCCGAGCGCTACGAGACCGTCGCCCGGGCCCGCCGCGACGAGCAGCAGGCGATGCTCGCCTACGAGCAGCTCGCGGGCGGCCCGGAGCAGTGCCGGATGATGTTCCTCGCCCGGCAGCTCGACGACAGTACCGCCGTGCCCTGCGGCCGCTGCGATGTGTGTGCGGGGGCCTGGTACCCCGCTCCCGGCGCCGCGGCCAGCACCGCCGCTCGCGGCGGCTCTGAGGGCGATCCCACGACGGGCACCGCCCCCGCCGAGGGGTCGGACCGTGACGCGGCGGAGGCGCGGGTGGCGGCGCTGCTCGACCGCGTCGGCGTCCCCGTGGAACCGCGCGCCAGCTGGCCTTCGGGCCTGGACCGGTTGCTCGGCGCGGGGGCGCCGAAGGGCCGGATCCCCGAAGGCGAGCGCGCTGCGGAGGGCCGGGTCATCGCCCGCATGTCGGACCTGGGATGGGCGGTGCCGCTGCGGGAGCTGCTGCGCACCGACGAGGACGGCCGCCCGGTCGACGCCGTCGTGCCGGAGCGGATCGGCGGGCGGATCGTCGAGGTGCTGAAGGACTGGGACTGGGAGGAGCGCCCTGCGGCGGTCCTCGCCGTCCCCTCGACCACCCGGCCGCAGCTCGTGACCTCCCTCGCCTCCGGCATCGCGACCATCGGACGACTCGAGGACCTCGGCTCCCTCGGCCTCGCCGCCGGAGCCGCTCCGCTCCATGGCGCCCGCAACAGTGCCTTCCGCGTGGCCGCCCTCTGGGACCGATTCGTCGTGGGGCCCGAGCTGCAGGCCCGGCTCGAGGAGCTCGACGGCGCCCCGATCCTGCTCGTCGACGACCGGATCGACACCCGCTGGACGATGGCGATCGCCGCCCGGCTGCTCCGCCGAGCCGGGTCCGGTCCCGTGCTGCCGCTCGCGCTCGCTCAGGAGGCCTGAGGCCCCGGACGGCGCGGCCTAGTCGGTCACGGCGTCATCCGTCGCGGCCGCGTCGGCACCGTCGGCACCGTCGGCACCGTCCTCCGGCAGGGCGACGGCGTCCGGGCCGCCCTCGAGCAGCGCCACGAAGCCGGCCTCGTCGAGGATGCGCAGCCCCAGGTCCCGCGCCTTGGTCTCCTTCGATCCGGCATTCTCGCCGACCACCACGAAATCGGTCTTCTTCGAGACGGATCCGGAGGCCTTGCCGCCGCGGGAGATGATCGCCTCCTTCGCGCCGTCGCGGGAGAAGCCCCCGAGCCCGCCGGTCACGACGACCGTCAGGCCCTCGAGGGTCTTCACGAAGCCCTCCTCGACCTCATCGGCCATGCGCACCCCGGAGGCCGCCCAGCCGTCGACGATCTCCCGATGCCAGTCCACCGCGAACCACTCCACGAGCGCCTCGGCGATGATCTGCCCGACGCCGTCGGTCTCCGCCAGCTGCTCGACGCTCGCCGCACGGATCGCGTCCATCGTGCCGTAGGCCGTCGCGAGGGAGCGCGCCGCGGCGGGGCCGACATGGCGGATCGAGAGGGCGACCAGGACCCGCCACAGCGGCTGCCCCTTCGCCTTCTCCAGCTCGGCGATCAGCTCCTCGGTGGGCTTCAGCGCGGCGGGCGCCTTGACCTCCCGCCACTCCCCGTCCCGCTTGTAGTGACGGAACTGGGGCCGGGTCCAGAAGGCGGGCTGGATGCGCCAGTCCCCGGTCGGCTCGCCGTCGCGGCGCTCCGGCTGCCAGACGAACACCTCGGAGAGCGCCTCGGCCGTGAGGTCGAAGAGGTCGGCACCGGTGTCGATCACGGGCCGCTGCGGGGCGGGGAGCAGCGGGTCGTCGACGTCCGTGATCCGCAGCAGCGGCACCCCGTCGGTGCCCTGGACGACCTGGCCGTTCTTCAGCACTACGAAGGCTTCCTGCTCCGTGTCGGCCACCTCCCGGATCGGCAGGTACACCGCGTGGCCTTCGGCGAGCGCCGCGAGGGCCTCGCCGCGACGCTTGTCCGGATCGGTCAGCGCGATCGCGCTCTCCTCGCCGAGGGACTCGATGTCGAAAGCACCCCGCGAGCCGGCGTGCTCCACCCGCCCGGTCACCTGGGCGGGGCAGGTGCGGCGGTTGGGACAGCGCCAGTCCTTGTCCCCCTCCTTCTCGGGGCGGATCTCGGTGCCGCAGGCGGGGCACTCGGTCGGCATGACGAAGGGCCGCTCGGAGCCGTCGCGCAGGGACTCGACGGGGCCGAGAATCTCCGGGATGACGTCGCCCGCCTTCCGCAGCACGATGGTGTCGCCGATCAGCACGCCCTTCCGCTCGACGTCGAACTGGTTGTGCAGCGTCGCCTTCTCGACGGTCGACCCGGCCACGAGCACCGGCTCCATCACCCCGAAGGGGGTCACGCGTCCGGTCCGCCCCACCTGCACCTGGATGTCCAGGAGCTTGGTGGTGACCTCCTCGGGCGGGAACTTCACCGCGATCGCCCAGCGGGGGGCGCGGGAGGTGGAGCCGAGGGCCCGTTGCTGGGCGAAGGCGTCGACCTTCACCACGATCCCGTCGATCTCGTGCTCGAGGTCGTGCCGGTGCTCCCCGTGGTGCTCGACATAGGCGATGACCTGCTCTACGGTCTCGGCCACGCCGAGGTGGGCGCTCGTGGGCAGGCCCCACGAGGCGAGCAGCTCGTACACCTCGCTCTGGGAGTCCACCGGCGGATCCGGCCACGCGCCGAGCCCGTGCACGGTCAGGCGCAGGCCTGCGAGGCGGGCCTCTCCCGCTTCCCGCTCGAGTCCGTCCTTCTTGTCGAGCTGCTGGCGCAGCCCGCCCGCGGCCGTGTTGCGGGGGTTCGCGAAGGTGGGGAAGCGACGGGTCGCGGCGAGCTCCTCACGGGCCTCGTCGAAGTCCCGCCGACCGCTCGCGGCGCGGGACTCCCAGCGGCTGCGAGCCTCGGCGACGGCACGCTCGCGCAGCTCGACCTGCAGCGCGTTCAGGCGCTCGAAGGCCTCGGTGGGCATGAACACCTCGCCGCGGACCTCCACCAGCGGCGGATGCCCCTCGCCCTCGAGTCGCTCGGGGATGCCCGCGATGCGCAGGGCGTTCGCGGTGACGTCCTCGCCGGTGCGGCCGTCGCCGCGGGTCGCGGCGGTGACCAGCTCCCCGTGCTCGTAGCGGAGGTTGATCGCGAGACCGTCGATCTTCAGCTCGGTGAGGAAGCGGGGCGCGCCGCCGAGCTCGGTCGCGGCGTGCTCGCACCACTCCCGCAGCTCGTCGACCGAGAAGACGTTGTCCAGGGACTGCATCCGCTCGGCGTGCACGACGGTGGGCAGCCCGCTCGCCGCCGCTCCGCCGACAGTGCGGGTGGGCGAGTCCTCGGAGGCCAGCTGGGGGTGCTCCGCCTCGAGGGCGCGCAGCTCCCTCTCGAGGGCGTCGTACTCCCCGTCGGTCATCGTCGGGGCATCGCGCTCGTAGTAGTCCGCGCGGGCCTGCTCGATCTGCGCGGTCAGGGCGGCGATGCGCTGCTGGGCGTCCTCGGTCCCGCGATGCACGGTCGAGGACGTCGAGGACGTCGAGGAGGTATGGGGGTTCGGGGAGGGCGAGTCCGGGGCGGCGTCGTTCACCGGACCATTGTCGCGCACGCCCCCGACGACCGCGTGGAGCCCGGGGCGCCCCCGCCCGGGACGCCGAGCGCGCCGCTCAGGAGGCCAGGCGCTCCGCCCAGGTGGGGGCGATCCGCAGCATCGCCTCGAGCGCCGCCTCGTCCAGCAGCGTCGAGACGGCCGGCTGGGCCGAGGGGTCGACCTGTCCGGTGTGCAGGCCGTGGGAGACACCGGTGTGGGCGATCACCGTGACGCCGGCGGCATCGGCCTCCGCGTGGCCGAGGCGACGCCAGGTCTCGAGCATCATCTCCACCTCCGGGCCGAGGCGCCCACCCGGCCGCGGATCGACGACGATCTCGAAGGCGCAGCCGTCGTCGGCGGCCTCGGCGATGCCCTCCCAGAGCGCGCGGCCGACGGGGGTGGACAGCGGGGGCAGGCGCCGCGGGGCGATCGCCATCCGCCGCGCGCCGGCCTCGCGGGCCGCGCGGAGCAGGCGCAGGTCCGCCCCGACACCCAGGGTGACGGAGCGGGCGTCGAGCCCGTAGTCGTCGAGGGCCACGAACAGGGACCGCCACAGCGCCCCGATCTCCGGCGCGGGGACGGCCGGGTAGCGGCTGCGGCCCGAGGGCGTGGAAATGCGTCCCTCATGGATCGCGGCGACCGCGTCCTCGCGCAGCAGCACGCGCTGGGCGGCACCCGGGACCCGCTCCCGCAGGGCGGTGAGATGGTCGACCAGGCCCTCCGCGAGCAGCATCGGCAGGTCCCGCACGGCGCCCGGGTCGCCGAGGGCCCGCTCCCCGGACTGCAGGAAGGTGGCGCCGGCCAGGGTCGCGGGGCCGAGCGCCGTCACCATCAGCGGACCCTCGTAGCCGAGCAGCGCGATGCGCGCGGCGTCGAGCATCCGCTCGCGCAGCTCCCGCGCGTGGAGCCAGGCGCGACCGCTGCCGGGCCCGAGGCGCCAGCCGTAGCTGACCAGGTCGCCGGTGGTCTCGGCGAGCAGGGCGAGGCTCGCGGGCAGCAGGTGGTCGGTCTCGTCGAGACCGAGTGCCGAGGGCAGGTAGAGACGGGTCCCGATCTGTTCCTCGAGGTCGTCACCGAGCAGCGCGCGCAGGCGCATCAGGGCGGCGAGGTGCGGGTCCTCGGGCAGGCCGAGACGCTGCGCCTCCTCTGCGGTGGGGGCTCGGAAGGTGCCGTCCCCGGTGAGGGTGACGAGTCTGCTCATGCGCGGCGCTCCAGGGTGGCGGCGGCGAGCACGCGGTCGCCGTCGTAGAGGACGAGTGTCTGGCCGGGGGCGACGCCGCGGATCGGCCGCTCGAGGGCGACGCGCACCCGCCGCCCGTCGCACTCGAGGACGGTGGCGGGCGTGGCCTCGCCGTGCGCCCGGATCTGGGCGCGGACGGAGCGGCCCACGGGCAGCTCCTCGAAGGAGATCAGGTCCGCGGCCTCGAGCTCGCGGGTCGACAGCAGCTCGGCGGCGCCCACCACCACGCGGCGGGAGGCGGGGTCGAGGTCGACGACGTAGCGCGGAGCGCCGTCGGCGGCAGGACGCTCGAGACCGAGGCCCTTGCGCTGGCCGATGGTGAAGCCGTGGGTGCCGCGATGGGTGCCGAGCACCGCGCCGTCGGCGTCGACGACCTCCCCGGGCACCTCCCCGAGGCTGCGCTCGAGGAAGCCGCGGGTGTCGCCGTCCGCGATGAAGCAGATGTCGTAGCTGTCGGGCTTGGTCGAGACGCCCAGGCCGCGGGCGCGGGCCTCCGCCCGGACCTCGTCCTTGGTCTCGTACTCGCCGAGGGGGAAGAGCGAGCGGCCGACCGCGTCCGGTCCCATCACCGCGAGCACGTAGGACTGGTCCTTCGCCTGGTTGCGGGAGCGGTGGAGGGAGGGCGCCCCGCCGGGGCCATCCGCGCGGATCGAGGCGTAGTGGCCCGTGCACACGGCGTCGAAGCCGAGCAGGGTGGCGCGCTCGAGGAGGGAGGCGAACTTGATCCGCTCGTTGCAGCGCACGCAGGGGTTCGGGGTGCGTCCGGCCGCGTACTCGGCGAGGAAGTCCTCCACGACCAGGTCGTGGAAGTCGTCGGAGAGGTCCCAGACGTAGTAGGGGATGCCGATCCTGTCCGCCGCGCGGCGCGCATCGGAGGCGTCCTCGACGGTGCAGCAGCCGCGCGAGCCGGTGCGGGTCTGGTCGCGGTTCTTGGACAGTGCCATGTGCACGCCGACGACCTCGTGGCCGGCCTCGGCGGCGCGTGCGGCCGCCACGGCGGAGTCGACTCCCCCGCTCATCGCTGCGAGCACCTTCATCGGGGTGCCACCTCCTCGCTGTGCACCCGATCGAGTGTACGGAGGCGAGGGCCCGCCGACAGGCTCGCGGGGCGTGAGATGCGTCCGGTACGGACGGTCACCGTCCCCGCGCGCTCAGCCGAAGAGGGAGCCGACGGCGCGGGCCCGGGTGAGCGCCTCGGGCAGCGCCGCGAGCGCGCGCTCGACATCGTCCTCGGCGCTGGTCCAGCCGAGGGAGAGCCGCAGGGCGCCGCGCGCGTCCGCCCCCTCGAAGCCCATCGCCGCGAGGACCGGACTCGCCTGGGTGACGCCCGCCGAGCAGGCCGAGCCGGCGGAGCAGTCCACCCCGCGCTCGTCCAGCAGGAACATCAGCGAGTCGGAATCCGCGCCGGGGAAGACCACGTGCACGATGTGGCCCGACTGCGGGGAGTCCTCGGGCAGGGTGAACCGTGCACCGGGGTCGAGCTCCCGGATCCCCGCGCGCAGGCGCCCGGCGAGAGCCCGGACGCGCGCGGTCTCCTCGGCCTTCTCCCGCAACGTCTCCTCGAGGGCCGCGGCGAAGGCGGCGGCCTGGGCGGCGTCGAGGGTGCCGGAGCGGACGCCGCGCTGTTGCCCGCCGCCGGTGCTGATCGCCGCGAAGGGGACCTCGGGGCGCGCCACCAGCACACCCACGCCGACGGGGGCGCCGATCTTGTGCCCCGACAGGGACATCAGGTCGATGTCCGCGAGATCGGGAAGCGGTGCGGTCCCCAGCCCCTGGACCGCGTCGGTGTGCACGAGCGTGCCGTGGGGGCGGGCGGCCGCGGCGAGCGCGGCGAGGTCCTGCAGGGCGCCGGTCTCGTTGTTCACCAGGGCGGCACTGACCAGGGAGACGGCGCCATCGGCGAGGGCCTCCCGTACCGCCTCGTCACGGAGCAGCCCGGAGGCGTCGACGGGGAGGAACCGCGCGGTGAGCGAGGGTGAGCCGTCCTGGAGGGAGCGGGCGGTGGCCAGCACGGCCGGATGATCGGTCGCGGCGACCGCGACGGCGGTGCGCCGGGGATCCCGGGCCACGACGGCGCGGGGCACGGCGCGGAGGGCGAGGTTGTCCGCCTCGGTGCCGCCCGAGGTCATGATCAGCCAGCTGCGCGGGACGCCGAGCAGCCCGCCGATCCGCTCGAGCGCCTCGTCGAGCACGGCTCGGGCGCGTCGGCCCGCGGCGTGCACGGAGGACGGGTTGCCGTGCACGGCCGACGCCGCGAGGAAGGCCTCGCGGGCGGCGGGCCGCAGCACGGTGGTCGCGGCGTGGTCGAGATAGGCGCGCTGCGCGGGGTGGGGGTCCGCCGCAGTCACCACGGCTTGCTCGGATCCTGCGGGGCGCCGCCGTCGCCCTCGCCGTCGCCGCCCTCCTCCTGCGCGTCCCGGTTGCGCTGCTCGAGCTCCTCGTCCTTCTGCTGCTGCTCGGGGTCGCCCTCGGTGGGCTTCTCCTCCTCGGGGCCGTCGCCCTCGGGATCCTCGCGCACCGGCTCGCCCGGGTCCATCGGCGTGGTGCCGCCGTCGTCCTCCTGCTCCTCGCCGCCGCGGGCGTCGGGATCGTTGCCGGCCTCCTCGTCGGCGTCGCGGCGCTTCTTCTCCACGCGCTCGCCGTTCCCCTCGGTGGTCTCTTCGTCCTCGTTGCCGCTGCCGGAGCCGCCCTGTCCGTCGCCCTCGCCGCCGCCACCGCCGCCGCCGCGGCAGGGCTGGAGGATCTCCTCGGCCTCGAAGAGCCGGTCGGCGCGCTGCTGCGGGTCCTCGATAAGGTCCGCCTGGCGCTCGATGGAGATCGCGAGGTTGTTGGCGATCTTGCATTGCGCGTGCAGCGGGGCGTTGAGGTCGGTGCGCGACTCCCACTCGGACATCGCCACGCGCAGCTCCGCCTCGGCGGCGGCGTCCTCGCCCTGCTGCAGCAGGGCGGTGCCACGATCCAGATGGGGCATGTACGGCTCGAACCAGTTCAGCCGGTCCAGCGGCCCGAGCCGCTCGATGGCCTCCGGGTAGTCGCCGTCCTCGTAGGCGGCCAGCTGATGCGCCTGCGCGATCGGCATGGACACGAAACGGACGGTCAGACCGGCGAGCGCCAGGATCGGCAGGGCCAGGATCGCGAAGACGATCGCCCGGGTGATCCGCAGCCGGCGCACGTTCAGCCCGTAATCGCGCCGCGCCCCCGAGGGGCGACGATCGCGCCCGGCGGCGGGCTCGTCGCGGGCCGGGGTCTCCGGGGCGGGATCCGGGCGCTGCTCGAGGGAGGTGCTCATCGCTGTGCTCCTGACACGTCGTAGCGGTCCAGCTTCCGCGGCAGTCGGTAGGTCATCTCACCCAGCTCCCAGATCAGCAGGGCGGTCAGAGGGATCGACGCCACCCAGTACCAGTCCTCGAAGCTGGTCACGTCGCGGGAGTCCTCCGAGGGGATGGGCCGCAGCGTGATGCCCTCCATCGTGCCCTCGATCGGCTCCTCGGGGTCGGTGCGGTGGAGATAGGGCACCCCGAGCTCGCCCGCGATCGTCTCCAGCTGCGCGCTGTCGATCATGGAGATGCCCTGCTGGCCGGAGGAGTCGGTGATGTACTCGCCGTCGGTCGCTCCGCCCTGCGCCTTCATCGGGCCGCCCTCGGGCGTGCCGTAGCCGAGCACGGCTCCGCCGTCGACGTAGCCCTGGGCGGCGGAGAAGGACTCGGACTCCCGCTCGTCGGTGTTCTCCCCGTCGGAGAGGAAGTAGACCAGGACGTGGGAGTCGGGGTCCTCCTCGCGCACGGTGGTGATCTCGGACAGGAGGGTGGCCAGGGGCCGGTCCACGTTCGAGCCCTGCGAGTAGGCGGTCGGCTCGGTCTCGAGGGTGTCGATCCAGGCGGCCGCCGCCCCCGCATCGGTGGTCAGCGGCAGCTGCGAGGTGGCCGAGGAGTCGAAGGCGATGATCGAGTAGCGCGCGCCCTCGGTCATGCCCATGATCTGCTGCATGTCCGCCTTCACCCCGTCGAGGCGGGGCTGCCCCTCGGCGTAGTCCTCGGCGTTCATCGATCCGGTGCGGTCGACGACGAAGAAGACGTTGGCGTTCATCCGCTCGGTCTGCTCGGCGTCGATCGGGGTGACCGGTCGCAGCGCGACGACGGCGAGCAGCAGCACCATGAGCAGGCGCCGCAGCCACGCGGTCCGCTGGCGGGGACGCCGCACCAGCAGCACCACGCACAGGGTCAGCATGGCGCCGAAGAGCGGGATCGTGGCCCAGAGGGGCATCAGGAACTCGAGCCGCATCAGCGCGCCCTCCAGCCCAGGGCCAGGATTGCCACGAGGGAGAGGAAGGTGAGCACGAAGCCGGTCCCCGGATGATCCGTGCGGATCACGGTGGGGCTGGCCCCGAGCACCTCGGCCTGGGTCTTCTGGATCTCGTTGATGATCGACGGGATCGCCTCGGGGTCCGAGGACTCGTACAGCTCGCCGTCCTGGTCCTCGGTGGCCTCCTGCAGCTCCTCGAAGCAGCCGGGCCCGCACTCGTACGCGCCGGGGTAGAAGGTGTACAGGTCGATGCCCCGCGAAGCGACGGACTCCGTGGCCTCCTGCAGCGTGAAGATCGGCTCGCCGTTGACCTCGTTGTCGGTCGCGAAGATGATCGACCGCGAGCGGTCCTCCTCGGCCTGGTCGAAGACCTGAGCGCAGGAGGCGAGGCCGTCGGGCACCACGGAGGCCTCGTCGGAGATGCCCTGGGTGCCCTCGACGAACTCGACGTACTGGCGCACCTTCTCCTGCGAGTAGTCGCGGCTGCCCACGCGATAGCCGAACTCGTCGAAGTCGATCGCCTCGGCGCCCTCCTCGAGCTCGCGCTTGATCAGGTCGTAGTCGTTGGTCAGCGGGAACACGGTGCGGCTGGTCGAGTTGAAGATCGACAGCGCCACCCGTTCGCCCTCGAAGCCGTCCACGAGCTGGGCGAAGGTCGCGAGGATCTCCGCGTCGTACTGGTACATGGAGCTCGAGACGTCCAGGCACAGCACGATGTCGCGCGAGGCGAACTCGGGGGTCTCTATCCGCTCGGAGGCGATGCGGCCCGAGAGGATGCTCGCGGCGATCACGCCGAGCACCGCGATGCCCACCTGCAGCACGCGCACCCACCGGGCCGTCCGCTGGGCGCGCACGAAGCTCGGCACCCGGTCGAGGAACCGGGAGTTCGCGACCAGCACGGGCGACTTCCGCATCGCCCGCCGGTTCACGAAGGTGATCGCCCAGACGACGATCGCGGCGATCAGGAGCAGGGCGGTGACCCACCAGAAGATCATGACCATTCCCGGATCACCTCCCTCGCGCGGCGCACCGAGTCGCGCAGCTCGGCGTCCGAGGCGCGGGCGAAGTCAGGCTCGTAGAGGTCGCTGATCAGCTCCCCGACCGCACGGGTCCGCTCATCGGCGACCAGGGTCGCGATGTCCTGGCTGGTCACGTCGTGCCCGGTGGTGCGGCGCACGAAGCGGCGCATCACCCCGGTCAGCTCGTGGTGGCCGGCCCGCGCCTCGATCCCTTCGGCCTCGTGGCGATCGGCGATGTCGTTCACGGCGCGGAGGAACTCGGCCTTGAGGCCCTCGACCTCGTCGGGCCGCGAGCGGTAGGCGATGCGCTTCTCGATCGCGCGGGTGATCTTCAGGGTGCCCACGATCAGCGCGACGATCACCAGGACGCAGAGCGCCGCGAGGATGAGCCACGCGATCGAGTACTGGGGCGGGTCGATGATCTCGGGCTCGGGGGCGGCGAGCAGCGCGCCGAGCCGGGCGGTCGCGTCAGGGACGGGCATGGCGGTACTCCCTCGAGCGCAGCATGGCGACCATGTCGTCGACCACGGTCGTCTCCCCCTGCGCGAGCACGTGGGTGATGTGGAGGCGGTCGAGCATCTCGGTGATGCCCTCGCTGCGCGCCCTCCGGTAGGCCGCGACGTCCCGGGCGACCCGCGCAGAGGTGCGGGCGAGGGAGGCCACCTCGCGCGGGTTCTCGACGTCGACGACCTCGTGGTCGAGGTCCCCGGCGAGCAGCGGGTCGGCATCCGCGATGCGCACCACGAGCAGGTCGTGACGCGTGGTGAGGCGACGGAGCAGGGAGAAGTCCTCGACCGAGGGGTGGGCCTCGTCCGTGATGATCGTCATCAGGGTGGGGCGCGCGGTGACGCGGAAGGCCCGCTCGAGCAGCCACGCACTGTCCGGCGACGGCGCCGCGGTGGTGGTCGACTGCTGGATGGTGCGCAGCAGCATCTCCAAGTGGCCGTCGCTCGAGCGCGAGGGCAGCTGGATGGGCCGGTTCTCGCCGCCGGCGACGAGTCCGACGAGATCGCCCGACTGCTGGGCGAGGAAGCAGACCATGCCGGCCGCGAGGATCATCGCATCGCGCTTCGAGGAGCCGTCGGCCGCCGTCGCCGCCATCGCGCTCGAGGTGTCCGCGACGATCGACAGATGCCGCACCCGCTCCTCGTTGAACTGGCGGATCAGCGGCTCGCCGGAGCGGGCCGTGGCCTTCCAGTCGATGTCGGAGATCTTGTCCCCGGGCTGGTAGTACTTCAGGTCGTCGAAGTCCTCGCCGCTGCCCTTGAAGAGCGAGCGGCCGCGCCCCTGGATCAGTCCGCGCGCCCGCTTCGAGGTGTGCAGATCGACCCGGGCCTTCACCCTGGTCATCAGCGAGACCGCCATGCGCCCTGCCCCCTGCTCGGATCCGGTCAGGGCATCGGCACGGCGTGGAAGACCGCGTCGATGATCTGTTCGGGCTTGATGCCGCTGGCGAGGGCGTCGAAGGTGAGGACGAGACGGTGGCGGAGCACGCCGTAGCGCATGGCCCGCACGTCGTCCGGGGTCACGTAGTCGCGCCCGTGCAGCAGCGCATGCGCCTGGCCGACCTTCATCAGGGCGAGGGAGCCGCGGGGGCTCGCCCCGACACGCACGGACTGGGTCAGGTTCGGGACCGGTCGCGGGCCCGAGCCGCGCGTGGTGAAGACCAGATCGATGATGTACCGCTTCACGGCGGGATCGACGTAGACCGCGTCGACCATCTCCTGGAGGAAGCGGACATCCTCGAGGGAGACCGTGGCGACGGCCTCGCGCTGCCCGGTGAGGCTCCCGGAGGTCGAGCGGTCGAGGATCTCGTGCTCCTCCGCGGGACGCGGATAGGTCAGGATCTCCTTCATGAGGAAGCGGTCCATCTGCGCCTCGGGGAGGACGTAGGTGCCCTCCTCCTCGATCGGGTTCTGGGTCGCGAGCACCATGAACGGCTCGGGGAGGCGGTGCACCTCGCCGCCGATCGAGGTCTGCCGCTCCTGCATCGCCTCGAGCATCGCCGACTGCGTCTTGGCGCTCGAGCGGTTGATCTCGTCGAGCAGCACGACGTTCGCGTGCACCGGCCCCAGCTGCGTGGTGAAGGTGCCCGAGCCGTAGTTGAAGATCTGGGTGCCGATGATGTCGTTCGGCATCAGGTCGGGGGTGCACTGGATGCGCGCGAAGGAGCCCGTGATGGAAGAGGCCAGCGCGCTCGCCGCGGTGGTCTTGGCCAGACCGGGCACCGACTCCAGCAGCACGTGACCGCCCGCGGCGAGCGCCGCGAGCAGCGTCAGGCGCAGGTTCTCCTGGCCGACCACGCGGGACTGGAAGACCCGGGTGATGGTCGAGACGATCGCGGCGCTGCGCTCGAGGTCGCGCGGCGTGATCGCCGCGGACGAGGGCGCGAACTGCCCCGGGGGCCGTCCCCCTCCCGCCGACGGAGGCCGACCCGGCCCTCCGGCCGGGCTCGGCGCGGGCCCGGCCGGGCGGGCGGGCGGCTGGCTGGGTGGAATGCTCATGTGCTGCGGCTCCCCCGTCGTGCGGTTCTCGTGCGGTCAACGTGCAGTGATCATGCGCGGCATGATCCCGGCGCGGGCCCCTCCCCCGACGCCGACGGGCGGGCAGGCCCGTGATCCGGGCCACCTGCGCCGGGTCGATCCTAGCGCCCTCCCCCTGCCACGTCCTCCCAGCGCCCGGCGTGGTGCGCGCCCGATGCGAGAATGTGCTCGTGCAAGCAGATCGTTTCGACCGCGCCACGCCCCCGGTCGCCCCCACGTCGCCGGGACTCTCGGTGGACGAGCAGGGCCGGGGCACCTTCGCCGTCGCCGCGCCGCGGGCCCGGGCGGTGGACCTGTGCATCCGGCAGGGGGCGGCCGAGCGCCGGCAGCGTCTGCGCCACTTCGACGGCGGTCTGCGCTGGGACCACGTGACCGGGATGGTCCCGGGTACCGAGTACGGCTTGCGGGTCGACGGTCCGTGGGATCCCGCCCGGGGCCTGTTCTCGAGCCCGCACAAGCTGCTGCTGGACCCGTGGGCGCGTGGCATCTCGCACTCCTCCCCGCTGCTGAGCAGCTTCTTCCCCTTCGAGGTCGACTCGATGCTGGATCGCGTGGGCGAGCAGCACGAGCTCTCGAGGACCGACTCGGCGGACAGCGCCGTGTGGTCGGTCGTGGTCTCCGACGCCTTCGACTGGCAGGACGACCTGCGCCCCCTCGTCGACTGGGACGCCACGGTGCTGTACGAGCTGCACGTCAAGGGTTTCACCCGGCTGCAGGAGGATCTGCCGCACGAGCAGCGCGGCACCTATGCGGGGCTCGGGCATCCCGCGGTGACGGGGTACTTGCGCAGCCTGGGCGTGACCACGGTCGAGCTGCTGCCGATCCACGCGGCGATGGACGAGCCGCATCTGACGCGGCTGGGGCTGACCAACTACTGGGGCTACTCGACCCTGTCATACTTCGCCCCGGATCCCTCGCTGGCCACGACGGCGGCGCAGCAGGCCGGCGCCCAGGCGGTGCTCGACGAGGTCAAGACCATGGTGCGCAACCTCCATGCGGCGGGGCTCGAGGTCGTCCTCGACGTCGTCTACAACCACACCGCCGAGGGCGGCGCCGACGGGCCCTCGCTGTCCCTGCGGGGGCTGGACAATCTCGAGTACTACTGGACCGACGGCGGCATCTTCCAGGACGTCACCGGCACCGGCGGCACCCTGGATCCGCGCTCGGTGCACGTCATGGACCTGATCCTCTCCTCGCTGCGCTACTGGGTCACCGAGGTGCACGTGGACGGTTTCCGCTTCGACCTCGCCGCGACCCTGGGCCGCGACGACCGCGGGTTCCGCCCCGACCACCCGCTGCTGCGGGCGATCGCGACGGACCCCGTGCTCCGCACCGTCAAGCTGATCGCCGAGCCCTGGGACGTGGGCACGGGCGGCTGGCAGACCGGCTCCTTCCCCGTGCCCTTCGCCGAGTGGAACGATGCCTTCCGCGACGACGTGCGCTCCTTCTGGCTCGCCGATCGCGGGCACCGGGCACGCACCGGCGAGACGGGGGTGGGCGGGGTCCGCGACCTCGCGACCCGCCTCGCCGGCTCCTCCGACCTGTTCTCCGCGCAGGACCCGCCCGAGCTGCCGGAGGGCAGGAGCCTGCGCTCACCCTGGGCGTCGATCAACTACGTCACCGCTCACGACGGCTTCACGCTGCGGGACCTCACGGTGTACGAGACCAAGCGCAACGAGGCCAACGGCGAGGACAACCGCGACGGCACCTCCAACAACCGCTCCTACCACCACGGCCACGAGGGCGAGGTCGATCCCGCGCAGGAGGGAGCCGCGGAGATCGAGGCGGCACGACGGCGCAGCGCGCGGAGCCTGCTGGCGACGCTGCTGCTCGCCTCGGGGACCCCGATGCTCACCGCGGGCGATGAATTCGGCCGCACCCAGCGGGGCAACAACAACGCCTACTGCCAGGACAACGAGATCTCCTGGATCGACTGGCGCCTCGACGCCCGGGCCACGGCGCTGCGCGAGACGGTCGTGGAGCTGCTGCGCCTGCGGGGGGAGCATCCGCAGCTGCGCTCCCCGCACTTCCTGCGACCGGCGGATCCGGCGGCGCTCGACGCCGGGCAGATCGCCTGGTTCGGGGCCGACGGGGAGGAGATGGACCACCGGAGCTGGATGGACCCCTCCCGTCATCTGCTCACCATGCTCCGCCCCGCGGTGCACGGCCGCGAGGGCGCCGAGCACCTGCTGGTGATCCTCTCCTCCGAGGAGGGCCCGACGACGGTCCGCCTGCCGCGCGCGCCCTGGCCGCAGGGCACCGCACGGGTGCTGCTCGACACGGCGGCGGAGCGGCCGGGGGACCGCTCGCTCACCCCCATCGTCGACGGTTCGCTCGAGGTCGCCGGGGGCTCGGTGGTGGTGCTCGGACTCCCGGCCCGCGGTCCGCAGGAGCCTGTTCAGACGCTATCGTGAGGCGTGTCACCGTGACCGTCGCAGGCACCCTGTGGTGCCAGGCAGGAGAGGCCATGACCGAGACCACCGACCCCACCGCGTCGAGCGGGACTCCGGCCCCCCAGACCGCGTCGGCCGCGGCGGACCCGACGACCTCGTCGGCCCCGTCGGCTCTGCCTGTCTCGTCAGCCGCGACGGAGCCGATCGCGCCCGCCCCCGCCGCACCGCGCGGTCCGGGCGGACCGGTCGGTCTCGACGCCGGCGTGGGCCGGATCCCGATCATGGAGGTGCAGCCCGTCGTCGACGGCGGCCGCTTCCCCGCCTCCTGCGTCGAGGGCGAGACGGTCACCGTGCGGGCGAACGCCTTCCGCGAGGGCCACGATGCGATGGGTGTCCAGGTGGTGCTCACCGCCCCGGACGGCTCCGAGACCGTCACCCGCATGCGTTCGACGAACCCTGGCCTGGACCTCTGGGAGGCGCCGGTGCGCCCGGACGCCACCGGCCACTGGTCCTTCCGCGTCGAGGCCTTCTCCGCGCCGTATGCGACCTGGGCCCATGTCGCCGAGGTGAAGATCCCTGCCGGTCTCGACGTCGAGCTGGTCTGCGCCGACGGCGCCGTCGTGCTCGAGGCGATCCTCGCGGAGATCACCGCGGGCACCCGCCCCGAGGCCGACGGGCCCGTGGTCCGCGCGGCCCTCGCCTCGCTGCGCAGCTCCTCCCTCTCCCCCGCCGCCCGGGTCGCCCCGGCGCTCGCCGAGGACCTCCGCGGGCTGATGACGGTCCGGCCGCTGCGCGAGGGCGTGACCGTCTCCGGCCCCCATCGTCTGATCGTGCATCGCCGCCGGGCGCTCTACGGCTCGTGGTACGAGTTCTTCCCCCGCTCCGAAGGCGCGCGCTTCGAGGAGGGACTCGGCTGGACTTCGGGGACCTTCGCCACCGCGACCCGGTCCCTCGACCGGATCGCCGAGATGGGCTTCGACGTCGCCTACCTCACCCCGATCCATCCGATCGGGTCGACCTTCCGCAAGGGCCGCAACAACACGCTCGAGCCGCAGCCCGGCGATCCCGGCTCGCCGTACGCGATCGGCTCCGCGGACGGCGGGCACGACGCGATCCACCCCGATCTCGGGACGCTCGCGGACTTCGACGCCTTCGTCGCCCGGGCGCAGGAGCTCGGGCTCGAAGTGGCCCTGGACATCGCCCTGCAGTGCTCCCCCGACCATCCCTGGGTCGCCGAGCATCCGGAGTGGTTCGTGGTCCGCTCCGACGGCAGCATCGCCTACGCCGAGAACCCGCCGAAGAAGTACCAGGACATCTACCCCCTCAGCTTCGACACGGACTACGAGGGCCTCTACGCGGCGATCCGGGACATGCTCGAGCACTGGGTCGACCACGGGGTCACCCTGTTCCGCATCGACAACCCGCACACCAAGCCGGTGCGCTTCTGGGAGGAGCTGCTCGCGGAGTTCGACGCGAAGCACCCCGAGGTGATCTTCCTGGCGGAGGCCTTCACCCGGCCCACGATGATGCACGCCCTGGGCAAGGTCGGCTATCACCAGAGCTACACCTACTTCACCTGGCGCCACACCCCCGAGGAGCTGCGCGAGTATCTCGAGGAACTCGTCGCGGCCGCGCCGTACATGCGCCCCAGCTTCTGGCCCACGACGCACGACATCCTCACCCCGTTCATGAGCGGCGGCGGGCGAGCGGCCTTCGCGCTGCGCGCGATCCTCGCCGCGACCCTGGTGCCCACCTGGGGCATCTACGCCGGGTACGAGCTCGTCGAGGACGTCCCCCGGCCGGGGGCGCAGGAGCAGATCGACAACGAGAAGTACGAGTACAAGCCCCGCGACCATGCGGGGGCGCTCGCCCGCGGGGAGAGCCTGCAGCCGCTGCTCACCGCGCTGAACCGGATCCGCCGCGAGCACCCGGCCCTGCAGTCGCTCACCGCGATCTCCTTCCACGAGGCCGAGGACCCGCAGGTCCTGGTGTTCTCCAAGCACCTCGACGCGGCGTCCTCCGGGACCGGCGCGCCGGACACGGTGCTGGTCGTGTCCCTCACCGAGCACGACCGCGACGCCTGGACCACCCTGCACCTGGACCTCGGCGCCCTGGGCCTGGAGCCCGGTGCCACGGCCTTCGAGGTCGAGGACCTGCTGACCGGGGAGCGGTACCGCTGGGATGCGGCGCCCTCCGTGATCCTCCGCGCCGCCGACCGGCCGGCGCACGTCCTGCGCGTCATCCACCCCGAGGAGAGCTGACATGGCATCGACCACCCAGGGCACCGACGGACTCCCGGCCCCCGCACCGCGCATGCCGCTCGGGGAGCATGAGCTCGGAGCGGCCGCCACCGGCAGCTACCACGACCCGCACTCCGTGCTCGGCGCGCACGAGTACGAGGGCGCTGTCACCGTGCGCACCCTCAAGCCCCTCGCGCACGAGGTCGCGGTGCTCCTGCCCGACGGCACCACCGCGGCGATGGAGCACGAGTACGACGGCATCTGGACCGCGGTCCTGCCGCAGCCCCACCTGCCCTCCTACCGGGTGCGGGTGACCTGGTCCGAGGGCGCGGACCCGGTGGACCTCGAGGAGCCCTACCGCTTCCTGCCCACGATCGGTGAGCTCGACCTGCACCTCATCCGCGAGGGCCGCCACGAGGAGCTGTGGCGGGCGCTCGGCGCGCACGTGCGCACGCTCGACGGGGTCGCGGGCACCTCCTTCACGGTGTGGGCCCCCAACGCCCGCGCCGTGCAGGTCGTCGGCGGCTTCAACGGCTGGCGCGGACGCGGCCACGCGCTGCGCAGCCTCGGCGCCTCGGGCGTGTGGGAGATCTTCGTGCCCGGCGTCGGCGTCGGCGAGGTGTACAAGCTCCGGATCCTGGGCGCCGACTCGACCTGGCGCGACAAGGCCGATCCCATGGCCCGACGCACCGAGGTGCCGCCGGCGACCGGATCGATCGTGACCGACTCGGACTTCGAGTGGAGCGATGACGCCTGGCTCGCCGAGCGCGCCGACCACGATCCGCTCGCTACGCGGATGTCCGTCTACGAGGTCCACCTCGCGAGCTGGCGCCCCGGGCTCGGCTACCGCGAGCTGGCCGTCGAGCTGGTGGACTACGTGCGCGACATGGGCTTCAGCCATGTCGAGTTCATGCCCGTCGCGGAGCATCCCTTCGGCGGCTCGTGGGGCTATCAGGTCACCGGCTACTACGCCCCGACCTCCCGGCTGGGAACCCCCGACGAGCTGCGCCATCTGATCAACGCCCTGCACGAGGCCGGGATCGGCGTGATCCTGGACTGGGTCCCCGCCCACTTCCCGAAGGACGAGTGGGCGCTTGCGCGCTTCGACGGCACCCCGCTGTACGAGCATGCCGACCCGCGCCGCGGCGAGCATCCGGACTGGGGCACGTACGTCTTCGACACCGGCCGGCGCGAGGTGCGCAACTTCCTCGTGGCCAACGCGTGCTACTGGCTCGAGGAGTTCCACGTGGACGGCCTGCGGGTCGACGCGGTGGCGTCGATGCTGTACCTCGACTACTCGCGCGCCGAGGGGCAGTGGATCCCCAACCGCCATGGCGGACGCGAGGACCTGGAGAACATCGGCTTCCTGCAGGAGGCCACGGCGACCGCCGCCAAACGGGCCCCCGGCATCGTGATGATCGCCGAGGAGTCCACGTCCTTCCCCGGCGTCACCCGGCCCACCTCCGAGGGCGGGCTCGGCTTCCACTTCAAGTGGAACATGGGCTGGATGCATGACACGCTCGCCTACGTGGGCCAGGACCCGATCCACCGCCAGTACCACCACGGCGAGATGACCTTCGCGATGGTGTACCAGTACTCCGAGAACTTCGTGCTGCCCATCAGCCACGACGAGGTCGTGCACGGCAAGGGTTCCCTGCTGCGCAAGGCTCCGGGGGACGACTGGCAGCAGGCGGCCACGCTGCGGACCACCCTCGCCCTGCAGTGGACGCATCCCGGCAAGCAGCTGGTGTTCATGGGCACCGAGTTCGCCCAGGGCACCGAATGGTCGGAGCAGGCGGGGCTGCCCTGGTGGTTGCTCGAGTACCCGCTGCATCGCGGCACCCACCAGCTGGTCAAGGACCTCAACGCCCTCCAGCGGGAGCTGCCCGCGCTCTACCAGCGGGATCAGGATCCGGGCGGCTTCGAGTGGCTGCTGGGCGACGACGCGGTCCACAACGTCTTCGCCTACCTGCGCCGGGACCAGGCGGGCGATCCGGTGGTCGTGGTGCTGAACTACTCGGCGCAGGCCTGGCACGAGCACCGGATCCCGCTGCCCGAGGGCGGGACGTGGCTCGAGGTGCTCAACTCCGACGCCCCGGTCTACGGCGGCAGCGGGGTCGGGAACCTCGGCCGAGTCCACGCCGAGCCGGTGGGGATGCACGGTCGCGAGCACTCCGTGCGGCTGTCGGTCCCGCCGCTCGGAGCAGTGGTGCTGATCCCCGAGCGGCTGCGCGCCGGCTGAGCCCGAGCGCCGGCGGAGCCCAGCCCGCCGGCAGGCGCCTCAGAACAGGAGGTTCGCGAGGCGCTTGCGGGCGGGTGCGACGCGCGGATCCTCGGCGCCGGCGATCTCGAACAGCTCGAGCAGGCGGGTGCGGACCGCATCCTTCGTGTCCTGGTCGGCGCCGCGCAGCAGGTCCAGCAGACGCCCGAAGGCGTCGTCGACATGACCGCCGAGCATGTCCACATCGGCGGCGAGCATCTGGGCGGAGAGATCCCCGGGCTTCTCCGCGGCCTCCCGGCGCACCTCGTCGAGATCGACGCCCTGGGTGCGCCGCATGAGGGTGACGGTGGCGAGTCCGGTCCGCGCCTCGGCGTCGGCGGGGTTCTCGCGCAGATGCTTCTCGAAGGCGGCGACGGCGCCGTCGAGGTCGCCCCGGTCGATCGCCTCGTAGGCCTCCGCGATGAGCGGCGGCAGCGGCTCGGCGGCAGGCTCCTCGGCGCCCTCGGACCCCTCGCCCGCGGGCACCTCGAGGCCCTGCTGGCGCGCGAGGTCGAGGACCTGCTTGAGCAGCGCGTCGATCTCGCCGTCGGGGAGCACCCCGGCGACGATCGGCTGGACCTGGCCGAGCAGGAGCAGCAGCAGGCTCGGCAGCTGCTGGACCTGGAGGGCCTGGGCGACGCGCGGCTGCGTGTCCGCGTCGACCACCGCGAGGCGGACCGCCCCGGCGTGAGCGTCGACACCGCGGCGCAGGGAGGCGAGGAAGCCGGCGCCCTCGGGCACGCGCGAGCTCGTGACCAGGAGCAGGGTCGGGATCTGCTGCGAGTCCCCGACGATCTGCTGCAGACCCTGCTCGGTGACGGTCACCTCGTGCGCGGAGGCCTCCCCCGCGGTGGCGCCGCCGTCGGCGGGCTGCTTGAGGGCGGCGAGATCGATGATGCCGTAGGGATCGGTCACGGAGGAGCTCCTTCGACGGGTTCAGGACCCTGACAGTCTAGGGAACTCTCCCCGGGTGCGTCGTCGCGCCCTCCGTCTCAGGAGCCGGTGGCGGTGAGCGCGGTGAGGGTGGCCCCGACGGACTGGACCTGCCCGCCGGCCTCGGCCGAGGGGATGTACAGCGCGACGTGGGTGCCGAAGGTGCGCACGAACTCCTTCGTGAACTCGCGGGTGCCGACCACCTTGGTGTACGCGTTGTCCTCGGCGTAGCGCATGGTCGCGCCGTCCTTGATGGTGACCTTGCGGGTGGAGGTGAGGGTGCCCATGACGAGCGCCCCGCCGTCGTCCGTGCGCAGGCCCGCGAACTCGTCCTCGCGCACCGCATAGGTCTCGCGGATGGTCGCGCCCTCGTCCCACTCGACCCCGGCGTTGAGCGCCTTGCGCTCCTCCTGGATCTCGCTGTGCCGCGAGGTGATGAAGGGGTCGACGGCCAGCTGGTCCTCGGGATCCTTCGCGTCGCCGTCGGTGAGCACCGCCGCGTAGAGGGCCAGCGCCTCCGCGGGGGTCATCACCAGGTCCGCGGCGTCGATCGCGACGGCCTCGGAGCCGACGGCGGCGTCCGCGACGGTGGGCATGGCCACGTCGACCGCCTGCTGGGCCCAGCCCCAGGTGGTGTACGGCGAGCGGGCGTCGGCCTGCTGCAGGGCGAGGAAGAAGGGCACGCCGTCAGCGGCCGAGTTCTCGACCAGGCCGATCGCGGTGCGCGGGAAGTCGGTGCCGGTCGTGGACATCGGCACCACGAGGGCGGCCCCGGGCACGGTGAGCTGGGCGGTCCACTCCTCGGCCTTGGCGATCAGCGCGTAGGCGGCGGTGCGGAACTCGACCGCGGAGCCGATGACGCGGGGCGCCAGCTGGGCGGGGTCGCGGGCCTCGTCGGCCGCGGTCACCGCGCTGCTGATCTCCGCGACGACGGCGTCGAGCTGCTCGGTGGTCTGCGCCGGGGTGGGCTCAGCGATCTCCGGTCCGGCGGGCGGGGCGGGCGGTGCCTCCGGCTCGGAGGCGCAGGCGGAGAGGACGCCGCCGACGAGGAGCGCGCCGGAGCCCGCGAAAAGGCTGCGGCGGGCGAGCGGGCGAGAAGTCATCGGGAGGTCCTTCCTCAGGGGCGGGTGCGGAGCGGGCCGGGTCATCGGGGCTCCTGCCCCGGAGCGGGCTGCTCGTCGGACTCCGCGGACGGGTCGGACGGAGCGGACGGATCGAGCTCGGTGGACCGGTCAGCATCGGACGACGCGTCGGCATCGGCGGAGCTATCGGAACCGGCGGTCTGCGCGGTCACTGCGGTCTCTGCGGACTCGGCGTCTGCAGGATCCTCGGCCTCCTCGGCTTCCTCCGCCTCCACGGGCGCGAGCACCGCGGTGTCCTCGCCGTCGGCGGAGGCGCGGTCAGCGGGCGCCCCGGCGACGGACCAGGCGTCGGCGTCCTCGGCGTCCGCCCGGTCGTCGGCATCGCCCGGGGCGCCGGCCGCCGCGGACCCGCCGACCACGATCGGAGCGGACGCACCCGGCTCCGCGCTCTCGAGGGCGTCGCTCTCCTCCGTCTCCTCGATCTCGTCCTCGTCGAGCCGCTCGCGGCGGCGTCCTCCGAGGGAGACCACGAGGAGCACCAGGCCGATCACGGCGACGGCCGCACCGCCGGCGTAGGCGAAGGGGACCCACTCGTTCTCGTCGTGCACGGGCCAGGTGATCGAGACCTGGTCCGCTCCGGGGGCGGTGCCGTCGGTGACGATGAGGATCGCGCGGTACACCTGCGCGTTCTCTCCGTGCTCGCCGGCGTGGAAGTCGGCCACGTCGATCGTCGCGGGGCTCGGGGTGGTCTCCACGGAGCGCCACAGGTCCGAGGTGGTCGGATCGGTCAGCTCGGCGGAACCGTCGGGGTTGACCTCCTGCGTGCTCAGGGTGGTCCAGTCGCTCGCCCCGGTGATGCGGGTGTAGCGGGTGCCCTCGAGGTAGGCCTCGAGGTCGGCGTTGGAGGCGGTGATGATCGAGACGTCGCTCGCGCCCTCGATGGTCACGGTGCCCTCCTCGCCGCCGACGTAGAGCACGCCGGGATCGATGAGCACCGCGGGCCCCGGATCGGAGAGGGAGACGGTCGCGGTGGTCTCGGTGTCGGGGGCCCAGGTGGTCTCGCCGAGGCGGCCCAGCACCAGTCCGATCAGTCCGAGCAGGACCAGGAGGACGGCGAGGAGTCGTTGCACGTGGAAGCTCCATATCAGGCGGCCCGGACCGGGCACGAGGTGGTGGACCCGTCCACGATAGGCGGACGAGCCCGCCGGGGATACCTCCACGTGAGGTCCTCCACCTGGGTAAAGGCCCTCTCATGAGCGTCTCATCGGCGTCTCATGGGGCGGCCTGACGTACTCTGTCGGGGTGCGTCTCGTCGTTGCCCGCTGCTCCGTCGACTACACCGGTCGACTCACCGCCCACCTGCCCCTGGCCCCGCGCCTGCTGATCGTCAAGGCCGACGGCAGCGTGCTGGTCCACTCCGACGGGGGCAGTTACAAGCCCCTGAACTGGATGAGCCCGCCCGCGACGTTGCAGACCAGCACCCGCAGCGCCGAGGAGGCCGCGGCGGATCCCGAGGGCGACTGGCTCGAGCAGTGGGACGTGGTGCACGACAAAACCGGCGACCGCCTCCGGGTGCGCCTGCACGAGACCTACGAGGACTCCGCCCATGAGCTCGGCGTCGATCCGGGCCTGCAGAAGGACGGCGTCGAGGCGCACCTCCAGGCGCTGCTCGCGGACAACATCGAGACCCTCGGCAGCGGGTGGTCGCTCGTGCGCCGCGAGTACGGCACTGCGATCGGTCCGGTCGACATCCTCGCGCGCGACCCCGAGGGCCGCGCCGTCGCGATCGAGATCAAGCGCCGCGGGGAGATCGACGGCGTCGAGCAGCTGACCCGCTACCTCGAGCTGCTCAACCGCGATCCGCTGCTCGCCCCGGTGCGGGGGATCTTCGCCGCCCAGGCGATCAAGCCCCAGGCGCGCGTCCTCGCCGGGGACCGCGGCATCGACTGCGTGACCCTCGACTACGACGCCCTGCGCGGTATCGACGACGTCGAGTCCCGCCTGTTCTGACCCCTCCCCCTCTCGCGTCCGGAGACCCATGGGCACGCTCGCCGATCCGTCCACCCCGCTGAGGGTCGACCTTGCCCTCCGCGGCACCGCCGTGCTCCCCCAGGGCCTCGTCCCCGACGCGCTCGTGCTCATCACCGGCGAGCACATCGTCTGGGCGGGCGCCGCACCGGCGGCCCCCGAGCACACGGCTCTCGCCGAGCGGGCGCACGACGGGCTGCTGCTGCCGGGGCTCGTCGACCTCCACTGCCACGGCGGCGGCGGAGCCTCCTTCCCCGATGCGGCCGATGCCGCGGAGATGCTCACCGCGGTGCGCGAGCATCGTCGCCACGGCACCACCTCGCTCGTCGCCTCCCTCGTCACCGCCGACGCCGACACGCTGCGCGCCCGGGTCGCGGACCTCGCCCGCCTCGCCGCCGCCGACGAGATCGCCGGCATCCACCTCGAGGGTCCCTTCCTCTCCGTCGCCCGCTGCGGCGCCCAGAACCCCGAGCACATCGTCGCCGGGGACGCCGACTTCGTGCGGGAGCTCGCCCAGACCGCCGGCGGCGCCCTCGCCACCATGACCGTGGCCCCCGAGGCAGAGCAGGCCGACGCCGTGATCGACGCCCTCGCCGAGGTGGGCGCGATCCCCTCGCTCGGGCACACCGACGGCTCGAGCGCGACGATGACGGAGGCCGTGGCGCGGTCCCGTCGGGAGCTGCGCCGCGAACAGGGTCGCTCCCCCCGCCCCACCGCGACCCACCTGTTCAACGGGATGCGGCCGATCCACCACCGCGATCCGGGGCCGGCCCTCGCCGCGCTCGACGCCGCCTCCCGCGGGGAGCTCGTGGTGGAGGTGATCGCGGACGGCGTCCATCTCGACCACCGCACCGTCGCCCACGTCTTCGCCGTCGCCGCGGAGGGCGCGGTCGTCCTGGTGACCGATGCGATGGCCGCCGCCGGCATGCCCGACGGGCAGTACCGGCTGGGGTCGCTGGACGTCACGGTGGCGGAGGGCGTCGCGACCCTCACCGAGCAGGGGGCGATCGCGGGCGGCACCGCGCACCTCCTCGACGTGGTGCGCTGCGCCGTGCTCGAGGTCGGGGTGGACCTGGTCGACGCGGTCCGCGCGGCCTCCCTCGTGCCCGCGGAGGTGCTCGGGCAGCAGGACCGGATCGGCTCCCTCGCGGCAGGTCGTCGTGCCGACGCGGTCCTCGTCGACCGCGAGCTGCGGCCGCTGGAGGTCCTGCGCGGCGGAGTCCGGGTCGCCGACTGACCCGTCGGCGTCGTCGCCGACCGATCAGTCGGCGTCGCCGAGCACCATCCCGGTGGGGGCGGCCTCGAGCCAGGAAGTCATCGCCGCCCCGGAGACCCGGTCGACGACGGCGCGGAGCCGGCGCTCCCCCAGGAGGGAGAACTCGAGCAGGCAGCGCTCGGGCTCCCCGTCGAGCTGCGGGGGCAGGAGCTCCCGGCGGACGTCGAGGATCTCCTCCCGGCGGATCACCACCTCCGGGCCCAGTCGCAGCGAGAAGGCCCGGAACCAGCGGAGCCGGTCCGGGCCGAAGCGCATCATGCCGTGCTGCCAGCTGGGCCCGCCCACCCAGGCGGACCGCCACAGGGTGCAGTCGAATGCGCCGCGCTGGCGGCTGAGCCCCACGTGCCGCAGCACGATCGCGCCCGCCGCCAGAACGACGAGCATCCCGATCCCCAGCAGGAGGATCGGGATGCTCACATGGTTCATCGGAGTCGGTCGCGGATCAGCGCGCCTGGGCGTCGACCTGCTCGGCGTCGTCCACGCCGATGGTCACGACATCCGAGTCGACCGAGACGAAGCCGCCGTGGACCACGCGCTCGGTGGCGGTGCCGTCCTCGGCCAGGATGCGCACCGCGCCGTCGCCGA
Source organism: Brachybacterium sp. J153 (assembly GCF_036311905.1). NCBI lineage: Bacteria > Bacillati > Actinomycetota > Actinomycetes > Micrococcales > Dermabacteraceae > Brachybacterium > Brachybacterium sp. J153. Next base: position 51,365 of record NZ_JAZDCH010000003.1, on the reverse strand, counting down.
GAATGGCGAGGGTCGGCTGCATCTGCGGCAGGATGCCCATCGAGCCGTCGACGGCCGGGACCACGACCTGTGCGGCGCGGCCGCTCCAGACCGTGCGGTCCGCGGTGACGAAGGTGACCTCGAGAGCACTCACGCCCCGAGCTCCTTGTCGATGCGGTGCTGGTTCTCGAGCACCATGTCGATGCCGCCGACGTTGAAGAAGGCCGACTCGGTGATGTGGTCGAACTCGCCGTCGCAGATGCCCTTGAAGCCCTCGATGGTGTCCTTCAGCGGGACGTCCGAGCCGTCCACACCGGTGAACTGCTTCGCGAGGTGGGTGTTCTGCGAGAGGAACTGCTGGATGCGGCGAGCGCGCGAGACGATCACCTTGTCCTCCTCGGAGAGCTCGTCGACGCCGAGCATCGCGATGATGTCCTGGAGCTCCTTGTTGCGCTGAAGGATCTGCTTCACGCGCACCGCGGTGTCGTAGTGGTCCTGGCCCACGTAGCGCGGGTCGAGGATGCGCGAGGTCGACGCCAGCGGGTCGATCGCCGGGTACAGACCGCGCGAGGCGATCTCGCGGGAGAGCTCGGTGGTCGCGTCCAGGTGGGCGAAGGTGGTCGCCGGGGCCGGGTCGGTGTAGTCGTCGGCCGGGACGTAGATCGCCTGCATCGAGGTGATCGAGTGGCCGCGGGTCGAGGTGATCCGCTCCTGGAGCACACCCATCTCGTCGGCCAGGTTGGGCTGATAGCCCACCGCGGAGGGCATGCGGCCCAGCAGGGTCGACACCTCGGAGCCCGCCTGGGTGAAGCGGAAGATGTTGTCGATGAACAGCAGCACGTCCTGGCTCTGCACATCGCGGAAGTACTCCGCCATGGTGAGAGCCGACAGCGCCACGCGCAGGCGGGTGCCCGGCGGCTCGTCCATCTGGCCGAAGACCAGGGCGGTCTTGTCGATGACGCCCGACTCGGTCATCTCCTCGATGAGGTCCCAGCCCTCACGGGTGCGCTCGCCGACGCCGGCGAACACGGAGACGCCGTCGTGGTTGTTCGCCACGCGGTAGATCATCTCCTGGATGAGCACCGTCTTGCCCACGCCCGCGCCGCCGAACAGGCCGATCTTGCCGCCCTGCACGTACGGGGTGAGGAGGTCGATCGACTTGATGCCGGTCTCGAACATGGTGGTCTTCGACTCGAGCTGGTCGAAGTTCGGTGCCTTGCGGTGGATCGGCCAGCGCTCGGAGACCTGCAGCTCGGAGGCCGGCTTGTTCAGCGGGTTGCCGACCACGTCGAAGACGGTGCCGAGGGTCGCGTCGCCCACGGGCACGGAGATCGCGGCGCCGGTGTCGGTCACGGCCTGCCCGCGGACCACGCCGTCGGTCGGCTTCAGCGCGATGGCGCGGACCATGCCGTCACCGAGGTGCTGAGCGGTCTCGAGGGTCAGGGTCGAGTCCTCGAGGCCGGAACCCTCGGCGTGGATCTCGATCTGCAGGGCGTTGTACAGATCGGGGATGTTGCCCGGGGGGAACTCGATGTCGATCACGGCGCCGGTGACGCGTGCGACGCGCCCGGTGGCGGTCTGGGTCGGCGAGGGGGCGGTGGTGGTCATGTGCGATGTCTCCAATGGGTGCGTCGGCGGGGCGGGGCGATACCGCCCGGGTGTCTGCGGGGTCTCAGCGTTCCGCGCGGCCGGAGCCGGCGAGGGCGTCGGCACCGCCGACGATCTCCGTGATCTCCTGGGTGATCTCCGCCTGGCGCGCGGTGTTCGCCAGTCGGGTGAACTTCCTGATCTGGGTCTCGGCGTTGTCCGTGGCCGTCTTCATCGCCCGCTGGGTCGACGCGTGCTCGGACGCCATCGCCTGCAGCAGGATGTTGATGATGCGGGCCTCGACGTAGCGCGGGAGCAGCTCGGCGACGACGGTCTCGGCATCGGGGGCGAAGGCGTACAGCGGGTACACCGGACGCTCCGCGCTCTCCTCCGCGTCCACCAGGCCCATCGGGACCAGGCGGACGGAACGGGTCTCTTGCACGAAGCGGGAGCGGAAACGCGTGCCCACCACGTACAGCTCGTCGAGGTGGACCGAGGGGTCCTCGTCGAGCAGGTCGGCCGTGACCGCCTGGGCGATCTCGCGACCGAGCTCGGGCAGCTCCGCCTCCTTGTAGGGGGTCCAGGCGCGGTGCGGCGGACGGTTGCGGAAGCGGTAGTAGGTGTCGCCCTTGCGGCCGACGACGTACATGACCGGCTCCTTGCCCTGGTCGCGCAGCAGGTTCGCGAGCTGCTCGGCGTCGCGGATCACGTTGTGCGAGTACGGCCCGGTCATACCGCGGTCCGCGGTGATCATCAGGATGCCGACCCGGCCCGAGGAAGTGCGGTCCGCCTGCAGGAAGGGGTGGGCGATCTCGTCGGAGTGCGTGGCCACCGAGCCGATGGCGCGGGTGAGTGCCTCGGCGTAGGGCGTGGTGGCGAGCACGCGCGCGTGCGCCTTGGCGATGCGCGATGCCGCGACCATCTCCTTGGCCTTGAAGATCTTCTTCATGCCCTGAGCGGACCGGATCCGCTGCTTGTAGACCCTCTGCTGGGCTCCCATATCTCTCCTCGTGCGGGGTGGATGCGTCCGGGCGGTGCCGCCGCCCCGTCTCCGGGGCGGCGGCGCTCGCATCAGCCGCGGACGATCTGCTCCTGCTCGATCTGATCGGCGTCGGCGCGGGCGTGCACGTCGCTGCGTGCCGCATCCTCGCCGCGGCCGGCCAGGAAGTCCCGCTTGACCTCGTCGAGGATGCGCGAGAGCTCCTCCTCCGTGGAGGACTCGAACTTGCCGGTGGTGCGGATGGCGTCGAGCACGCCGCCGTTGTGGCGCAGGTGCTCGAGCAGCTGGGCCTCGAACTCGCGGACGTCCTCGACCTCGATCTCGTCGAGCTTGCCGGTGGTGCCTGCCCAGATCGAGACGACCTGCTCCTCGACCGGGAACGGCGAGTTCTGGGACTGCTTCAGCAGCTCCATCAGGCGGGCGCCGCGGCTCAGCTGCTGCTTCGACGCGCCGTCGAGGTCCGAGGCGAACATGGCGAAGGCCTCGAGATCACGGAACTGCGCGAGCGAGATCTTCAGGGTGCCCGAGACCGCCTTCATGGCCTTGGTCTGCGCGGAGCCGCCGACGCGGGAGACCGAGATGCCGACGTCGACCGCCGGGCGCTGGTTCGCGTTGAACAGGTCCGACTGCAGGAAGCACTGGCCGTCGGTGATCGAGATGACGTTGGTCGGGATGTACGCCGAGACGTCGTTGGCCTTGGTCTCGATGATCGGCAGACCGGTCATCGAGCCGCCGCCCATCTCGTCGCTGAGCTTCGCGCAGCGCTCGAGCAGACGGGAGTGCAGGTAGAAGACGTCACCCGGGTAGGCCTCGCGGCCCGGCGGACGGCGCAGCAGCAGGGACACGGCGCGGTAGGCCTCGGCCTGCTTCGAGAGGTCGTCGAAGACGATGAGGACGTGCTTGCCCTCGTACATCCAGTGCTGGCCGATCGCGGAGCCGGTGTAGGGCGCGATGTACTTGAAGCCCGCCGGATCGGAGGCCGGAGCCGCCACGATGGTGGTGTACTCGAGCGCGCCGTTCTCCTCGAGGGTGGCGCGGACCGAGGCGATGGTGGAGCCCTTCTGGCCGACCGCGACGTAGATGCAGCGCACCTGCTTGTCGGGGTCGCCGGACTCCCAGTTCGCCTTCTGGTTGAGGATCGTGTCGATGCCGATCGTGGTCTTGCCGGTCTGGCGGTCACCGATGATCAGCTGACGCTGGCCGCGGCCGATCGGGGTCATCGCGTCGATGGCCTTGAGACCGGTCTGCATCGGCTCCTTGACCGCCTTGCGCTGCATGACGCCGGGGGCCTGGAGCTCGAGGGCGCGGCGGCCCACGGTCTCGATCTCGCCGAGACCGTCGATCGGGGCACCGGTGGGATCGACCACGCGGCCGAGGTAGCCGTCGCCGACGGGCACGGAGAGCACCTGACCGGTGCGGCGGACCTGCTGGCCCTCCTCGATGCCGCTGAACTCGCCGAGGACGACGACGCCGACCTCGCGGAGCTCGAGGTTCAGGGCGAGGCCGAGGGTGCCGTCCTCGAAGCTGACCAGCTCGTTGGCCATGACGTCGGGCAGACCCTCGACGCGCGCGATGCCGTCGGCGGCCTCGCTGACGCGACCGATCTCCTCGCGCACGGTGGCGCTGGCCTGGTAGGTGGACACCGCGGTGTCCAGGGCGTTCCGGATCTCCTCCGGGCTGATCGTGAGCTCAGCCATGTGCTGCTTCGCTTCCTCTCGGTCTCCCCGTCACCGGGGATGGTCTGGAAAATGCTGGGGACGCCGGGGCGTCGGTCGGGCCGTTCAGGCCACCAGCTGCCGGCGCGCCTGGGCGAGCCGGGCCAGTACGGTGGCGTCGTAGAGGTCGTCTCCGACCTGGATCCGCAGACCGCCCACGACATCCGGGTCGACCTGGAAGTTCATCTGCACCTGGCGGCCGTACAGGCCCGCCAGGATGCCGCTCAGGCGGCCCTGCTGGGCCTCGCTCAGCGGCACCGCGCTGGACACCGACGCGAGTGCCCGGCGGCGGCGCTCGGAGGCGAAGCTCGCGAGCTCCGCGACCCGCCGCGCCGGCTTGACGTCGGAACGGCGGCCTGCGGCCCGGGCGGCCAGCGCCGCGGTCAGGCGGTGCGTGCGGCCCGAGAGCAGGGTGGAGAGGATCTGGGCGCGTCGCCCCGGGTTCTCCCGCTCCCCGTCGAGGGCACCGGTGAGCTCACCGCTGCCGTCGATGAGGCGCTTGACCTGGAACAGCTCCACCTCGACCTGCTCGAGCACTCCCTCGCTCTCCGCCTGCGCCAGCAGGGCGGAGACGCCGAGCAGCTCGAGGGCGTCGAGAATGTCCTCCTGCTCGGACCAGCGTCGACGGACGACCTCGAGAAGCAGCTCGAGAGCCTCGGCGCTGATCCTGCCGGCGAACAGCGAGCGGACGGCCTCCTCCTTCACCGCGGCCGGACGACCGGGATCGGAGAGCAGGCGCACGAGCTGGTTGCTGCCGTCGACGGCATCCGCCGTCGAGAACAGCTCCTCGGCGAGGGGCTCGAGCGGACCGGAGCCGGAGACCGTGCGGAACACGGTCTCGGCCTGCCGGAGCGCCTCGTCGAAGGAGGCGGAGGAGGTTCCTCGCATCACAGGTCCTTATCGGGTGGTGGTCTGGGTCGACTCGAGGTCGTCCAGGAACCGGTCGATCACACGGCGGGAGCGCTCGTCGTCGGAGAGGGACTCGCCGACGATCTTGGAGGCCAGGTCGCTCGCGAGCGAGCCCACCTCTCCGCGCAGCTGCGTGGAGGCGGCGATCCGCTCCGCGTGCAGCTGCTGACGGCCGGCGGTGAGCACGCGGTCCGACTCGGCCTCGGCGCGTGCCTTGGCGTCGTCGACGATGGCCTGGCCGTCCTGGCGGGCCTTCTCGCGGATCGCGGCGGCCTCCTGACGGGCGGCGGCCAGCTCCTTCTCCTGCTCGGAGCGGAGGGAGTCGGCCTGCTCCTGGATCTTCTCGGCGTGGCGGATGCCGCCCTCGATCTTCTCGGCACGCTCGTCGAGCACGGCGTTCATGCGGGGGAGCACGAACTTCATGAAGACGATCGCGAAGATCAGCAGGAAGAGCGCCGACCAGAAGATCTCCTCGGGGAGCGGGATCAGCAGGCGCCAGCCGGGGACGGTGTCTGCTCCTTCAGCCAGAATCATGGGCTGGGGCTCAGACGAAGATGAGGCCGGTGACGATCGCCAGCAGCGCGAGGATCTCGGTGAAGGCGACACCGATCAGCATGGTGGTCTGCAGCTGCGAGCGCATCTCGGGCTGACGGGCCTGCGCCTCGGCGGTCTTGCCGACGAGGATGCCGAGGCCGATGCCGGGGCCGATCGCGGCGAGGCCGTAGCCGATGGTGCCGATGTTTCCGGTCAGCTCGGCGAGGATCGTGGGCTCCATGGGGTGTTTCCTTTCATCGTGTCGCTGTGGCGCGACGATCAGGTCTGGGGTCGGGGGTGGTGCGGGATCCGCCGGCGGTGGCCCCTGGGCCTCCCGCCGGAGCGGAGGTCAGTGCTCGTCGCTCGTGGCGAGCTGGATGTAGACGGCGGTCAGCATCGTGAAGATGAAGGCCTGCAGCGCCGCGACGAAGATCTCGAAGCCGTAGATGCCGATCGCCATGGCACCCGCGAAGGGGCTGATCGCCATGAGCCAGTCGCCCGAGAACACGAGCGCATGGGTCATACCGATGAACACGACGATCATCATGTGGCCCGCGACCATGTTGGCGAGCAGTCGGATGGTCAGCGAGGCCCAGCGGATCACGAGCACCTGCAGCAGCTCGATCGGGATCAGCAGGATGTAGATCGGCCACGGGATGCCGGGGGGCATGGTCTCGGACTTGAAGTAGCCGAGGAAGCCGTGCTTGCTGATGCCCGCGCCGACGTAGGTGACGAAGGTCCACAGGGCCATGAGCAGCGGCAGGCCGATCACGGAGGTGCCGGCGAGGTTGAGGCCGGGGATGACGCCCGCGAGGTTCATCGACAGGATGAAGAAGAACATCGTGATGAGCATCGGCGAGAACCGCTTGCCGTCCTTGAGGCCCAGCGTGTTCGCGATGATCGTGTTGTTCACGAAGTCCATCAGCAGCTCGATCACGCTCTGCATCCGGCCGGGGACCAGCTTCGCGCGAGAGGCGATGATGCAGGTGAGCAGCAGCACCGCGACCAGGATGATGAGGCGCACGAGCTGCACGCGGTTGAACTCGAAGGGAGTCCCCGCGAAGAGGATCGCGTCAGGGAAGAACTCCCCGAGCGTCGGGATGTGGAAGAACGATTCGCCCTCCGCGTAGAGGGCGGGGCTGTGGTCTGCGGTGTCCAGCACGATCTCCCAGGCTTTTCAGGCCTGACGCGCGGCGGCGTCGGCACTAGCTGTCACGTCGATCGAGTCCACTGCCGGTTGACGGCCACCGTGTGTGCGGCGATGGTCTGCGCCAGGGCGTACGTGGTGGTCGATCAGCGCTCCCACCTGCCCTGTCGGGTGTCCGCGAGCTGCGGTGTCGGCGCCTTGGGAAGCATAACAGAGAGTCAGGCCCCGGCCCGGTCGCGAGAGTCCTCCGTGGGGCCCTCGTGCGGGTCGACGTCGAGGGGCTGGCGCGAGCGAGCCATGAGCACGCCCTCGATCGTGATCGCCGGAACCGCTCCGACCAGCAGGGCGAGCCCGATCCAGAGCGACGAGACCGCGGCCAGGTCCTTCACCAGGACCAGGACGAGGATCACAATCAGCATCTTCCCCGCCCAGCTCCCGAGCACGGTGGCCGCCATGGTCAACGGGGACATGCGTGCGCCGACGATGGTGATCACCAGGGTCGGCACGATGATGACGAGAGTCAGTCCGGTGCCGATCAGAGCGCCGTTGACCGCGGGCCCCTCTCCTCGGGCCAGGGCGATCGCGAGCACGATCAGGTCGAGCACCAGGCCGACGATCAGGGCGATCACGGCCGCGCGACGCATGGCTCGATCGCCGACGGCACGATGGCGGCGGGAATCGCCCGGACGGGGCGCGACGGCGCGCTCCGCGCCGTGCGGGGTGGTCTCATCAGACGGAGCGGGCATCGGTGGGGTCCTTCCGGTGACGGGCATGTCGCCACCTGAGCGGGTCGAAGGTCAGCAGGAGGGCCAGCAGCACGCCGCCGGTCCAGAAGAGCACCACGCCGCGCGTGTCGAGCACGAGGGGCGCGAGCAGCCCGGCGGAGATCACGACGGTCCAGAGGTACATGATCAGCACGGCCGTGCGCTTGGAGTGGCCCAGGCCCAGCAGGCGGTGATGGAGGTGGAGCTTGTCGGCGTGGAAGGGCGAGCGGCCGGAGCCGATCCTCCGCACCACGGCGAGCGCGAAGTCGAGGAACGGGATCACCATGACGCCGATCGGCAGCAGGATCGGCAGGAACTGCCCGAAGAAGTCCGCGCCGGAGAGGCGGGCGGGATCGACCTGACCCGTGACCGCGATGGTCGAGGCGGCGAGGAGCAGCCCGAGGAGCATCGATCCGGAGTCGCCCATGAAGATGCGCGCCCGGGTGAGGTTGTGCGGCAGGAAGCCTGCGCAGGCGCCGATCATCATCGCGGTGAGGACAGCGGCCAGGGAGGAGTAGTCCGTCGCCGAGGCGCTGCGGGTGAGCAGGTAGGCGTAGGCGAAGAAGGCACTGCCGCCGATCGCCATCACACCGGCGGCGAGCCCGTCGAGGCCGTCGACGAAGTTGACGGCGTTCATGCTCACCACCACCACCAGCACGGTGAGGATCAGCGAGGCACGGGGCGAGAGGAGCGTGACCCCGCCGATGGGCAGGGTCACGAGCTGCACGCCCTGCCAGGCGAGGAGCAGCGCGGCGAGGATCTGCCCCGCCAGCTTGGTCATCCAGTCCAGGTCCCATTTGTCGTCCGCCGCGCCGAGCAGGCACACCAGGGCTGCCGCGGCGAGGATGCCCCAGGCCTGGCGCGAATCGCGGAAGAGCCCCTCGAGGAAGGGCACGTTCGACGCGATCAGCATCGCGGCCACCACCCCGGCCAGCATCGCCACCCCGCCCAGACGCGGGGTCACCGCGTCGTGGACGTCCCGGGAACGCACCGCGGTCATCGCGCCCGCGCGCCGGGCCATCAGCCTCACGGCGGGCGTGGTCAGGAAGGTGACGGCCGCGGAGACGAGCAGGATGAACAGGTAGATCCTCACCCGGCGGGCTTCTCCTCGCCGGCCGCCGGGTCCGTCGCGGGCTCTGCCGGGACTGGCTCGGCGCTCTCCGAGAGCTCGGCGAGCTCGGGCTCCGAGGGGAGGTCGAGGGCCGGAGCCGGAGCGTCGTCGGGGCCCTCCCCCGCGGTCTCCTCCGTGACGTCGGCGGACCCGTCCGCTCCGGGTGCAACGTCTCCCGCGCCGGGCTCGTCCGTTGCGGCGGCGGACCCCTCGCCCGACTCCTCCCCGGACTCCTCGCTGTGCGGCGCCGCGAAGATGTCGCCCACCGCCTCGATGATCTGCTCCCTACTCAGCGACCCCTCGCGGACGATCTCCGCGGGGGTGACGGTCGTGTCGATGATGGTGGAGCTGGTCCCGAGGCGGGCGGTGCCGCCGTCGAGGTACACCTCGACCGCGTCGCCGAGCTGGGTCGCCGCGTCCAGGACGGTGAGCGCCGCGGGCTTGCCGTGGCGGTTCGCGCTCGAGACGGCGAGCGGTCCGGTGCGGCGCAGCAGGTCCAGCGCCACCTCGTCATCGGGCATGCGCAGGGCGACCGTGCCCCGGGTCTCCCCCAGATCCCAGGTGAGGGAGGGCTGCGCCTGCAGGATCAGGGTCAGCGCACCGGGCCAGAAGGCGTCGGCGAGGTCCTCGACATACGGGGGGAGGTCGACCGCGAGGGCGAGCAGCACGGCATGGTCGCCGATGAGCACCGGCGGAGGGGTGTCCCGGCCGCGACCCTTCGCCTCGAGGAGCGCCTCGACGGACTCCGGGGAGAAGGCGTCGGCGCCGATGCCGTAGACGGTGTCCGTCGGCAGGACGATGAGGCGGCCCTCGCGGACGGCCTCGACGGCGGCCGTCAGCGCCGACTCGCGGGATTCGGGGTTCTGGGTGTCATGCACGCTCACCGGGTCAGTCTCTCACTTCCGTCTGCGGGCTCCGCCGATGTCCGACGGGCGATCAGGAAGCGGTCCCGGCCGGTGAGGTCGGCGGCGGTGGAGATCTCGGAGAAGCCGCCGGCCGCGCGAGCGGCCGCGCGGGCGGAGGGGCCCTGCACGTCGGCGTGCTCCATCACCAGCAGCCCGCCGGGACGCAGCAGCCGCCGCGCCCATCCGATCACGGCGCGCGGCACCTCGAGGCCGTCCTCCCCGCCCCCGAAGAGGGCGCGATGCGGATCGTGCGCGAGCACCTCCGCCTCCCGCGGGACCGCCTCCGGCGGGATGTACGGCGGGTTCGAGAGGATCGCGTCGACGGGCCCCGCCGCGGCGAGTCCGGCCGGCTCGCCGAGCAGGTCGCCCTCGAGCACGCTCCCCCGCCGCGGGTCGACCGCCGCGAGGTTCTCGCGGGCGAGCGCGGCGGCGAGCGGATCGACCTCGACGGCGAGGACCTCGAGGCCGGGCAGCTCGTCGAGAGCGGCCGCGGCGAGGGCTCCGCTCCCCGTGCACAGGTCGACCAGGTGCTCGAGCGGCCCCCGGTGGTGCTCACGGAGCAGGTCCAGGGCGAGCTCCGTCTCGGGTCGCGGGATGAACACGCCGGGGCGGACGATCAGGTCCAGGCGGCGGAAGGGGGCGCGGCCGAGGATCAGCTGGAGCGGCTCGCGGGCCTCGCGACGGGCGGTGAGGCGCTCGAGCTCCGCGGCGAAGTCGGCCGGGAGGGCGTCGAGCAGGACCAGCGGACGGTCGGTGCGCACGGCGGCGGCGAGCAGGGCGCGGGCGTCCGTGCTCGGCGAGGGGACGCCGGCGCGGCCGAGGCGCTCGGTGGTCGCGGCGAGCGCGGCGCGCAGCACGTGGCGCGGCTCGGGCGCCGACGCGGGCGGGAGGGTCATCCGGCGTCCTCCGCGACCCCGTCCTGCTGCGCCTCGGCGAGGCGGGCGTCGCGCTCGGCGGCGCGGGAGGAGGCGATGAGGTCCTCGAGATCGCCCGCGAGCACCTGGGAGAGGTTGCCGGCCTTGTACCCGGTGCGGTGGTCGGCCACGCGGGACTCGGGGAAGTTGTAAGTGCGGATCCGCTCCGAGCGGTCGACGGTGCGGACCTGGGAGCGGCGCGCGGCGGAGGAGGCCTGGTCCTGCTCGGCGCGGCGCGCGTCCAGCAGACGAGTGCGGAGGATCCGCAGGGCCTGCTCGCGGTTCTGCAGCTGGCTCTTCTGGTCCTGGCAGGAGACGACGAGCCCCGTCGGCAGATGGGTGATGCGCACCGCCGAGTCGGTGGTGTTCACGCTCTGCCCGCCGGGGCCGGAGGAGCGGAAGACATCGATGCGCAGGTTCGCCGGCGCCATCGCCTCGGCGAGCAGCTCGCTCTCGTCGGTCTCGTCGGCCTCGGGGAGCACCAGCACGCCCACGGCGGAGGTGTGGATGCGTCCGGCCGACTCGGTGACCGGGACGCGCTGGACCCGGTGCACGCCGGCCTCGTGCTTGAGATGGGCGTAGACGCCGTCGGCCGGGGTCGCTGCGGAGCGGGCGGTGATCGCGGCGGTCACATCGCGCAGCCCGCCGAGCTCGGAGTCCGCGCTCGTGAGCACCTCCAGGCGCCACCCCTTCGACTCCGCGTAGGAGCGGTACATGCGCAGCATCTCGGCCGCGAAGAGGGCGGACTCCTCTCCCCCGGCCCCCGCCTTGATCTCCAGGATGACGTCCCGGGCGTCATCGGGGTCACGGGGCGCGAGCAGCTCCTCGAGCGCCGCGCGGTCCTCCTCGAGACGGTCGGCGAGGGCCTCGGCCTCCGCGGCGACCTCCGGATCGTCGTCGCCGATCTCGACGAGCTCCCGGGCGGTGGCGAGATCCGCAGCGGTCGCCTCCAAGTGATCGGCCACCTCGAGCACAGCGCTCAGCTCGGCATAGCGCCGGCCGACGCGCCGGGCCCGGCCCGCCTCCTCGTGCAGAGATGGGTCGGCCATCTCCTGCTGCAGCCGGCCGTGCTCGGCCCGCAGCGGGGCGAGCCGCTCGGTGTCGGATCCCTCGGTCGACCGCAAATCGGCGCCCTCTCGTGCTCGGTGCGCCCCACGGGGCGGCGGGTCTCAGACGACGACGCCGGTGCACGCCCAGGGGCGTGCACCGGCGTCGGAGAAGACTCGGGACGTCAGTTCTTCTTGCCGTAGCGGGCCTGGAAGCGGGCCACGCGGCCGCCGGTGTCCAGGATCTTCTGCTTGCCGGTGTAGAACGGGTGGCACGCGGAGCAGACCTCGGCGCGGATCTCTCCGTCGGCCTTGGTCGAGCGCGTGGTGAACGTGTTGCCGCAGGTGCAAGTGACCTGGGTGACCACGTAGGTCGGGTGGATGTCAGCCTTCATGGGGTCTCCTTCGTCGTGGTCGCTGGGTCGGCGCGCCGGGCGGGCACCGTGAACCAGAACCGACGCACCAGTCTGCCACGCGGGAGCCACCCGCCGCGAGGGGCCGGGGATGCTGTGCGCAACATCGCACCGCCCGCGCTCGCCCGTCGGGTGCCGTCGGACGGCTCAGGCGGTCTCGCGGAGGATCAGGCGATAGGGGACGCTGCGCCGCACCTGCTCCCCCGACAGCGGCAGCCGGCCCTCGAACATGCCGTCCACGAGATCCACGGCGTGCTCCGCGACCCGGTCGATGTCGACGCCGATGCTGGTCAACTCCGGGCTGAGGAGGGCGCCGAGGGCCAGCCCGTCGATGCCCACCACCCGCATCCGCCCGGGCACGTCGATGCCCCGCACCCGCAGGGCCTTGAGGGTCGCGAGCGCATGCGCGTCGTTCCAGCCGATCAGCACCTCGGGGACAGGGTCCAGGGCGAGCGCCACATCGACCTGCTCCGCGGCGCGGGCGGCGACGGTCGGCTCGGGACCGATGGGGAGGATGCTCGCGGCGATGGAGCCGTCGAGCGCCTCGCGCAGGCGGCGGGCCCGCGCCGAGCCCACACCCTCGCGCTCCGAGTCGAGGACGGCGACGGTCCGTACCCCGGTCGCGGCGAGATGCGCGCCGAGCGCCGCGAAACCCTCCTCGGTCGCATACAGCACCCCGGCGGTATCGCTCTCGGCCGGGACGTCGAGCCGGACCAGCGGCATGCGGTCGGGGACCTCGTGCCCGGCGCGGTCCGGCAGGCCGTAGCCCACGAGCGCGTCGACCCGGTGCGCGAGATCCCGGGCGATCTCCGCCGCATCCCCCGTCGCGGTCTCGACCACGAGCACGTTCCAGCCGCGGACGGTCGCCGCGCGCACCACGGCGCGGGCGATCTCGGGGAAGTAGGCGTTGGCGAGGTCGTCGACGAGAAGCCCCAGCGTGGGCGGCCCGGCGGAGACGAGCCCGCGGCCGAAGCGGCTCGGGCGATAGTTCAGCTGCTCGGCCGCGTCCAGGACCCGCTGCCGCGTCGCCCCGGAGATGCCCGGCATGTCGTTGATCGCCCGCGACACCGTCTGCCGGGAGACCCCGGCGAGCGCCGCGACGTCGATGATCGTCGCGCGGCGCCCGCCGCGGGTGGCCTGGTCGGTCATGGTCGGGAGTGTGTCACGCCGACGGGGAGTCGGCGCGCAGATCGAGCCAGGCGGCCTGCTGCTCGGTGAGCTGCACGCCGAGGCCCGTCATCGACGAGCGCATCTCGGTGATCGAGCGCGGGCCGAACAGCGGGAAGGTCGGGAAGGGCTGCGCGAGGACGTACGCGAGCGCGATCGCCGTGGGCGGCACGTCGAACTCCCGGGCGAGCGCGCGCGCTCGCTCGAGGCGCTCGAAGTTGCCGTCGGAGTAGTAGCAGCGCACGAGCTCGGCGTCCGAGCGGTCCTCGGGGTGGGCGCGGCCGGTGAAGAAGCCGCGCGCTTGGGAGGACCAGGGGAACAGCGGGATCTTCCGCTCGGCGAGCCAGGCCTTGGAGTCCGGGTCGGTCGCGTGCACGCAGCCGGCCCACGGGACGTCGAGCGCCTCGGCGAGGCCGAAGTGGTTGCTCAGCAGGCTGAAGCCCTGCTTGCCGTGGGCGGCGGCGTAGGCGTTGGCCTCGTCGACCCGGGCGGGGGTCCAGTTGGAGCCGCCGAAGGCGCGGATGCGACCGGCGCGCACGTGCTCGTCGAGGACGTCGACGAACTCCCCGACGGGGATGTCGAGGTTGTCGCGATGCATCATGTAGAGGTCCGCGTAGTCGGTGCCCTGGCGCTCGAGGGACTCGAGCAGCTGGCGGGTGATCGACTCGGGATCGCAGTGGGGGGTGTGGGCGCCCTTGGTGATCACGACGACGTCCTCGCGGATGCCGCGGTTGCGGACCCACTGCCCCAGGAGGACCTCGTGGTGGCCCCCGCCGTAGATGTAGGCGGAGTCGAAGGTGGTGCCGCCGGCTTCGAAGAAGGCGTCGAAGAGGGCCGAGGCGTGCGCGAGGTCGGGCTGGTTGTCGCAGCCCATGACCAGGCGGGAGATCTTCTTGTCGATGCCGGGCAGCTCGCCGTAGACCATCGGGGCGTCGTCCGCGACGCGCAGCGGCCGGCCGGAGACGGTGGGGATCTGCGCGTCGTCGCGCTCGAAGGGGTAGCGCAGTCCGATCTGGTCGCGCCAGGAGTCGAGCAGGCGGGACTGCGCGAGGCTGAACTCGAGGGGCAGCTCGGGCACCTCGCCGTGGCCGGTGGCGCGCGCGAGAGCATCGGCCTCGAGGGCGTAGGGATGAGCGGCCTCGACCTCGATCCGACGGGGCTCCTCCCCTACGACATCGAGCTCGATGACCTGCTCGGCGCCGAGCGCCCACGGGTCGGCGAGACGGATCACGCCGCGGGTGCCGGTGATCGTGGCGGACTGGGGGTCGGAGAGGCGCACACCGGTGCGCAGCGACGCGGTGGCCCCGCCGGCGAAGGTGAGCTCGGCGGCGGCCCACTCGTCGACCCCGGTGGGACCGAGGGTGCCGCGCCCGACGAGCGCGGTGGGCTCGGCGACGAGGGTGCCCGCCGCCGCACCCGCGACCAGGCGGGCGAGGGAGAGCGGGTAGCAGCCGACGTCGAGGATGCCGCCGCCGGCGATCTCCGGATCGAACAGGCGACCCTCGCGGCGACCGGTGTCGAAGGAGAAGGAGGCGTCGACGTGGACCAGCTCACCGATCGCGCCCTGGGCGACGAGGTCCAGGACCTGCAGGGTCTGCGGGTGGAAGCGGTACATGAAGGCCTCAAGCAGGGTCCCGCCGGTGCGGCGGGCGGCATCGGCCAGGGCCATGGCGGTGCCGTGGTTGGGCGCCAGCGGCTTCTCGCACAGCACGTGCTTGCCTGCCTCGAGCGCGGCGATGACGAGCTCGGCGTGGCCGGTGTGGACGGTGGCGACGTAGACGGCGTCGACCTGGTCCGAGGCGAGGATCTCCTCGTAGGTGCCGATCAGGGCGTCCTTCACGCCGTGCTCGTCGGCGAAGACGCGGGCGCGCTCGGGGTCGCGGCTGCCGGCGCCGACCAGGACGCCGTGCTCGCTGTGCGGGAGCTGGCTCGCGAAACGGCGCGCGATGGAGCCGGGGCCGAGGACGGCCCAGCGGAACGGTGCGGATGCGGTGCTCATGGAGACGTCGTCGTCCTTCTCATCGGGTGACACGGTGCGTGAACGTTCACGTTGAGAGCACGCTACACGTCCGCTGCGGCCGCCGCCACCGCTTGCTGAAAAGCCCTCTGACTCCGGTTCCCACGCGCTCCCCGTCGGATCATGACCCTTGACACACCCGGGTGCCGATGGGCATCCTCCTCCCACCGTGAACGCTCACGGTCCGTGCCGCTCGACGATGAGGACTGCGCATGACCCCGCCCACACGACGAACGATCCTGCAGGCCACAGCGCTCGCGACCCTCGGGTCCGGGGCGCTCGCCGCCTGCGGGTCCTCCCCTTCCATCTCCTCGGATCCCGAGGAACTCGTGCTCTGGTACTGGAACCGCTCGGCCAGTCCGGAGCTCCTCGCCGAAGCCGCCGAGTCCATCCCCGGGACCGACGTCCACGTGCGCGCCGACGTGATCGGCACGAACTTCGACACCAAGCTCCGCACCAGCCTCGCCGGCGGCGCCTACATCCCCGACATCACGTACATCAACTCCAACAACGCCCTCTACTTCCGCAACGAGAGCAAGTTCCTCGACATGAACGAGCTCGGCGCGGCGGAGGTCTCCTCGGAGTTCTTCGAGTGGAAGTGGAACCTGGGCGTGACCCCGGAGCAGCGCTTCTGCTTCTTCCCGCTCGACATCGGACCCACCGGCTTCTACTTCCGCCAGGACGTCTTCGACGAGGCCGGCCTGCCGACGAATCCCGAGGAGGTCGCCTCCGCGGGCAGCACCTGGGAGGACTGGATCGCCCTGGGCACCGAGCTCCGGGCCGCGACCGGCTCCGCGATGGTCAACACCGCCCGCCACGTCTACGAGCAGTACCTCAACGCCAGCCCCGAGCGTTACCTCGACGCCGAGGACTCCCCGCTCTACCTCGCCGACGGCTCGGCCGTGCGCGAGGCGTGGCGCCTGGCGGTCGCGGCGATCGACGCCGACATCACCGCCGGGATCCCCGACTCACGGGGCACCGACCAGAACGCCGCCTGGTCCAGCGGGGCGACCGCCGGCCACATCCAGGCCGCCTGGTGGGCGCAGATCCTCCAGGAGTCGGCACCGGACACCGCCGGGCTGTGGCGCATCGCCGAGCAGCCGGTCCGCGCCGGGAACTCCGGCGGCTCCTTCGCGGCGATCCCCGAGACCTGCAAGGACCCCGAGGGCGCCTTCGCCTTCATCCAGTGGATCAACTCCGCCGAGAACCAGGCCCGCGCCTACAACGACGTGCAGCTGATCCCCTCCACGCCCGCCTCCTACGACGGAGACCTGATGCAGTACCAGGGCGAGTTCTTCGGCGACCAGGACCCGCTGGCCTTCTTCAAGACGGCGGCCGAGTCGGTGCCCAGCTCCTTCATCTCCACCTGGGAGTCGCTGGTCTCGGGCAGCTTCTCCTTCGAGCTCGACAACGTCGAGTTCTCGGGCAAGGACCCCGAGGTCGCGTGGGAGGACGCCGTCGCCTCCGCGGAGACGGTGCTGCGCAAGCGGGGGGTGATGGCATGAGCTCGATGACCGCTCCCCCGCCCGTGAGCGCCGGACGGACCTCCGACGCCGCGGTGCCGCGCACGCGCACGAAGGGCTGGCGCGGCGTGCTCGCGCACTGGCCCCAGTACCTCGCGATCGCCCCGTTCTACGTGCTCTTCCTGATCTTCGGCCTGTTCCCGATCGTCTTCTCGATCGTGCTGTCCTTCACGAACTGGGACGGCATGGGCCAGATCGAGTTCGCCGGCCTCTCCCAGTACGCCTTCCTGATCCAGGACTCGCGGTTCTGGAACGCCGTGGGCAACACCTTCATCATCTGGTTCCTCTCGACGGTGCCGATGCTGTGCCTCGCCCTCGGGATCGCCTTCCTGCTCCACCAGAACATCCGCTTCCGCGGCGTGTACCGGGTGGCGTTCTTTCTGCCCAATGTCACCTCGATGGTCGCGATGGCCATCGTGTTCGGCTCGGTCTTCTCGGACACCTTCGGGCTCGTCAACTCGGCGCTCACCGCGATCGGCGTGGACACCGTCCCGTGGCTGTCGAGTAGCTGGGGCATCAAGATCACCATCGCCGTGATGGTGATCTGGCGCTTCACCGGCTACAACGCGATCATCTACCTCGCCGGACTGCAGTCGATCCCCACCGACCTGTACGACGCGGCGAAGGTCGACGGCGCCTCGACCTGGCAGATCTTCACGAGGATCACGGTGCCGATGCTGCGCCCGGTCATCCTCTTCACCGTCATCACCTCGACCGTCGGCGGCCTGAGCCTCTTCACCGAGCCGCAGGTGCTGCTCGGCGACAGCGGCGGCACCGGCGAGGCCGGCATGACGATCGTGCTCTACCAGTACAACCAGGCGTTCACCCAGTTCGACTTCGGCTACGGCTCCGCCATCGCCTGGGCGCTGTTCCTGCTCGCCTCCGTCTTCGCGATCATCAACTGGCGCCTGCTGAGCGACCGTGACCGTACTCCCCGTCGGCAGAAGCAGGAGGCCCGCCGATGAGCGCCGCCGATCCCACCACCGTGCCCACCACCTCCGCCGCGTCCGCCGCTCCCCCGCCCCATCGGGCGGCGCCCAGCGCGCGGGACCGGCGGGCGATCGCCGCCGGCCGCGTCGAGGCGGTCATCACGCACCTCCTGATCGTGATCGGGGTGCTGCTGTCGGTCTTCCCCTTCTACTGGCTGTTCGTCATGTCCACCTCGACGACCGGGGAGATCTTCGGCTACCCGCCCCGGCTGATCCCGTCGGACTCCTTCGCGACGAACCTGCAGAACCTCTTCGCGAGCGTCGACATCCTCGGGGCGCTGGTGAACACGCTGATCGTCTCGAGCGCCTGCGCGGTGCTGGTGATGTTCTTCGACTCGCTCGCGGCCTTCGCCTTCGCGAAGTTCGACTTCCCGGGCAAGAACGTGCTGTTCGTGCTGATGATCGCGACGTTCCTGATCCCGGGCAGCCTCTCCCTGGTGCCGAGCTTCATGCTCATGTCATCGCTCGGCTGGGTGGGGACGTTGCAGGCGCTCATCGTCCCGGGCGCCGCGAACGCCTTCGGCATCTTCCTGCTGCGGCAGATGGCGTCGGGATCGATCCCCAACGAGCTCATCGAGTCGGCGCGCATCGACGGCGCGGGGTTCTTCACCACCTACTGGCGGATCGGGGTGCCGATGATGCGCGGCGGTCTCGCGTTCCTGGGCATCTTCACCTTCATCACGGCCTGGAACGACTACGTCTGGCCGTTGATCGTGCTGGTGAACCCGCAGCGGCAGACGCTGCAGACCGCCCTGCAGAACCTCAACTCCCTGTACCTCACGGACTACGGGATGGTCATGGCGGGCGCGCTGGTCAGCGTGCTCCCGCTGATCGGGGTGTTCATTATCGGCTCGCGGCACTTCATCGCGAACATCGCCGCCGGAGCGCTCAAGGGCTGAGCGTCCTCGACACCCTTTCCAGCCCTAGACACACGACGGGCCGCCCTCCTGCCGGAGGGCGGCCCGTCGTGCGCGATGCGGGGAAATCAGCCGTCGGTGCGCTGGCCGACGCTCGGCGTGTTCTTCGCGACCGTCATCAGGAACTCGGTGTTGGACTGGGTCTTCTTGACCCGCTCCAGCAGGAGCTCGAGGGCCTGCTGCTGCTCGAGGGCGCCCAGGACGCGACGCAGCTTCCACATGATGGAGAGCTCCTCCTTGCCCATGAGCACCTCCTCGCGGCGGGTGCCGGACGCGTTGACGTCCACGGCGGGGAAGATCCGCTTGTCCGCGAGGTGACGGGACAGGCGCAGCTCCATGTTGCCGGTGCCCTTGAACTCCTCGAAGATCACCTCGTCCATCTTGGAGCCGGTCTCCACCAGCGCCGAGGCGAGGATGGTCAGCGAGCCGCCGTTCTCGATGTTGCGCGCCGCGCCGAAGAACCGCTTCGGCGGGTAGAGCGCCGAGGCGTCCACACCACCGGAGAGGATGCGCCCGGACGCCGGGGCCGCCAGGTTGTAGGCGCGGGAGAGGCGGGTGAGGGAATCGAGCAGCACGACCACGTCGCGGCCCATCTCCACCAGTCGCTTGGCCCGCTCGATCGCGAGCTCGGCGACGATCGTGTGGTCCGTCGCCGGACGGTCGAAGGTCGAGGCGATGACCTCGCCCTTCACCGTGCGCTGCATATCGGTGACCTCCTCGGGGCGCTCGTCGACGAGCACGACCATGAGGTGGACCTCGGGGTTGTTGGTGGTGATCGCGTTGGCGATCTGCTGCATGACGATGGTCTTGCCCGCCTTCGGGGGCGCGACGATCAGACCGCGCTGGCCCTTGCCGATGGGCGAGACCAGGTCGATGATGCGCGGGGCGACCGCGTTCGGGGCGGTCTCCAGGCGGAGGCGCTCGTCCGGGTACAGCGGGGTGAGCTTGCCGAAGTCGACGCGCTGGCGAGCGCGCTCGACGGGCAGGCCGTTGACGGTGTCGACCTGCACCAGCGCCGGGAAGTTCCCCTTGCCCTGGTTGCCCTTGCTGCGGCGGTTGCGGCCGCCGGAGTAGTGCTGCTGCTCGACCTGCGGCTGCTCCTCGCCGTCGCGGGGAGCCTTGACCTGTCCGGTGATCGCATCGCCCTTGCGCAGGCCGTAGCGCTTGACCTGGTTGGTGGTCACGAAGACGTCGCTCGGCCCGGGGAGGTACCCGGTCGTGCGCACATAAGCGTTGTTGTCGCGGATGTCGAGGATGCCGGCGACGGTCATCAGCTCGTCGCCCTCGCGGACCTCGGGATCGTCCTGCGAGCCCTGCTGCTGGCCGCCGCCCTGCTGCTGGCCGCCCTGCTGCGGGGCGCCCTCGCCGCCGCGACCGCGACGCTTGCGGTCGCGCGAGCGGTTGCGGCTGCGGGAGCGTCCGCGACGGTCGTCGTCCTCGCCGCCGGAACGGTCGTCCTCGCGCTCGCCCGAGCGATCGGGCAGCTCGATGTCCTCGAGGCGACGGCGCTGGCCACGGTCCTGCTGCTGGCCGCGGTCCTGCTGCTGGTCGCGGCGGCGATCGCCCTGGCCCGAGCGGTCCTGACCCTCGCGGCTCGGAGCGCCGTCCTGCGCCTCGCGATCCTGCTGCTCACGGCGGCGGTCGCGCTCCGGGCGGGACTCCGCGGAGTCACGGCTGGAGGACTGGTCCTCGCCCTGCTGGTCGCGGTTCTGCTGATCGCGGTTCTGCCGGGAGCGGCCGGTGCGCTCGGTACCGCCCTGCTCCTCGCCGGAACGCGCGGGCAGATCGATCCCGAGATCGGGGGCGGGAGCGCCCTGCGGGGCGGAGGCCCCGCGGGAGCGGCTGCGGGTCGCGCGGCCGGTGGAGCGGGCCTCCTGCGGTGCCTCAGCGGCGGAATCCGCGGCGGCGGTACGCCGCGCGGAGGCGGGGGCCGCCGACGCACTGCCGGCTGCCGGGGCGGAGCTCGGCGCGGTGTCGGAGGACGCGGAGGCGGAGGCGGGCTGTGCGCCCTGGCCGCCGGAGCGGATCGCATCGATCAGCTCGCTCTTGCGCAGACGGCGCGCGCCCCTGATCCCGAGCGAGCCCGCGAGGGCCTGCAGCTCGGGGAGCTTCTTGGCGGCGAGGTCTGCACCGGAGGTGGTGTCGTTCACCCGGTTTCCTTCCTGTCGGACCGGTGATCCGGTCCTCATCTGGGCTGGGGGTGGCCGGTCGCTGCGGGGACCGGAGGTCCGAGGGCGCAGCGGCACGGTCGCGCAGGGCTCGTCCCGCGGTGCAGGGCACCGGTGATCGGCCTGCTGAGGTGCTTCGGGATGCGTCGGCCTCGCAGCACGCACCTGCTGAGCGCGCCATGCGCGGAGCGGAGGGTGAATGCGGGAGCCGTTCAGGGGTGCATCGGGCGCGGATCTCCGCTCACCGATATGAGCGCGAGAGGCTGCACGGATCGATGCCGCCTGGACGCAGGGTCAACCTACCACAGGGCTCGAGGCGGTCTCCCGCAGCGGCACCTCCGCGATCCGCCAGGCGGCGGGATCGCTCACGAAGCGGCGCACGAGCGGCGCGACCTCTTCCCGCGCGGCGGCGAGGACGAGCACCGACGGGCCGGCCCCGGAGATCACCGCGGGGAACCCCTCGCGGCGCAGGACGCGCATCAGCTCGACGCTCTGCGGCATGCCCGGGGCGCGCTGCTCCTGGTGGAGGCGGTCCTCCGTCGCCTCGAGCAGGAGCTCGGGCGATCCGGCGAGGGCGTGCACCAGCAGCGCCGCGCGGGCGGCGTTGACCGCGGCATCGCGATGCGGGACCTCCGCGGGGAGCAGTCCGCGGGCGGCATGCGTCGAGAGGGTCGTGCGGGGCAGCAGCACGAGCGGCCGGAGCACGCCGGGCCCGAGGCGCAGCGGGGCGGCCCGGACCACGTCGCCGACGGTCCAGGAGAGCACCGCGCCGCCCAGCAGGGCCGGGGAGGCGTTGTCCGGATGCCCCTCGAACTCGCAGGCCAGATCGAGCACGGCCTGGTCATCCAGGGCCGCGGGGTCGGCGATCAGGCCGCGGGCGAGCAGCAGTCCCGCGACGGTCGCGGCGGCGCTCGAGCCGAGTCCCCGGCCGTGCGGGATGCGGTTCACGGTGCGCAGTCGCAGGCCGGTCTGCGGGGCGCCCGCGTGGTCGAGGCCCCGTCGAATCGCGCGCACCACCAGGTGCTCCTCCCCCGTCGGCACGGAGCCGGCGCCCTCGCCCTCGGCGAGGACCTCCACGCCGCCCGTGGTCGCCTCGAGCTCGAGGTCGTCGACGAGATCGAGGGCCAGGCCCAGCGCGTCGAAGCCCGGCCCCAGGTTCGCGGAGGTCGCGGGGACCTGCACCCGCACCCGGGTGTGCTCGATCCTCACAGCCCCATGGCCTCCGCGGCCGCGGAGATGTCCACGGGGATGACGGTCGGCGTGAGATCGCGGCCGCTGAGCGCGGTGTCCACGTCCTTGAGCCCGTTGCCGGTCACGGTGATGACGATCCGTGCGCCGACGGGGACCAGGCCCTGCTCGGCCTTCTGCAGCAGCCCCGCGACGCCCGCCGCGGAGGCCGGCTCGACGAAGATCCCGACCTCGGCGGCGAGGAGGGCCTGCGCGGCGAGGATCTGCTCGTCGGTCACGGCGTCGATGCTGCCGCCGGAGTCGTCGCGCGCGGCGACGGCGAGGTCCCACGACGCGGGGGCTCCGATCCGGATCGCGGTCGCGACCGTCTCCGGGTCGAGGATCGGGCGGCCGGCGACGAACGGCGCGGCGCCCGCGGCCTGGAAGCCCCACATGCGCGGCACGGAGTCCGAGATCCCCTTCTCGCGGTACTCCTGGTAGCCCATCCAGTAGGCGGAGATGTTGCCCGCGTTGCCTACCGGGAGCAGGTGGAGGTCGGGGGCACCGCCGAGCGCGTCGACGATCTCGAAGGCGGCCGTCTTCTGCCCCTGCAGGCGGTAGGGGTTCACCGAGTTCACGAGCTCGACGGGGTGCTCGGCGTCGAGCTTGCGCGCGATCTCGAGGCAGTCGTCAAAGTTGCCCTGCACCTGCACGAGCTTCGCCCCGTGGACGACAGCCTGGGCGAGCTTGCCCGCGGCGATCTTGCCCTCGGGCAGCAGCACCACGCAGGTGAGGCCGGCGGCGGCCGCGTAGGCCGCGGCGGAGGCGGAGGTGTTGCCCGTCGACGCGCAGACGACGGTGGTCGCCCCGTCGTTCAGCGCCTTCGACATCGCGGAGACCATGCCGCGGTCCTTGAAGGAGCCCGTCGGGTTCTGGCCCTCGACCTTGATGTGGACCTCGGCCCCGACCTTCGCCGACAGCGCGGGCGCGGCGACGAGCGAGGTCCCGCCCTCGCCGAGGCTCAGCAGCGTGTCCGTGGAGGAGAAGGGCAGGTGATCGGAGTACTCGGCGAGGACGCCGCGCCACTGGTGTGCCATGCGGGTCATTCTCCTTCGATGCGCAGGACGGAGTCGATGGACAGGACGGTGGAGGTGGAGGAGAACTCGTCCAGCGCGGCGGTCATCGCGGACTCGAGCGCGCGGTGCGTGCTGATGCCGATGTGCGCCGTCGCGGGGCCGTCCGCGCTCCGGTCGCGTCCGAGCTCCTGGTGGATGGTCGAGATCGAGATGCCGCGTCCCGAGAGGGTGCCGGCGATCTCCGCGAGCACGCCCGGGCGGTCCTCGACCGTCAGCGACACGTAGAACGCGCTGCGCAGCTCCTCGAGCGGCGCCACCTCGAGGGCGGCGTAGCGCGACTCGCGCGGGCCCATGCCGCCGCGCACCCGCAGCCGCGCCGCGGAGACGACGTCGCCGAGCACGGCCGAGGCGGTCGGGGCGCCGCCCGCCCCCTGTCCGTAGAACATCAGCGAGCCCGCGGCGTCGGCCTCGATGAACACGGCGTTGTACGCCTCGGAGACGGAGGCCAGCGGGTGGCTGTCGGCGATCAGCGCCGGGTAGACGCGGGCGGAGATGCGCTCCCCGGACTCGTCCTCGACGCGCTCGACGATCGAGAGCAGCTTGATCGTGCGGCCCATGCGGGCGGCCGCGGCGATGTCCTGCGCGGAGACCTCGGTGATCCCCTCGCAGTAGACGTCCGCGAGCCGCACCCGGGAGTGGAAGGCCAGGGAGGCGAGGATCGACGCCTTCGCCGCGGCGTCGTGCCCCTGCACGTCGGCCGTCGGATCCGCCTCGGCGTAACCGAGCTCCTGGGCGGAGGCGAGGGCGTCCCCGAAGTCCGCGCCGGAGCGGGTCATGGCGTCGAGGATGTAGTTCGTCGTGCCGTTGACGATGCCGAGCACGCGCTGGATGCGGTCGCCCGCGAGGGACTCGCGCACCGGGCGCACCAGCGGGATCGCCCCGGCGACGGCGGCCTCGAAGTAGAGGTCTACATCGTGGCGGTCGGCGGCCTCGTACAGCTCCGCGCCCTCCTGGGCCAGCAGCGCCTTGTTCGCGGTGACGACGCTCGCGCCGCCCTCCATGGCCCGCAGCAGCAGGGTGCGCGCGGGCTCGATGCCGCCCATCACCTCGATGACGAGGTCGGCGTCGTCGACGAGCGCGCCGGCGTCCTCGGTGAGCAGGCCCGCGGGCACGAACTCGCCGCGGTCGCGGGTCAGGTCGCGGACGGCGACGCCGATCACCTCGAGGCGGGCCCCGATGCGGTGCGCGAGGTCCTCGCCCTGCTCGGCGATCAGCCGCAGCACCTCGGTGCCGACGGTCCCGGCTCCGAGGACGGCGACGCGGAGCACCGGCAGGTCGGTGCCGACAGGGGGGTTCTCAGTCATCTCCGGGGGTTTCCTTCCCTGGACAGGGGGCCGACGGGCGGGCCGTGAGGGCCCTCGCACTGTAGCCGAGGACGCTCGTGGTCGGTGACCGTCGATGAACGTGCGTGGCGGATCCTCAGCCGAGGTCGAGGCCGAGGAGGTCCTCCTCCGTCTCGCGGCGCACGAGGGTGCGGATCTCGCCGTCCCGGACGGCGACCACCGGCGGGCGCGGGACGTGGTTGTAGTTGGAGGCCAGCGAGTAGCAGTAGGCGCCGGTGACCGGCACCGAGACGAGGTCACCGCGCTGGACGTCGGCGGGGAGGTACTCGTCCTTGACCACGATGTCGCCGCTCTCGCAGTGCTTGCCGACCACGCGCACCACCTCGGGCCGCTCCCCCGAGATGCGCGAGGAGAGCAGGCAGGAGTAGTCGGCGTCGTAGAGGGCGGTGCGGATGTTGTCGCTCATGCCGCCGTCGACGGAGACGTACACGCGGTGATGCGGTCCGCCCAAACGCACGTCCTTCACGGTGCCGACCGAGTAGAGGGTCTGCGTGGACGGGCCCGCGATCGCGCGGCCCGGCTCGAAGGAGACGTGCGGGACCTCGAGCTCGAGCTCGTGACACTGCTTCTCGACGATCCCGGCGATGCCCGCGGCGAGCGCCTCGGGGGTCGAGGGCGTGTGCTGCGTGTTGTACATGACGCCGAAGCCACCGCCGAGGTCCAGCTGGGTAATCGTGTGTCCGAGCTCCTCGCGGACCCGGGCGACGAGGTCGAGCACCCGACGGGCGGCGACCTCGAAGCCGCCGGTGTCGAAGATCTGCGAGCCGATGTGGGAGTGCAGGCCGACGAGCTCGAGATGGCCGGCGCCGAGCACCTCCCGCACCCCCTCGAAGGCGGCGCCACCGGTGAGGGAGAGGCCGAACTTCTGGTCCTCGTGGGCGGTGGCGATGAACTCGTGGGTGTGCGCCTCGACGCCGGTGGTCACGCGCAGCATCACCGCGGCCCGCACCCCGGCGGCGGCGGCGAGCTGGTCGACCCGGCCGATCTCGTCGAGGGAGTCGACCACGATCCGGCCCACCCCGGCGTCGAGGGCGCGACGGATCTCGGCGTCGGACTTGTTGTTGCCATGCAGGGCGATGCGCTCCGCGGGGAACCCGGCGCGCAGGGCGACCGCGAGCTCTCCGCCGGTGCAGACGTCCAGTCCCAGGCCGTCCTCCTCCATCCAGCGCGCGACGGCGCCGCACAGGAAGGCCTTCCCGGCGTAGTAGACGTCGGCCCCGGCGTGCGGGCGGAAGGCCTCGGCGAAGGCGTCGCGGAAGGCGCGGGCACGGGCGCGGAAGTCGGCCTCATCGAGCACGAAGGCCGGGGTGCCCACCTCCTCGGCGATGCGGGCGACGCTCACGCCGCCGACCTCGACGGCGCCGTCGGCCCCGCGCACGGTCGTCTCGGACCACAGACCGGGGATGAGGGTGTTGACGTCGGCGGGGAACGGCAGCCAGGTGGGGGCCGCGTCGTTGCCGTGGAGTGCTCCGGCCTCGTGGGCGCGCATTCTGCTCCTCGATCGGGGGTGGAGGGTCGAGTCCCGAGGGTAGGGCGGGACGGGCGGTGCCGGCCGGGTCGTCCGGCCAGCGGTCCGGGACCCGACCCAGAGGCGGGTGCCGCGGAAGCCGGGGACCATTCTGCCCGGTCAGGCCGAGGACGGACGGCGCGGCGTAGATCCGCGGCCGGCACAGGGTGACGGAGCCCACTTGATAGTCTCGGGCCGACCCCCGGACCTCGCAAGGAGCCGCCGCATGCCCACTCCCGCGCCCGTGACCCCGACCGGCCACGAACTCGTCGTCGTCGCGAACCGCCTCCCCGTCGACTCCCGCACCCTGCCCGATGGCGCCACCGAGTGGGTGACGAGCCCCGGTGGGCTCGTGACGGCGATGGAGTCGGTGATGCGCACCGTCGACTCGGGGGCGTGGGTCGGATGGGCCGGATCGCCCGGCGAGGCGCCGGAGCCCTTCGAAGCCGACGGGATGAGCCTCTTCCCCGTGGCCCTCTCCGCCGAGGACGTGGAGAAGTACTACGAGGGCTTCTCCAACGCGACGCTGTGGCCGCTCTACCACGATGTGATCGTGGACCCCGAGTTCCACCGCGGCTGGTGGGACTCGTACGTCGCCGCGAACCGCCGCTTCGCGCGCACCGCCGCCGAGGTGGCGGGTGCCCACGGCACGGTCTGGGTGCACGACTACCAGCTGCAGTTGGCCCCGCGCCTGATCCGCGAGCAGCGCGACGACCTGCGCATCGGCTTCTTCAACCACATCCCGTTCCCCTCGGTCGAGCTGTTCTCGCAGCTGCCCAAGCGGACCCAGATCCTCCGCGGTCTGCTAGGCGCGGACCTCGTGGGCTTCCAGCGGGAGAGCGACACCCAGAACTTCCTCACCAGCGTGCGGAAGCTGCTGGGGCATCACGTCGACGGGCAGACGGTGCACGTGCCCGGGATCGGCTCGGCCCCGGGCCGCCAGGTGCAGGCCCGCACCTTCCCCATCTCGATCGACTCCGCGGCCGTCTCAGAGCTCACCCAGCAGGAGGAGATCATCGAGCGCGCCGCGCAGCTGCGCCGGGACCTCGGCGAGCCGCGGCGGATCGTCCTCGGCGTGGACCGCCTGGACTACACCAAGGGCATCCGTCACCGCCTGAAGGCCTGGGGCGAGCTGCTGGACGAGGGGATCATCGATCCCCAGGACACCGTGATGATCCAGGTCGCGACCCCCTCGCGGGAGCGGGTCGATGCCTACCGGCAGCTGCGCGACGAGGTCGAGCTGACCGTCGGCCGGATCAACGGCGACCACGCCCCGATCGGGCGCCCGGCCGTCTCCTACCAGCATCGCTCCTTCGACCGGCGCGACATGACCGCCCTGTACATGGCGGCGGACGTCGTGCTGGTGACGGCGCTGCGCGACGGCATGAACCTCGTCGCCAAGGAGTACGTGGCCTCCCGCCCGGACCTCCGCGGCGTGCTCGTGCTGAGCGAGTTCGCCGGCGCCGCGGACGAGCTGCGCGCCGCGATCACCGTCAACCCGCACGACATCGACGCGCTCAAGGGTGCGATCCTGCGCGCGCTGGAGATGGCGCCGGAGGATCAGGAGGAGGCGATGACCTCGCTCCGCCACCAGGTGATGGAGCACGACGTGCAGGCCTGGGCGCACAGCTTCCTCGAGCAGCTCGAGCAGACCGGCTCCCCCGAGACCCGTCAGCCCCCGCGGATCCGCCTCAGCGGGGATGCGGTGAGCGAGCCCGCGGCGGTCGACGCGGCGCTCCAGGCCCTCGTGGAGCGGCCCCGCCTCCTCATCGCCTCCGACTTCGACGGGGTGCTCGCCCCCATCGTCGCGGACCGTGACGCGGTCGAGCCCGACCAGCGCTCGCTCGCGGTGCTGCGGGAGCTCGCCACCCTGCCCGGGGTGTCGGTGGCTCTGGTCTCCGGGCGGGCCCTGGCCGACCTCGACCAGCACACCTCGATGCCCAGCTCCGTGGTCCTGGTCGGCTCGCACGGAGCGGAGGTGGGCGCCCTGCCGGCGGAGATGCACGCCGAGGTGCTCGACTCGGCGGCGCTGACCATGACCCCGGAGCGCCGGGAGCTGCTGGACTCGATCACCCTCGCCCTGCAGCGGATCGCGCTGGCTCATCCGGGGGCGGAGGTCGAGACCAAGCCGGCCGCCGCGGTGCTCCACACCCGCAATGCCCGCGGTCGCGGCGGGGCGAACGCGACCGAGGAAGCGCTCGAGCTGGCCATGACCCTCCCGGACGTCACCGTGACTCCGGGCAAGGAGGTCGTGGAGTTCTCCGTGGTGCACACCTCCAAGGGCGCCGCCATGGAGGCCCTCAGCCGCGCGTACGCGGCCGACGCCTGGATCTACCTCGGGGACGACGTCACCGACGAGACCGTCTTCGGCCGTCTCGGCGAGGGGGACGTGGGGATCAAGGTCGGCGGCGGGGACACCGCGGCGTCGCTCCGCATCGCGGGCACCGACGAGGTGCGCGGCGTGCTCGAGGCGCTGCTCGCCGCCCGCCGCGACCGCGCCTGAGGCGGGCGACCCGCCCCGGGACCGCCACCCGTCACCGGGCGGGGCAGGTCAGGTCTCGAGGAGCAGCTCGGCCCGGCGCCAGCCGCGCACGGAGCTGAGCACCGCGATCTCCTCCGCGGTGCGCAGCTCCTCCGGGGTGAGGGGACGCTCCGCGATCAGACGGGCCTCGAGGGCGAGACGCCGGCCCACGCCGGGCAGCAGCCCGTCCTCGAGAGGCGGTGTCCACCAGCGCCCGTCGCGGCGCACGGCGAGCGAGGCGATGCCGGTCTCGGTCACCCGACCGTCCCGCCCGCGCAGCACCACGTCCTGCACCCGCGGATCCCGTGCCCGGGCCCGCTCGAGGGCCGCGACGAGGTCGCCCCTGTCGGTGGTCTTGTGCCGCACCGCCGGGTCGTCGGGGTCCCGGTTGCGATCATCGAGCGCGAGGAGGACCGGTCCATCGGCGGCCTCCGGGAGCGGTCGCTCGGTGATCCGGGCCGTGCCGTCGAGGCCGAGCGCGAGCCGCAGCACGCGGTCGCCGCCCTCGGCGGCGCGGGTGCGCAGCAGCGCGGCGAGCCGGTCGCGCGCGGCGGGGATCGCGAAGTGGTCCGCGGAGGCGAGGATCCGGTCGAGGTGCTGCTCGAGGTGGACGGGGATCCCGCCGCGCACGGCGAGGGTCTCGAGCAGGGCGAAGTCCGCCGGGTCGGGGACGGTGACCCCGGCCCCGGCGGTGGACACGGCGGGCGCTCCCCGCCCGTCTTCGCACAGCGCATCGAGCACGCGGGCCTTGATCCGCAGCTCGGCGGCCTCGGCCCGGGGCTCGGAGGCCCACGTGATCCCGCCGCCCACCCCGTACTCGGCGGTGCCGTCGGCCCCGGGCGAGGTGTCGACGACGACGGTGCGGATCGCGACGGACAGACGCCAGGTGGCGGGGAGCTCCCCGGATGCCGTGGTGCGACGCGGAGTGAGCAGGGCGATCGCGCCGCAGTAGACGCCGCGCGGGGAGTCCTCGAGCTCGCGGATCAGCCCCATCGTCGACGCCTTCGGGGCGCCCGTGATGGAGCCGCAGGGGAAGGTCGCCCGGAGGGCGTCCGCGAGGTCTGTCCCCGTGCGCAGGCGCGCGGTGACCGTGCTGGTCAGCTGCCACAGGGTGGGGTACGGCTCGGCGTCGAGCAGGGCGGGCACCTCCACGCCGCCGATCGTGGCGAGGCGGGCGAGGTCGTTGCGGAGCAGGTCCGCGATCATGACGTTCTCCGCCCGCTCCTTCGGGCTCCGCAGGAGGCGCGCCCGCGCCTCGGCGTCGGCGGCGGGCGTGCCGCCGCGCGCGGCGGTGCCCTTCATGGGCCGGGTGGTGAGGAGGTCCCCCTCGCGGGCGAGGAACAGCTCGGGGCTCGCGCTGAGCACCGTCCGGTCCCCCAGGTCGAGATAGGCGCCGTAGCGAGCATGCTGGGCGTCGAGCAGGTCCAGGTGGCAGGCGAGGAGGTCGCCGGTGATCCGTCCGCGCAGCCGGGTGGTGAGGTTGACCTGGTAGGTGTCCCCCGCGGCGATCGCCTCGCGCACCCGCTGGATCTTGCGGGCGTGCTCGGCCTCGGAGGTCTCCGACCGCCACTCCTCGACCCGGTAGGGGCCGAGAGAGTCCGGCCGGCTGCCCGCGGGCATCTCCCGGACCTCGTCGGCGATCACGAAGCGCACCAGCGGCAGGGCGGGATCCGGGGCGCGGGTGGTGAGGACGGGGTCGAGGGCGGAGGCGGCCTCGTAGGCGATCATGCCCGCGGCGTATCCGCCCGCGTCGACGTGCTCCTGGACGGCGCGGAGGACGGGCAGCACCGCGTCCGGGGCGTGGGCGGCGAGGACCGCCCGCGCGGGACCGAGCTCGAGGGCGCGACCGGTGGAGTGATCGTCGAAGCGCGCGATCGGAGTGCGCGAGCTCGATCGCGGTCTCTCGGACGCCGCGGGCCCTGCGGGCTCTGCGGGCTCTACGGTCAAGGTCTCCTCCTCCCACCCGGCGGAACCGCGAGGGCCCCGGTCGCGCTGTGCGCACGACCGGGGCCCTCGATGGTGCCCGCGACAGGATTCGAACCTACGACCTTCTGCTCCGGAGGCAGACGCTCTATCCACTGAGCTACGCGGGCGGACCTGGTGAGTCTAGCAACTGCTCACCGGCGATGGCGACGCGAGCGGGTCGCGCGACCGAGGAGGGAGACGGAGGTCACCGCGGCAGCGGCAGCTGGGCGCCGTGGAGCACGGCCGAGGGGTCCGCGGCGATGCCGAGGCCGCTGGGCGCGGCGCCGGAGCGGACCAGCAGGTCGCCGACGGCGGCGATCATCGCTCCGTTGTCCGTGCACAGTCGGATCGGCGGGATGCGCAGCGAGATGCCCTCGGCGTCGCAGCGCTCCTGGGCGGCGGCGCGGAGCCGGGCGTTGGCGGCGACCCCGCCGACGATCACGAGGGTGTCCAGGCCGCGGTCCTTCACGGCCCGGACCGCCTTGGTGACGAGCACGTCGACCACGGCCTGCTCGAAGGAGGCCGCGACATCGGCCACGGGGACGGCCTCCCCGGCCCGCTCGAGGGTCTCGACGGTGCGGGCCACGGCGGTCTTCAGCCCGGAGAAGGAGAAGGTGTAGGGCGCATCGCCCGGCCGCAGCATCGCGCGAGGGAAGGAGAAGGCGGTGGGGTCGCCCTCGAGGGCGGCGCGGGAGATCGCGGGACCCCCCGGATAGCCGAGGCCGAGGAGGCGGGAGACCTTGTCGAAGGCCTCGCCGGCGGCGTCGTCGAGGGTGTCGCCGAGGTGCTCGATGGGGTCGCGCACGAGGTCGCCCACGGCGAGGATCGAGGTGTGGCCGCCGGAGACGATCAGGATGATGCTGCGCTCCGGCAGGGGGCCGTGCTCGAGGGTGTCGGCGGCGGCGTGGCCGGCGAGGTGGTGGACCCCGTAGAGGGGGCGGTCCAGCGCCCAGGCGATGGACTTCGCGGCGGCGAGCCCCACGTGCACGGCGGTGGCGAGTCCCGGCCCCGAGGTGACGGCCACATGGGTCACGTCGCCGAGCTGGACACCGGCATCCTCCAGGGCGAGGTGGAGGGTGGGGACGGCGGCCTCGAGGTGGGCGCGGGCGGCGATCTCGGGGACCACTCCCCCGAACTCGGCGTGCTGGCGGGCGCTCGAGGCGAGGCCCTGGCCGAGCAGCACCCCCTCCGAGACGATTCCGAAGCCGGTCTCGTCGCAGGAGGATTCGACGCCCAGCACCACGGGCGCGCCGCGGCGGATCACCGCAGGATCGACATCGGGTTGGAGTAGTTCCCGGACTCGTCCATCTTCGCGAAGTGCAGGTGGCAGCCGGTGGAGCGGCCGGTGGAGCCGACGTAGCCGATGATGTCGCCCTGCTCGACGGTGGCACCCTCGGAGGTGTTGAAGCCCTGGAGGTGGTAGTAGCCGGTGACGATGCCGTTGCCGTGGTCGATCTTGACCCGGTTGCCGGAGGCGCTGTTGTACTCGACGGCGATGACGGTGCCGGCGGCGGAGGCCTGCACGGGGGTGCCGCAGGCGTTGCCGAAGTCGACGCCGTTGTGACCCTTGAAGTAGCCCAGCACGGGGTGGATACGGCCGCCGAAGCCTGAGGTGACGGGGCCGTCGACGGGACGGATGAAGCCGCTCTCCGAGACCGGCCCGGTGGAGGCGACCTCGGGCTCGGGCTCGGGGACCTCGATCTCGATCCCGGTCGCGTCGGTCGCGGTCTCCTCGGTCGCCTCGTCGCTCTCCGCGTCCTCGGCGGGGGCGGTGCGCTCCTCGGAGCGGGTGGAGGCGTCATCGGCCTCGCGGGTCTCCGGCGCGGCGGTCACGGCCTGGGCGACCGGCAGGGCGACGGGGGCGGGGGCGGCGGCCTCGACGGGGGCGACCTCGGCGAGCTGCGCGGCGGTGTCGACGCTGTCGGCACCGGGCTCGTCGATGCCGGCCGCGGCGGCGGCGAGGGGGGCGGCGATGGTGGCGGTGGCGAGGACGCCGAGCACGCCGGCCTTCATCATCCCCGCGGGGAGGGCCGC
The DNA here is from genome assembly GCF_036311905.1 of Brachybacterium sp. J153. NCBI lineage: Bacteria > Bacillati > Actinomycetota > Actinomycetes > Micrococcales > Dermabacteraceae > Brachybacterium > Brachybacterium sp. J153. The sequence goes on along the minus strand of NZ_JAZDCH010000003.1, from coordinate 18,887 downwards.
GTCGCGGTGGGTGCCTCCGGTAGCCCGGAGCTTGCGCACCGTAGCGCGTCCTGCTGCGCGGTGATTCGCCACGTCTCGACCTGCTTCCTCAACGACCGTACTGATTCCGTGTTCTCGCGTCTGTCCCGGGACGCAGGACAGGGGAAGTACGCGTCGCCGAACAACCGCAGTCACGCTACGGGGCATCCCGGGCGAGAGACGAGCACGTCAACCGGCTCATTGCCAAGTTTTTGCCGTCACGCCCCGAAGTGGGGGAAGTCTTGACGAGCCCGGTCGCGAGGAGCACGTCCCGTGACCTTCGCGCCCGGTCGCGGGGGACCCGGCTCACAGTGCGGGGCCGCTCCGCGGGTGGCTCCCGATTCCGAGGCGACGTGGAGGGCCCCGGTCTAGAGTGTCGGCATGTCGACCCCTGAGCAGGCCGCTCCCACCAGCAGCTCCACCGCGTCCGCGCCGGTGCGCGTCGTCGTGATCGAGGACGAGCCGACCATCACCCGGGCCATCGCGGACCGACTCACCGCGGAGGGCTGGGAGGTCTCGACCGCCGGTGACGGCCCCTCGGGCGTGCGCGCGGTCGCGGAGATGCGGCCCGACGTGGTCGTGCTCGACGTGATGCTCCCCGGCTTCGACGGGCTCGAGGTCTGCCGTCGGATCCAGGCCGACGAGCCGGTCCCGGTGCTGATGCTCACCGCGCGCGACGACGAGACGGACATGCTCGTGGGCCTCGGGGTCGGCGCCGACGACTACATGACCAAGCCCTTCTCCATGCGGGAGCTGGTGGCCCGGCTGAAGGCGCTGCTGCGCCGGGTGCGGCGGACCGCCCCGGTCGCCCCGAGTGAGCAGGAGAAACAGGTCGCCCTGCAGATCGGCGATCTGGTGATCGACCGTGCGGGCCGACGGGTGATGCGCGCGGGCCTCCCGGCGCACCTGACCCCCACCGAGTTCGACCTGCTGCTGTGCCTCGCCAACGCTCCCGGCACGGTCCTGACCCGGGAGCAGCTCCTCGCGGACGTCTGGGACTGGGTCGACGCGACGGGCACCCGCACCGTCGACTCGCACGTCAAGGCATTGCGCCGGAAGCTCGGCGCGGATCTGGTGCGCACCGTGCACGGCGTCGGCTATGCGCTCGAGATCCCCGAGGAGGACGATCCCGAGCAGCCCGCCCCCGCCGGGGACGGCGTCTCCTCCCCCGCCGCCGGGGCGGACCCCCGCTCCACCTCATGACGCCCGCCGCATGAGCGGTCTCGCCGCGCCGGGGCCGGAGGCGCAGCCGCCCGGCGCCCCGGTCCGCACAGTCCACGCGGACAGCCCGGTCCGCCCGGAACGAGGGAGTCGGCGTCGCGTCCCGGACCGGCTCGACGTGCGGCCGCTGGACAGCGTCCGCTCCTTCAAGGTGAAGCTCGGGGTGCTCGTCGCCCTCGTGGTCACCCTCGCCGCGCTGCTCACCCAGGTCTCGATCCGGGCCGGCATCGAGCCGCTGCTCGCCCTGCCGCTGGTCGTCCTCATCGCCCTGGTCTTCACCCAGGTCCTGGCCCGCGGCATGACCTCGCCCCTGCGGGAGATGACCCGGGCGGCGCAGGCGATGGCCCGCGGCGACTACACGCAGAGCGTCCGCACCACGAGCCGGGACGAGGTCGGCCAGCTGGCCTCGGCCTTCTCCGCCATGGCCGCGGAGCTCGAGCAGACCGACCGCATGCGCCGGGACCTGGTCGCGAACGTCTCCCACGAGCTGCGCACCCCGGTCGCCGGTCTGCGGGCCCAGCTCGAGAACCTGGTCGACGGGGTCACCGAGCCCGACCTGGCCGCGCTCTCCGTCGCCCTGTCGGAGACCGAGCGGCTCTCCCTGCTCGTGGACCACCTGCTCGACCTCTCCCGGCTCGACGCCGGCGTGATCGACCTCGATCTCGAGGAGATCGAGCTGACCCCCTTCCTCCACGAGGTGGTCGATTCCGCCGCCCTGGCGTCCGGGGGGCGCGATGTGCGCTGGACCGTCGAGGTGGAGCCGCCGGACCTGCGGGTCCTCGCCGATGCCGCCCGCGTGCACCAGGTGATCCACAACCTGCTGGAGAACGCCGCGCGGCACTCGCCCGCCGGGGGTCGGATCCGTGTCGGCGCCGCGCGCACCGCGGCCGACGACGGGGTGCTGATCGACGTGCACGACGAAGGGCCCGGCATCGCGCGGGAGGACCGCGACCGCGTGTTCGAGCGTTTCCAGCGCGGAGGGCGCTCGGATTCCTCCGGCGGGACCGGGCTGGGCCTCGCGATCGCCCGCTGGGCCGTGGGACTGCACGGCGGCACGATCGAGGTCCTCGACGACCCGCGCAGCGAGGCCGCGGAGGACGGCCGCTCCTCCCTAATCCGCGTCGTCCTGCCCGACGACCCGACGTGATCGCGCCCACGTGACGACCCCCACCCCGCAGGCCGTCGGTAGGCCCTCCGTGCGCACCACCTGGTCGCGCCCGCTCCGTTAGGCTGGACGCATCCGTACCGCTCGATTCGAGAAGGCTGGCGATCTCAGAGTGTCACAGCAGACACACGGCTCCGGAACCCCGGAGTTCGGCCCCAATCAATGGCTCGTGGATGCACTGCGCGAGCAATGGGCGGAGGATCCCTCGAGCGTGGACCCCAGTTGGGCGGAGCACTTCGCCGCCACGGGTCCGTCGTCTCCCGTGAGCTCCTCCCCCACGGCATCGGCCCCTGCAGCGTCGCAGGAGCCGACCGGGACCGGCGCCGACGGCGCGGCCCCCACCACCGCGGCGTCCGCCGCTGCGACCTCCGTCCCGGAGGATCACGACGCCGCGGCCCCTGCCGGGACGGCACCGGCCGACCCGCAGCCCGCTGACTCACCTCCCGCCGACGCGACTCCCGCCGATCCGGCCCCGGCGACGCCCGCGCCGGCCACCACCCCCACCGCGAAGGACCCCGCCCCCGTGAACGCTTCCCCCGCGACCCCGGCCGTCTCGACCACCTCGGACCGCCCCGCGAAGGTCCCCACGACCACCGCGCAGATCCCGGCCGTCGAGGTGCGCGAGCCCACTGCCGTGAAGCTGCGCGGCCCCGCGGCCGCCGTGGTGCGGAACATGGACGAGTCGCTCGCCGTGCCGACCGCGACCTCCGTGCGCGACGTGCCGGTCAAGCTGCTCTTCGACAACCGGATCGTCATCAACAACCACCTCAAGCGCAATCGCGCCGGGAAGGTGTCCTTCACCCACCTCATCGGCTGGGCGATGATCGAGTCGATCACCGAGATCACCGACATGAACAACGGCTTCTCGGTCGACGAGAAGGGCAAGCCGCTCCTCCTCCAGCGCGAGGACGTCAACTTCGGCCTGGCCATCGACATGCCCCGGCCGGACGGCTCCCGCGGGCTCGTGGTCCCCAACATCAAGGCCGCCCAGCGCTTCGACTTCCAGGGGTTCTGGAAGGCGTACGAGGAGGTCGTGCGCAAGGCCCGCGCCGGCAAGCTGACCATGGAGGACTTCACCGGGACGACGGTCTCGCTGACCAACCCCGGCGGCATCGGCACCGTCCACTCGATCCCGCGCCTCATGCAGGGCCAGGGCGTCATCGTCGGCGTCGGCGCGATGGACTACCCCGCGCAGTTCCAGGGCGCGAGCCCCGCGACCCTCGCCGAGCTCGCGGTCTCCAAGGTCATGACCCTGACCTCGACCTACGACCACCGCATCATCCAGGGCGCCGCCTCGGGCGAGTTCCTCAAGCGGATGAGCGACAAGCTGCTGGGCAAGGACGGCTTCTACGACCGCGTCTTCGCCTCGCTGCGGCTGCCCTACCAGCCCATCCGCTGGGTGCCGGACAACCCCTTCAAGGACTCGAAGTCCGAGCGCCTCGCCCGCGTCATGGACCTCATCCACTCCTTCCGCGTGCGCGGCCACCTCATGGCCGACACCGACCCGCTGCGCTACAAAGTCCGCAGCCATCCCGATCTCGAGGTCGAGACCTACGGGCTCACCCTCTGGGACCTCGACCGCACCTGGCCCACCCGCGGCCTCGGCGGCAAGGAGGAGATGACCCTCCGCGACATCCTCGGCGTGCTGCGCGACGCCTACTGCCGGTCCATCGGCGTGGAGTACATGCACATCTCCGATACGGAGGAGCGGGCCTGGCTGCAGCGCGAGATGGAGACCCCGCGGCGCGCCTTCGACAAGGCCGAGCACACGCACATCATGGACCGCCTCAACGCCGCGGAGGCGTTCGAGACCTTCCTGCAGACCAAGTTCGTGGGCCAGAAGCGCTTCTCCCTCGAAGGCGGCGAGTCGGTCATCCCTATGCTCGACGCGGTCCTCCACGGCGCCGCACACGAGGGCATCGACGAGGTGTGCATCGGCATGTCGCACCGCGGCCGCCTCAACGTGCTCTCGAACCTCGCCGGGAAGAGCTACGGCCAGATCTTCCAGGAGTTCGAGGGCAACTTCGGCCAGACCCTGGGCTCGGGCGACGTCAAGTACCACCTGGGCACGGAGGGGACCTACACCTCGCACGACGGCGAGACCACCAAGGTCTACCTCGCCGCGAACCCCTCGCACCTCGAGGCCGTCAACCCCGTGCTCGAGGGCATCGTGCGCGCCAAGCAGGACCGCCTCGAACGGCCGGAGGAGTTCCCGGTGCTGCCCGTGCTGGTCCACGGCGATGCGGCCTTCGCGGGCCAGGGCGTGGTCACCGAGACGCTGAACCTCTCGGAGCTGCGCGGCTACCGCACCGGCGGCACGATCCACGTGATCATCAACAACCAGATCGGGTTCACCACCCTGCCCGACTCGTCCCGCTCCTCGTACTACTCGACGGACGTCGCGAAGTCGACACAGCTGCCGATCTTCCACGTCAACGGCGATGACCCCGAGGCCTGCGTGCGCGTCGCCGAGATCGCCTTCCGGTACCGCCAGAAGTTCCACCGCGACGTGGTCATCGACATGGTCTGCTACCGCCGCCGCGGTCATAACGAGGGCGACGACCCCTCGATGACCCAGCCGGAGATGTACCGCCTGATCCAGGAGAAGCCCTCCACGCGCAAGCTGTACATGGAGGCCCTGATCGAGCGCGGCGATCTCACCGAGGAGGAGACCGAGGGCCTGGTGCGCAACTTCCAGCAGCACCTCGACGAGGCCTTCGCCGCGAACCGCTCGAGCTCCGACGCGGATCCGTCCGAGAGCGTGCAGGGCCTGGAGCTGCCGGCCGCCCAGCGGTCCTCGGGCCCGGCGGAGCCGGTCGAGACCGCGGTGGACGCCTCCGTCCTGCAGCGCATCGGACGGGCGCACGGCGAGGTCCCCGAGGGCTTCACGGTCCACCCCAAGCTCGCCACGGTGCTCTCGCGCCGCGAGCAGATGGCCGTCGAGGGCGGCGTTGACTGGGCGTTCGGCGAGCTGCTGGCGTTCGGCTCCCTGCTGATGCAGGGCACCCGCGTGCGCCTGGCCGGCCAGGACTCGCGCCGCGGCACCTTCGTGCAGCGTCACAGCGTGCTCATCGACCACGAGAACGGCGACACCTGGACCCCGCTGTCCTACCTGTCCGAGGATCAGGCGCGCTTCAACGTCTACGACTCCTCCCTCTCGGAGTTCGCAGCGCTCGGCTTCGAGTACGGCTACTCGGTCGAGAACCCCGAGTCGCTCGTCCTGTGGGAGGCGCAGTTCGGCGACTTCGTCAACGGCGCGCAGACCATCATCGACGAGTTCCTCTCCTCCTCCGAGCAGAAGTGGGGCCAGAACTCCTCCGTGGTGCTGCTGCTCCCCCACGGCTACGAGGGCCAGGGCCCGGACCACTCCTCCGCCCGCATCGAGCGCTTCCTGCAGCTGTGCGCCGAGGACAACATGCGCGTGGCCCGTCCCTCGACCCCGGCGAGCTACTTCCACCTGCTGCGCAAGCAGGCGCTCACCGAGCCGAAGAAGCCGCTGATCGTCTTCACCCCGAAGTCGATGCTGCGCCTGAAGGCCGCGGTCAGCCCGATCGAGGACTTCACCACCGGTACCTTCGAGCCGGTCCTGCCGGACACCACCGCGGATCCCGCCGCGGTGCGCCGTGTGCTGCTGGTCTCGGGCAAGCTCTACTGGGACCTGGTCGCGCGCCGCGAGCAGATCGGCGCCGAGGACACCGCCATCGTGCGGGTCGAGCAGCTGTACCCGCTGCCCGCCGAGCAGCTCGCCTCGATCCTCTCCGCCTACCCCGACGCGCAGCTGGTGTGGGTCCAGGACGAGCCGGAGAACCAGGGCGCCTGGGGGTTCATGGCCATGAACTTCGCGGTCTCCGTCGGTCGCACGCTGAAGGTCGTCGCCCGTCCCGCCTCGGCCTCGCCGGGCCACCGGCTCCACCTCGACCCACAAGCGCGAGCAGGAGGAACTGCTCGTGCGGGCCTTCGAGTCCTGAGCTGACGGCGGACTGCGGCAAGGGTTCGCCCCTCGCCGCAGCCCGCCGTTACAGTGGTCGTCCCCATCCCCACCCCTGGAGGTCTCGGTGCAGTCCGTGCCCACGCAGTCCGCTCCGTCCGCGGAGTCCCGGATCCGTCTGATCGCCCTCGGCGACGAGCTGCTCGCCGGCGTCGGGGACGCCCGCGTGCTCGGCTGGCTCGGTCGGGCCGTGGCCAGCGAGCAGGGAGCGGACAACCGGGTGGACGTCTTCACCGCGGCCCTGCCGGGCGAGACGTCCGCCGCGCTCGCGGAGCGGTGGGACGAGGAGGTGCGGCTGCGCACCGACGCCGAGGCACAGGCCGACGGCAGCATCGAGCACAAGGTGGTCCTGGCCCTCGGCCGTGCGGACGTCGCCTCCGGCCTGTCCCTGGCCCGCTCCCGACTGAACCTCGCCAAGGTCCTCGACGGCCTCGAGCGGCTGCGCGTCCCGGTGTTCGTGGTCGGCCCGCCGCCGAGCCGCGATGCGGGCACCACCGCGGGGGTCCGCGAGCTGTCCGCCGCCTTCGAGGACGTCTGCTCGCGCCGGCGGGTGCCCTACATCGACACGGTCGGCGGGCTCTCCGGCCACGACCAGTGGGAGTCGGACATCGCGCGCTCCGGCGGCGACCATCCCGGGCAGACGGGATACGGGCTGATGGCCTGGCTCGTGCTGCACGGCGGCTTCGGGAGCTGGCTGGGCACCTCCGCGTGAGGTGCGCCCCATCGCGGGGCCGGTGAGAGAAGGACCCTCGGTGCTCCGACGGCACTGTGGCACAATCGTCGGGTTACCCGGGTGAGGAAGGAGATCGTGATGAGCAAGCGAGGCCGCAAGCGCAAGTCCCGTCGCAAGAGCGGCGCGAATCACGGCAAGCGCCCCAACGCCTGACCGTGATCGCGCCCTGCGCGAGAAGACCGGAGGCTCCTCCCCATTCGGGGAGGAGCCTCCGGTCTTCTGTTGCGGGGCAGCTCGGCTCAGGGACCCGTGATCTCCCGGCGCGTGGTGGTGATGCGCACGGAGGCGGCGGTGCCGTCCGCGCGGCTGGTCACCGACACGGTGCGGCACTGGACGGCGATCCGCTCCCGCAGGGTGCTCGGGGCGCGGTCGACGCAGCTGCGGCGCACCAGCTCCTTGAGTCGGCGCAGGCGCTCGATCTCGTCATGGCACTCGACGCAGCCCGCGGCGTGGTCGAGCATGCGATCGACTGTCTCGCGCGGCAGCTCGCCGTCGAGGGCCTCGGCCAGACGGTAGCGCGCCTCCCGCGCGGTCTCGGCGTCAGGCGTCACCCCGGTGCGGTCCTCGCTCATCGTTCCTCCTCCCGATCGGCGCGGCCGGTCGTTGTCTCGTTCTCGCGCGCAGGGCGCAGGTAACCGCTGGTCACCGCATAGTCCGTCAGCTTCTCGCGCAACTGGCCGCGGCCGCGGTGGAGGCGGGACATGACAGTGCCGATGGGCGTGTCCATGATCTCCGCGATCTCCTTGTAGGCGAAGCCCTCGACATCGGCGAGGTAGACCGCCATCCGGTAGTCGTCCCGCAGCTCGCCGAGCGCCTCCTTCACGGCGGAGTCGGGCAGGTGGTCCAGCGCCTCGTTCTCCGCCGAGCGCAGGCCCCGCGAGCTGTGCGACTCGACCTCGGCCAGCTGCCAGTCCTCGACCGTGTCGGTCCACGCCTCCTTGGGGCGGCGCTGCTGCTTGCGATAAGTCGAGATGTAGTTGTTGGTCATAATCCGGTACAGCCAGGCACGCATGTTGGTACCGGGAGTGAAGCGGTCCGCGGCGCGGAAGGCCTTCATGAAGGTCTCCTGGACGAGGTCCTCGGCGTCATGAGGATTGCGGGTCATCCTCAGCGCGCCGCCGTAGAGGGAGTCGACGTGGGAGAGCGCCTCGGCCTCGAAGTCGAAGGGCTCCGCGGTCTCGGAGTCCGCCGTGGGCTCGGGCACCTCGGTGTGCGGGCAGCCCTGAGGTCCCTGAGGGTCGGGAGTGCCCTGAGGTCCGAGTAGATCGGAGGGAGCGGGGTCGGTCGCGTTCATCGCGTCCCAACCTACGTCAGGCAGGCCTGCTGCGCGGGCGGTCGATGGCGCGTCGCGACACGGGGAGGGCTGCGGGAGCACCGCTGCGGTCATTCCTCGTCCTCTCTCGTCCTGTCTCGTCCTGTCTCGTCCTCACACTCAACGTCCGGGGTCCCGGGTGTGTTCCCGCTGTCCTGCGGATCACGCGTGCGCGGTAGTGTGGACCCGGCGACCGCCGACGCCGTCCGTCGGCCCTGCGGCCGCCTCCGCCCGAGAACGCCCAGAACGTGAGGACACCATGGCCCTGGTCCGCCGCATCGCCCGTCCCCTGCTCGCTGCACCCTTCATCCTCGAGGGTGTGCGCACCGCCCTGCGCCCGGAGCGGGAGATCGAGGTCTACCCGCCGGCGTTCGACGCGGCGGACGCGAGCCTCGCCAAGACCTCCCTGCCCTCCTTCGTCGACGCGCGCACCATCATCCGCGTCTCGGGAGTGGTCGCCGCCGGCGCCGGCGTGCTCTACGCGACCAACCGCAACCCGCGCCTCGCCGCCCTCGCGCTGCTCGCGACCACCTCGGTGGGCTGGGCCGGTCGCCGCAACGTGCTGCAGCTGCGCGGGGAGGAGCGGGTGACCGAGATCCAGTCGATCCTCACCGACGCGGGTCTGCTCGGCGGCCTGCTCCTCGCCGCCGTGGACCACGACGGACGTCCGTCCCTCGGCTACCAGGTGAACAAGTTCGTCGAGCGCAGCCAGAAGAAGGCCGCCGCCACGCAGAAGGGCCTCGAGAAGAAGGCCGGCAAGCTGGAGGCGCAGGCTCGTGACGCGGTGCAGACCGCGCAGAAGCAGCTCGCCGACCAGAAGCGCTGACCGTGGCCTCCGAGGTGCTCTGGCGGGCTCCCGTCGCCGACGGGCCCGTCGACGCCCTGGTGCGCGTTCCGGGCTCGAAGTCGCTCACCGCCCGGTGGATGGTGCTGGCCGCCGCCGCGGAGGGTCCCTCCGAGCTGCGCGGAGCGCTGGTCTCCCGCGACACCCGCCTGATGCGCGACGCCCTCGAGCGGCTCGGCGCGACCCTCGAGGTGGCCGGCGACTCGCTCCGGATCACGCCGATCCCCCCTGCCACGGTCGAGCCCGCGGAGCCGATCGAGATCCATGCCGGCCTCGCCGGAACGGTGATGCGTTTCGTGCCGCTGCTCGCCGCGCTCCACCACGGCGACGTGCGCTTCACCGGGGACGAGGCGGCGCTGGTCCGACCGATGCACGCGGTGATCGACGCGCTGCGCCAGCAGGGGGTCGAGGTCACCGAGCACGGCGTGCCCGGGCACCTGCCGATCACCGTCCACGGCACCGGTCGGCTCGCGGGCGGTCGGATCCTGCTCGACGCCTCCGCCTCGAGCCAGTTCGTCTCCAACGCCCTGCTCGTCGGGGCGAGGGGCGAGGGGGATCTCGAGCTGGTGCACACCGGCGAGACGCTGCCCTCGCTGCCGCACATCGAGATGACCCTGGAGACCCTCCAGGCAGTCGGTATCGAGGCCGCGGCGCACCGCGACGAGCTGGGACGCCCGGTGTGGACCGTCAGCCGCGGCGACGTGCACGCCCTGGACATCACCGTCGAGCCCGACCTCTCCAATGCGGGTCCCTTCCTCGCCGCGGCCCTCGTGACCGGCGGGACCATCTCGATCGACGAATGGCCCCGCTCGACCACCCAGCCCGGCGATGCCTACCGCGACCTGCTCACCCGCATGGGCGGTGAGGTGTTCCGCGAGGGCCGGGCGATGACGCTGCGCGGCAGCGGGGCGATCCACGGGCTCGAGGCGGACATGTCGGCCGTCGGCGAGCTCGTGCCCACCATCGCGGCCCTCGCGGCCCTCGCCGACTCGCCCTCCCGGATCACCGGGGTCGCGCATCTGCGCGGTCACGAGACCGACCGGCTGCGGGCTCTCGCCACCGAGCTGACCAAGATCGGGGCGCACACCGTCGAGCTCGAGGACGGGCTGGAGATCACCCCGGGCCCGCTGCGCGGCGACGTCTTCGAGTCCTACGAGGACCACCGCATGGCGACCGCGGGAGCGATCATCGGGCTGCGCGTCCCGGACGTGCAGGTGGTCGACATCGCCACGACCCGCAAGACCCTCCCCGACTTCGAGGGCATGTGGCTGTCGATGCTGCACACCGAGATGCCGGCGAACGGGAACGCGTGAGCAGGTCGCGACGCGACTGGGACGAGTCCGACGTCCGCGTACGGCCGAGCCGGCGCGGCTCCCGCCCGCGGACGAAGGACCGTCCCGCCCACGCCGACGCGATCACCGCGCGCGTCGTCTCCGTGGACCGGGGCCGCTGGCGCACCGTCGTCGAGGACGGCCCCGACTCGCCCCGCGAGGTCACGGCCATGCGGGCCCGGGAGCTCGGCCGCTCCCCCGTCGTCCCCGGCGATCTGGTGGGGCTCGTCGGCGACACCTCCGGCCGGGACGGCAGCCTCGCCCGGATCGTGCGGATCCAGGAGCGCTCCTCCTTCCTGCGCCGCTCCGCGGACGACGACGACCCCACCGAGCGGCCCCTGGTCGCGAACGTGGACCTGATGGTGATGGTGACCGCGCTGGCCGACCCCGAGCCGCGCGGCGGCATGATCGACCGCTGCCTCGTCGCCGCGTACGTCGCCGGGATCGATGCCCTGCTGGTGCTCACCAAGGCGGACCTGCGCTCGCCCGACGACTTCCTCACCACCTACGCCCCGCTCGGCCTCGAGCACGTGGTGACCGAGCGCACCGCCGCGGGCGGGATCGACGGGCTCGACGCGCTGCGCGAGCGGCTCGCGGGGCGGGTCAGCGTGCTCATCGGCCATTCCGGGGTCGGCAAGTCGACGCTGCTGAACGCGCTCGTGCCCGGCACCGACCGGGCCACCGGCCACGTGAACGACGTGACCGGTCGTGGCCGGCACACCTCCTCCTCGGCGCTCGCCATGCCCCTGCCCGAGGGCGCCGGCGGCTGGGTGATCGACACCCCCGGGGTGCGCTCCTTCGGACTCGGCCACGTCGACCCCGACGAGCTGCTCGACGCCTTCGCGGACCTCGCGGACCTCGCGGAGTCCTGCCCTCGCGGCTGCACCCATCTCGAGGACGCCCCGGACTGCGCGCTCGACGAGCAGGTCGAGGCGGGCGCCGCGGGCAGCGCCGGCCCCGCCCGGCTGACCTCCTTCCGCCGGCTCGCCGTCGCGCTGCGGAAGAACGACCCCTGGGCGCTCTGAACCGTCCGCCGTCGGCCGCTCGGAGCTCTCCCCCTCCCGCCCGGAGGACGCCTCGGCGCCGCCGCCCCCGCGTCGCTCCCGGTCACCGCGGGGTCCTCCCCCTAGGCTGAGCCCCATGTCCAGCCGTTACGCCGATGACCTGCGCCTGGCCCACGTGCTCGCCGATGCCGTGGACCAGCTGACGATGTCCCGCTTCAAGGCGCAGGACCTCGAGGTCTCCACCAAGCCGGACCTCACCGAGGTCACCGATGCCGATCGCGCCGCCGAGCAGCTGGTGCGCGCCCAGCTCTCCCGTTCCCGCTCCCGCGACCAGGTGATCGGGGAGGAGTTCGGCTCGACCGGGTCCTCGCCCCGGCAGTGGGTGATCGACCCCATCGACGGGACCGCGAACTTCGTGCGCGGCGTGCCCGTCTGGGCGACGCTCATCGGGCTCATCGAGGAGGGCCGCCCCGTCGTGGGTCTGGTCTCCGCGCCGTCCCTCGGGCGCCGCTGGTGGGGCGGGACGGACGCCGGGGCCTGGACCGGCTCCCGGCTGAGCAGCGCGACGCGGCTGCAGGTCTCGGGCGTGGACCGCATCGAGGAGGCCTCGCTGTCCTACTCGTCGCTGCACGGCTGGGCCGAGCGCGAGCGGCTGCGGGAGATGCTGAACCTCATGCAGCGCTTCTGGCGCACCCGCGCCTACGGCGACTTCTGGTCCTACATGCTCGTCGCCGAGGGAGCCGTGGACGTCGCCTGCGAGCCCGAGCTGGCCCTGCACGACATGGCCGCGCTGGTGCCGATCGTGACCGAGGCGGGCGGCCGCTTCACCTCCCTCGAGGGCGAGCCGGGCTGCTTCGGCGGCAGCGCGGTCGCGAGCAACGGTCTGCTCCACGAGGACGTCCTCGCCGCGCTCACCGGCGAGGACTGAGCGCCCCGAGTCGCCCCGGGTCTGCTCCCGGACGCGCCCACTGAACGATCCGCCCCCGAACGCACAGCGTCCCGGCCCCCACGACGGGGACCGGGACGCTGCGTCGTTCCGCGGGAACTGCTCCCGCGGGCGGGATCAGCGGCGCAGACGGGCGCGGAGGGCGAGCGCGCCGCCGCCCAGCGCGGTCAGGCCGAGCGCCCCGGCGACCAGCGCCACGACGCCCTGGGCGCCGGTGCGGGCGAGAGCACCCGGACGGGAGCCATCGGCCGACTGCTCGGATCCGGTGCCTCCATTGCTGGAGCCGCCGGTGCCGCCAGCTGCATTGTCGTCGGAGCCGCCGTCGCTCGCCGCCGGGGTGGTGGGCTCCTCGGCGGGAGCGGCCGGCTCCTGCGTCGGCTCGGTCGGCTGCTCGGTGGGCTCCGCCGGCTCCGTGGGCTGCTCGTCATCGTCGTCCGCGGGTGCCTCGGCCTGCACACCCTCCGGGCCGACGAAGCCGGCGCGGGCGAAGAGGGTCTCGCCGTTCGCGTCGTCGAGCGCGTCGTTGTCGGTGACGATGTAGACCTCGCCCGACGCGGTGACCGCGAGGCTCTCGACCTTCTCCTGGGTCCAGCCGTTCGTGGACTCGAGCAGCGGCAGCAGGTCGTAGCGCTCGCCGACGGTCTCTGCGAGGGGCAGCGCCTCACCGGCGGCCGCCCCCTCACCCGGCAGGGTGACGGTGACGACGGACTTCAGCGCGGCGTCGGGCCCGTTCAGGGAGTCCCGCTCGACCAGGGCGAAGCGGCCGTCGCCGAGGTCCGCGATGGCGGAGAGCCCGATCCTGTCACCGTCCACCGCGGTGGTCTGGAGCTCGTAGCCCCAGTAGCTCCAGGTGCCGGCCTCGAGGTCGTAGCGGGCGATGCGCGCGCTGTTCTCCGGGTCGCCGTCGACGACGCCCTGGATCACGGCGTACAGGGCCGCGCCGTCCTCGGCGATGGTGACGCCCTCGAAGCCGCGGCTCGCGAGGCCGTCCGCTACGTCCTCGGGCAGCAGCACGGTCTCGAGGACCTGGCCGTCGGCGTCGACGTGCATCAGCGAGTTCTGGATCTCCCAGGTGCCGTCGTCCTCGCGGGCGCCCTCGGAGGCGACCCAGAAGGTGCCGTCGACGAGGGCGGTGACGCCCTCCAGATCGGACTCGAGCGGGGAGCCGTCCTCGCCGGTCAGCTCGATCCGCTCGCGGATCACGGCCGGGGTCGCGGAGGCGTCGATGCGGAAGATCGCGGAGGTGGTGTAGCCCGAGTCGCTGACGGAGACGAACTCGCCCTCGGCGCCGGGCACTGCGGACATGTCGCTGAGCGCGCCCCAGGTGATCGGCAGGCCGTCGGCGTCGGGGCCGGAGACGATCGTGCGGTCCTCGTCGGTCGCGGCGCCGAGCTCGTAGACCTGGACGGTGGCGCGCACGCCGGCCTCCGCGTCGTCCTCCTCGGAGGAGACGACCAGCAGGTTCCGCTCCGGGATGGGCAGCAGGCCCTCGGGGCCGGGGGTCGAGGACAGCGCCTGCTGGTACACGGGAGCCGACGGGTCGGTCACGTCGTAGACCGCGACGAAGTTGCCGCGCTCGGAGCCGACGAAGGCGAGGGTGCGGTCGCCGTAGCGGGCGACGGCGATGCCCTCGGGCTCGGTGCCCTTGGCGTCGGAGCGCTTCTCCGGGTACTGGCCGATCTCGACCGCGAGGTGGTCCATCTGCGAGCCCGAGTTCCAGGTGACCTCGCCGGTGGTGACGTCGAAGATGGTCCAGGTGCGCGAGCCGCCGAGCCAGTCGCCCTCGTCGGCGGTCGCGACATGGGTGTCGTCGATCCAGGCGATCGCGTCGGGCTCGCGCTCCTCGGTGATCGTCTCGGTCAGGGTGATGTCGCCGTCCTCCTCGATGTCCACGTTCTCGACGGTCGCGGAGCCGGCGGAGAAGGACATGAGGACCTCGCCGGAGGCGACGTCGATGACGGCCAGGGCGTTGTTCTCCTGGAGGGTCACGACCACGCGGGAGTCGTCGGGGCTGACCTTCACGTACTCGGGCTCGGCGTCCTCCGCGGCGGTGAGGCCGGGCAGCCCTGCGAGCTCGATCCGCTCCACGTCCCAGCCCTCGACGTCACCGGAGAGGTCGAGGTGAGCGAGCCAGCCGGTGGGCTGCTGCGGGATGTCGCCCTCCTCGAGGCCCTCGGGGGTGAATTCCTCGTCGCGCTGGTTCTCGATCGCGATGTACGCGTCGGAGCCGTCGGAGGTGATGTCGATCGAGTCGGGCTGCCCGCCGAGCTCGATGGTGCGGATCACCTCGTGGGTGTCGGCGTCGAGCACGGAGACGTGGCCCGAGGGGTCGGTGAACTCGCCGTCGGTGGTGTCCACGACGATGAGCACGTAGTCCTCGAGGGCGTAGACCGAGGTGGGCTCCCCCTCGACGTCCACGCCGCCGAGGGGGCGGGGGTTCGACGGGTCGGAGATGTCGGTGATGCCCACGCGGCCGCCGCCGGCGTCGGTCGAGTACACGGTCATCCTGTCGGGGCTGACCGACGAGATCTCGGCGACCGCCGACGCGGAGACGTCGGAGTTCGCGTACGCCGGCAGGGTCGCGACGCGGGTGAAGTACGGGGCCTCGCCGTGGGACTCGCCCGGGGCGGCGAGGGCGGGGAGCATGAGCGCGCCGGTCAGACCGATCGCGCCGCACGCGGCGAGGGCGCCGAGGCGGGCGATCAGGGGACGGGGTGCACGGGAGGTGCGGGACATGGGCAGGCCTTTCTGCAGGGTCCACCGGCCCTCGCGCGAGCGCACTGGGGGCGGGAGGGGCGCGAGCGCGCACCGTCGGATGGCGAGGAGGAACGTCGAGAAGTCCATCACCTCACTGTGACGAGAAGGTGAACGGCGTCCGTCGGGACCGGCGCGGCGACGTGTCCGGCGCGGCCTCGCTACGATGAGCGGACCCAGCGTCGCGAGGAGGTCGGGAGAAACCCCTGCCCTCTCGCGCGCCCGTTCCCGGACTCTCGGAGGATTCGCCTCATGACCGTCAAGCGCGTCGCACTGCTCACCGCCGGGGGCTACGCCCCGTGCCTGTCCTCCGCCGTCGGCGGCCTCATCGAGCGGTACAACGAGCTGGTACCGGACGTCGAGATCATCGCCTACAAGCACGGCTACTGGGGCCTGCTCTCCGACGAGAAGATCGTCGTCGACGAGACGGTCCGCGCGAAGGCCGGCCTGCTGCACGACTTCGGCGGCTCCCCCATCGGCAACTCGCGCGTGAAGCTCACCAACACCGCGGACCTCGTCAAGCGCGGCCTGATCGCCGAGGGTGAGAACGCCCTCGAGGTCGCCGCGAAGAAGCTCCAGGCCGACGGGGTGGACGTGCTGCACACCATCGGCGGCGACGACACCAACACCACCGCCGCGGATCTCGCGAAGTACCTCGCGGACAACGACTACCCGCTCCAGGTCGTGGGCCTGCCCAAGACCATCGACAACGACATCGTGCCGATCCGTCAGTCCCTCGGTGCGATGTCCGCCGCGGAGCAGACCAGCATCTTCGCGCAGAACATCATCGCCGAGCACGGCTCGAACCCGCGCATGCTGATCGTCCACGAGATCATGGGCCGCGCCTGCGGTTATCTCACCGCCCAGGCCGCCGCCTACTACCAGGACTGGCACGCGAAGCAGGAGTGGCTGCCCGAGATCGGCCTCGCCCCGGAGAAGTGGGACGTGCACGCCGTGTTCCTGCCCGAGCTGGCGCTCGACATCGAGGCCGAGGCGGCGCGCCTCCGCACCGTCATGGACGAGGTGGGCAACGTGAACATCTTCCTGTCCGAGGGCGCGGGCATCCCCGAGATCGTCGCCGAGATGCAGGCCCGCGGCGAGGAGCCGGAGAAGGACCCCTTCGGCCACGTCAAGATCGACACCATCAACCCCGGCCAGTGGTTCGCGAAGCAGTTCGCCGAGAAGCTCGGCGCCGAGAAGGTCATGGTCCAGAAGTCCGGCTACTTCTCGCGGTCGGCGAAGGCCAACCCCGAGGACCTGCGCCTGATCAAGTCGATGACCGACCTGGCCGTGCAGGTCGCCCTCGAGGGCGGCTCGGGCCTCATCGGCCACGACGAGGAGCGCGGCAACGTGCTGCGCGCCGTCGAGTTCGAGCGGGTCGCCGGTCACAAGGCCTTCGACATCGAGCAGCCCTGGTTCGCGGATGTCATGGAGCGCACCGGCCAGACGATCACCCCCACGGCCGCCCACTGACCCGACCCGCGGGACGGGAGGAGGAGCCGATGAGCACCGAAGGATCACCCCTCCCCCGTCCCCGCGTGCGGACCTGGCGCCGCAGCCTGCGCGCGCTCGCCCACACCGGGCGGGCGCGCGCTCTCGCGTTCCAGGAGCGGGAGGAGCGGAGCACGGGGTTGGCGGATCCGCCGCCCGGCCCGCGCGCCGTCGGATGGCGCTGGGACAGTGGCCCGCTGGACTCCCCTCGGCCCCTCCGCCCCCAGCAGGGGCAGCTCGGCGACTGCTGGGTGATCGCCTCGATGCTCGCGATCCACGAGACCGCACCCGAGCGCCTCACGGACCTGCTCACGGTGCAGGAGGACGGCCGGGTCGCGGTGCGCCTGCCCGCCGTGGCCGAGCCGATCGTGGTGGATCGACGGATGCCGGTCGGCGCCGATGGCACCTTTCTCTACGCACGCCGCGAAGGCGCGAACCCGGGCTGGGCCGGAGTGCTCGAGAAGGCCGTGGCGGTACACGTCGCAGGCGGGTACGGGATGCTGCAGCGCGGTTTCGCCCGCTTCGGCCTCGAGCTGCTGCTCGGGGAGCGGGTGCGCACGCAGCTGCGGCTCCCCTCGGCCGAGCAGATCCTCGCGTGGCGAGAGAAGGGCCGGGCGATCGCCGCGTCGACCCATCCGCTGAGTGCGCGGGTCGGGACCACTCAGGGTCCGCTGCCGCCCAGCCACGTCTTCGCCGTGGTCGGCGCCGACGCCACGACCGGCCACGTGCTGCTGCGCAATCCGGTGCGGCCCGGTCGGGTGCTGCGCATCGACGCGCGCACCTTCCGCCGGGGTTTCCTCTCCGTGGACGTCACCGGCCCGCTGCGCTGAGCAGCGGGCGGGTGAGCGTCAGCGCGAGCGGGCGAGGGTGTGGTCGACGGTGCGGAACACGTCCAGCCACGCATCCGCGAGCAGGCGGTGGCCCGCTATCGTCGGGTGAACGCCGTCCTCGGCGATGCTCGCCGGGGTGTGGCCCACGCGCCACGCCTCCTCGAGCACCCCCTCGAGATCCACGATCGCGGCCCCGAACTCCTTGCCGAGGGCGCGGATGATCGCGACCTTCTTGTCGAGTTCCCCGTGATACCCGGCCTTCTCCTCGTCGACATCGGCGACGAAGGGCACCACGAGCAGCACCGGGACGCCCGGGCGGGTCGCCGAGAGCTGGTCGAGCAGGAAGCGGTAGTCCCGCTCGAAGTCCGCGTGGCTGACGCCGTCGCCGCTGGTGAAGCCGTGCCACACGTCGTTGACGCCCACGTAGATCGTCACGACGTCCGGGTTCAGGTCGAGGCAGTCCGCGTCGAACCGGGCGCGGAGGTCCCGGGCCTTGTTTCCGCTGATGCCGCGATTGATCACGGTGGCCGTCGGCTCATGGGCCGCGAAGTGCTCGGCGAGGAGGCGGACGTAGCCGAAGCCGAGACCCGCCGGATCCTCGGCGCGAGCGCAGTCGGTGATGGAGTCCCCGATGAACAGGAGGGTGCGAGGCGTGGGCGCGGACGTCGTGGTCATGCGCACATCCTGCCATCGGGGGGACGCGACGGTGAGCGACCCGCCGACCCCCACCTGGCCCTGGGCCCCGCCGTCTGGATGTTCCCCGTTTGACCCCGGGGTCCCGTCGCGCTGTAGCGGCGCCTCAGGGAGCATCCTGCACCGAACATGCTCCCTCAGACGCCGTGGAGCGGCTCTGGGGGCACAGCAAAAGACCCCTCCTCAGCATTTCTGCTGAGAAGGGGCCTTACTCGTAGCGGGGGCAGGATTTGAACCTACGACCTCCGGGTTATGAGCCCGGCGAGCTACCGAACTGCTCCACCCCGCGGCGACATCGATAACTCTAGGACGACCCGGCCGCCGAGTCCAGGCGAGACCCCTCGGACGTGTGCCATCGCACGTTCACGGGGAGTTCACCGGGCACCGGCATCACTGCGGACCGCTCCAGACCACCGCGGAACGGCCCGGACAGGACGGTTCCGACCCGGAGAGGTCCGGTCCGCTCCGGGCGGGGCTGTTCCGCCCCGGACACGACGGCGCCCGCCGACTCGACCCTCGGTTGGTTCGGGGGGGAACTGGGGGGGGGGGGTTCCCGG